>JBPCPA010000327.1:0-9150 GCA_050999655.1 Jatrophihabitans sp.
CGCCGGCCTGCCGGCCGCGCTGGACGGGTTGCAGGCGGTCATCGACTGCAGCAACGTGACCAGCCTGTCCCGGCGCACCGAGACCGACTTCTTCGTCGCGGGCACCACGAACCTGACCCGGGCTGCGGCAGCGGCCGGGGTGGTGCACCACGTGCTGCTGTCCATCGTCGGCGTCGATGCCGTCCCGATGGGTTATTGCCGGGCCAAGCTCGCCCAGGAACGGGTGCTGATCGAGCAGGCCGGCCGGCTGAAGCTGCCCCACAGCATCGTCCGCACTACCCAGTTTCATGAGTTTGCCTCGCAGATGTTGGATCGATCGCTGATCGGGCGATGGGCGCCGGTGCCCGGGATGCGGATCCGGCCGGTCGACCTGGCCGACGTGTCGCAGCGGCTGATCGAGGTGGCCACCGGGCGGGCGGCCGGTCGGGTGCCCGATCTCGGTGGCCCGCGGGAGGAGGACCTGGCTGAGCTGGTCAGGCGGCTGGTGGCTCACCGGGGCGAGCGGGTGCGAGTGGTGCGGGTGCCGCTGCCCGGCCGGGTCGGTCACTCGATCAGGGCCGGTGGCCTGCTGCCCGAGGGCGGCCTGACCGGCCGGCGTGACTTCGCCGAATGGCTCGAGGACCAGCCGGTCGAGAACAGGGATTAGCCTGCAGAGATGGCCGAGAACCAACCGACAGCCGAATCGCCCCCGCGGCCGGCCGGTCGGCTGCGCAACACCCGGCAGGCCAGCGCCGTGGAAGAAGTGCTGCGCGAGGCCGACGGGTTCCGCACCGCGCAGGAGCTCTTCGACGAGGTCCGGGGTCGGGGCCACAAGATCGGCCTGACCACGGTGTACCGGCACCTGAACCTGCTCGCCGATCTCGGCAGCGCCGACATCGTGCACCGGGCCGACGGCGAGGCCCAGTTTCGGTTGTGCGGCCCGGCCGCCGAACCGACGCAGCACCATCATCACGTGGTGTGCCGGGTCTGCGGGCGCAGTGTCGAGGTGTCGGGACCGGAGGTCGAGGAGTGGGCCGAACGGGTCGCCGCGGCGGCCGGCTACACCGAGATCAGCCACACCCTGGAAGTGTTCGGACTGTGCCCGGAGCATTCGGCCGGCTGAGCGAGCTGGGTTCAGCGGTGGCTGGCCGTCCGGCCGGGTAGTCGGGCCGTGCTCAGCGCGGCAAGCAGGTACTCAGCAGTGGCCACCGACATGATCGTGAAGCTTGCCGGCAACCTCGGAAAGGCATAGGCCAGCCCCAGGCCCAGCCACATCGCGGCCACCGCGAGCGCCCCGGACAGCGCCAGCGCCGGCCACGGCCGGTCGGTCAGCCGCTGCGCCGCGGCCGCCGGCGCGGCCAGTAGCCCGAACAGCAGCAGCGCGCCGATTGCCTGGCTGGCCTCGGCGGCGGTGGCGCCGACGATGGCCAGGAACAGCGGGCCGAGCAGCCGCACCGGAATGCCTCGGGCCGCGGCCACCCCCGGATCGAGGCTGGCGAACAGCAGCGGCCGGGCGATGGCCAGCAATAGCGCGATCAACGCCACCGCGACCACGATGGCCGTGGTGGCCGCCGACCCGCCGATCCCGAAGATGGAACCGAACAGCACCGTGACGCTGGCGGTGCCGTTACCGGTGCTGGCGTGGGTGGTGTAGTAGGCCAGAAAGAACACCCCGAGGCCGAGCACCCAGGCGAAGGTGGTGCCGATGACCACGTCGTCGGCCACGCCCCGCCCGCCGAGCAGGCCCAGCACCAGGCCGACCACGACGGTGGCTGCGAACAGCCCGAACCGCAGGTCCACGCCGGCCGCCAGCGCTGCCAGCGCCCCGGCATAGGCCACATGCGACAGGGCGTCACCGGCGAAGACCTGCCCCCGCAGCACGACGAAGTAGCCGACCAGACCCGACAGCAGTGCGATGGCGGTACCGGCGGTGACCGCGTGCTGGATGAAGGGATGGCCGAGCATGTGGCCCAGGCCGGTGATCGGATCGCTGGCCAGTTGCCGGCTCACGACAGTGCCTGGTGCCCGGAGCGCAGCGGCTCGGCCCGGCCCGGCCGGCGCCGGCCCAGGTGGTCGGCCAGCGCGCGGTAGCCACTGGCGAGCAGGAAGGTCGCGAAGCCCAGGCTGCTCACCCAGAAGCCGATCGGGTACGGGGAGAAGAACGCCGCCCCCTCGCCGATCCAGGTGACTGCCAGCGCGATGAGCACCGACAGCAGCAGGCCGAGCGTTGGCCGGGCGGTGAGCCGGGATGCGGCGGCGGCCGGCGCCACCAGCAACGCGAAGACCAGCAGGCTGCCGGTGACCTGACTGGTGCCGGCGGCGGCGACCGCGAGCAGCACCAGGAAGGCCGCCGACAGCAGTCGGACGCCGACCCCGCCGGCTTGCGCCACGTCCGGGTCGATGCTGGCGAACAGCAACCGGCGCCCGATCGCAGCCAGGGCCAGCAGGCACAGCCCGCCGGATACCAGCAGCACCAGCACCTGCTCGTCGCTGACCCCGGTGATGGTGCCGAACAGCAGCCCGTTCAGTCCGGACAGGAAGCCGCTGTACAGGCTCACGAACAGGAATCCGCACGCCAGCGCGAAGGCCTGGACGGTGCCGATCACGGCCGATTCCTCGCCGTAACCACCGAGGCCGGACCGGGGCCGCCCGCTGCCCGGCAGCAACGCGATGATCAGTGCGCCGGCGATACAGAAGCCGAAGTAGCCGAAGACGGCGTTGACGCCGAGCCAGGTCGCGCCGGCCGCTCCCGGAAAGCCGATGACGGCCAGGGTGTGCCCGGCGAAGGATTGCCTGCGCAGCACCATGAAGTAGCCGATCGCGCCGGCCACCACCGCGACGATCGTCCCGGCACGCAGCGCGTTGAGCATGAAGTGAAAGCTGAGCAGTTGCCGGACGTCCTCGATCAGGTTCCAGCTCAGGCCACCGGTCATCGGCGGTGCTCGGCGTGGGTGTCGGGCTGGCCGACCACCACCAACCGGCCGGCCCGATCGCGTAGCACGTCGATCGGGGTGTCGTAGAGCATCGTCAGGGTGTCGGCGGTGATGACCTCGTCCGGCGTGCCGATCAGCGCGCCGCCGTGCGCCAGGTAGATCACCTTGTCCAGGTAGGGCAGGATCGGATTCACGTCGTGGGCCACCAGCAGCACCGCGACGTCGAACTCCCGGCAGACCTGCTGGATCAGCGCGCTGACCGACGCCTGGTTGGTGACGTCCAGGCTGTCCAGCGGCTCGTCGAGCACCAGCAGCGCCGGCCGCCGGATCAGCGCCTGGGCGATCAGCAGCCGTTGCTGTTCGCCGCCGGAGCATTGCCCGATCGGGCGCTGGGCGTAGCCTTCGGCGCCCACCAGCGCGATCACCTCGCGGACCCGCTGGTCGGCCTGCCTGGCCCGGCTGCCGCCCAGCCAGCGTGGCAGCGGCAGCCCCCAGCGGTCGCCGTCCCACCCCAGCCGGACGATGTCGATGCCGCGAACCCGGGTGGCGGGGTCGAAGGCCCGCCGCTGCGGCAGGTAACCGATTCCGCTGTTGTACCGGCCGGCCGGACCGCCGAGCACCGTCACCGAGCCCTCGGCCAACGGCTGTAGCCCGAGCACCGCCTTGAGCAGGGTGGACTTGCCGACCCCGTTCGGTCCGAGCACCGCCACGAACTCACCGGCCGGCACCGCCAGGCTCACCTGCGACCAGATCGTCCGGCCGCCTACCCGCACCTCGGCCCCGTCCAGGCGCACCACCGCATCGTGGTCGGCCCGGCTCATCGGTGTTGCCCCGCTAGGCGCATGTCAGCGTCCGGTGGCCTGGGCGAGCGCGGCCTGCAGCGCTCGCAACTGGGCACACTGCCAGTCCTGAAAGCTGGCCCCGGCCGGCGACAGCGTCTCGGTCACCGACGACACCGCGATGCCTTCCTGCTTGGCGAGCTGTACCTGGGCAGAAACGTCGGGCGTGGCGTTCTGGCTGTTGAACACGTACACCGCGAGCTGGCGCCGGGAGAGCTGGCTGTCGATCGTGGCCTTGTCGGCCGCCGACGGATCGGTTCCCTCGCTGATCGCGGCCAGGAAGCTGGCCGGCGTGATCAGGTCCAGGCCGAGCGCCTGGGCGAGCGGGGTGAAGATGCTCTCGCTGGCGCCGACCGCAGTGCCGGCATAGCGGGTCTTGATGGCCGCGATCAGCCGGTGATATTCGGCCAGGCCGGTGTTCTCGAAGGCCTGCCGCCGGCCCTCGAAGTAACCGGCATCGGCGGGGTCCGCACGCGAGAGGTCCGCGGTGATCTGATCGGCGACGGTCCTGACATCAGCGGGGGAGTACCAGCGGTGCGGGTTGCCCCCGTCCGGGACCGACATCAGCCTGCCGACGTCGACGGTCTGTCGGGACGGGTCCGGGTTGGCCCTGGCCACCTTGCCGGCCCAGGAGTCATAGCCGACGCCGTTGACCACCAGCAGCTTGGCGCCGGCGATCACCCGGCTGTCGGCCGGCGTCGGCTCGTAGTCGTGCGGATCGGTGTTCGGGTTGCTGATGATCGAGATGGTCCGTACCCGGTCACCGCCCAGCTGGGTCAAGATGCTGCCCCAGGCGTTGATGCTGGCGACTGCGGTGAGCGCGGTGAGCGCCGGTGCGCCGGTGCCGCCGATGGCCGGGTTTGACCGGGCTGTGGTCGCGCAACCGGCCAGTAGCGCGCAGGCCAGCCCGGCGGCTGCGACGCGCCGGAACGGGGGTCGACGGCTCATAGGCCCAGCTAACCCTTAATGAATATCGTTGTCAACTTCGATAGAGTCCGAGCTGGCCACCGTCCGCGCTCGCGTCAGAACAGCGCCTCGCCGACGAACCCGCCGGGGCTGGCACCGGCCGGGATCGCGAACAGCGCCGAGGCCTCGTGCCGGATGAACCGGCGCAGCGCGTCGCCGGCGGCCAGCTTGCGCTGGATCGGAACGAAGACCCGGTGCAGATCGGTCTGAAAGGCCTGGAAGAACAGGCCCAGGTCCGGCTGGCCGGCGGCGTCCAGGCCGTCGTCGAAGGCGTAGCCGCGGCGCAGCATGCTCGCACCGGCATTGTTGGCCGGATGGGTCAGCCGCAGGTGCGCGCCGGCCGCGATGACCGGTCGGCCGTCCTGCTCGGCGGCAAAATCCGGATCGTCGTGTTCGGCATGGCCGGTCAGCGGCGCGCCGGTGTCCTTGCGGCGACCGATCACGGCCTCCTGCGTGGCCAGGTCGAGGCGCTCCCAGGAATCGAGCAGCATCCGGATCCGCCGGCACACCAGGTAGCTGCCGTTGGCCATCCAGGCCGGGGCCACCCCGGCCGGCACCCAGACCGCCAGCCGCTGCCGGGCACCGGTGGGGTTGTCGGTGCCGTCCAACTGTCCCATCAGATTGCGCGGCGTCGCCTGGGCATCGGTGGCCGCGGCACCGCGTAGAAAGCCGGCCTGCGACCACCGGACGGCGGCGTCCGGACGCACCGCCGTGAGCAGAGCGCGGGTCGCTGCAGCCACCACCAGCGCGTCCTCCCCGCAGATTTGGACGCCCAGATCGCCGCCGGAGCGGGCCGGCTGCAGGTGGTCGCCGGCGAAGGCCGGCAGCGGTTGCAGCGGCGGCGGGACGGGCCGGCCGGCCTTGACCAGGCCGGAGCCGCCGATCCCGATGGTCACGGTGAGCCCGGCCGGGCGAAGGCCGGTGGCGATGCCGTCGGTGCCGGCCGGCCAATCGCCTGCCATCAGCAGCCGGGCGGTCATCGACAACCGCTGCAACACCGCGCGCAATCCGGCGGTGGTCCCGGCGCCGGCGCTCAGATCGAGCGCCAGAAAGCGCAGGCTGGCGGGCGGTCGCTCGACCACCCCGGCCTGGTGCGTCCCGTCGAAGGCGATCGGTGGGTCAGCCGAACTGGCGGCGGCCGGTGCCGGCTGATGGCTTCCGTCCTGGCCGAGCCGGACGCCGCCGGCGGTGCCGAGCGCGGCCCCGCCGACCAGCAGGCCGGCCGAGGACAGGAACTGCCGGCGTCCCGGCCGCTGCCGTCCGGTCATCGCCACCTCCGCTCGGGTCGCAGGCTAGCCCGCTGAGTACTAGCTTCGACGGTAGTTGGTCCGGGCGGGTGATCGAGCGGCGCCGGCGGTTGCGGTGGGTGCGGCAGGGGAGAGGTTCGCAAGCGGCAGGGACAAACATCGCGAGACGGGCAGCTGACCGGCGGGCTATGGGTGTTCTGCCAGCAGTGCCCTGATATCTGAATATCGGCAGGCCGGGTGCCGTGAAGTATCGGCATGAAAAGTAAGCGCGGCGCTGCAGGAGTTGACCTGACTCCGCGCGCCGCTGAAGTCACAGTAACTCCCGGCGCTAGAAAAGTAAACCGACCACGCGGTCTTTTTCGGGACACGGGACGAAATGGTCATTTTCCCCTTTAGGTTATTGGCCGAAAGTTACCGCTAGACTTTGCCAATTCGCGTAGGAGAGGCGACATCTGTGGCGATGCAGCAACGGGCGGTGCTGACGCGCGGACGCGTGCTCACAGCTGCCGCGGGGGTGTTTGCCCGAACCGGCTTTCTGGCCGCCAGCATGAACGACATCGTGGATGCGGCCGGCGTCACCAAGGGCGCGGTGTACTTCCACTTTCCGAGCAAGGAAGCCCTCGCGGTGGCGATCGTCGAGGAGCAGTTCGCGCAGTGGCCCGACATGATCGCGGCCATCGTCGAGCACTCGCCGGACGCCCTGATCAGCATCGTCGCGCTCACCTACGAGGTAGGCGCCCGGTTCCGCGACGACGTGCTGGTCACCGCTGGCGTTCGACTGTCCTTCGAGCGCAGCCTGGTCAACGCCGACATGCCCACCCCGTTCGTCGGCTGGATCAACGAACTGCAGACGATGTTCGCCCGGGCCCGGCGCGAAGGGCTGTTGTTGCCGGCGGTGATGCCGGCTGCCAGTGCCCGTGCGCTGGTCGGCGGCTTCTTCGGTGTGCAGCACGTCTCGGAGATGCTCACCGGCCGGCAGGATCTGGAGGCCAGGCTGGACGAGTTCTGGCGAGTCTTCCTGGTGGGTATCGCCGCCGAGCCGGACTGGCTGGCCACTCAGCGGGCCGTGCGCCGGGTGCGCGCCACGATCCGGCGTGAGGTGCCGGTCGCCGTCGCGGTCAGCCTGAACGGCGCCGGCCGCTAGCGGAGCACCCCACCGGCCATGACCGAATGAGCAGGCGCCATCGGGCGCAGGCTAGACCGCGATTCGGAACCGGCCGGAGGCAGTGGCTCGGCCACCCTGCTCGACCGAGAAGAGCGTGGTGTCACCCGAGGTCGGCTTCAGCTGGATCTTGGTCGCCACCCCCAGTTCGGTGAAGGCCGGGCAACCCATCATGCATCCGACCAGGCGGGCTGCCTCCCCGTGCAACGCCGCGGCCGCCTGCCAGGCTGCGTCGATGAGCAGCATCCCCGGGGCGTGATCGAGGGGATGGTCGAAGTACACCGGATGGTTCAGCGGCACCACCAGTTGCCGGGACCGGCCCGGGGTGCGGGTGGGAGCGAGCAGCGCGTCCGGCGCCGCCCGGCGCGCCGAGGCCTGCACCTTGAACCGACCGCTGTTCCAGGAGTTCACACCGGTGCTGCCGCGGGTGGCGGCCCGGGCCCGCAGCGCGGCGTAGGTGCTGGCCGACAGCCAGCTGATGGTGCCGGTTCCCACCGCGAACTCGATATCGTCGGCGATGAATCGCAGCACCACGGTCATGCTCCGCAATGCACCCGCCCGGCGAACCACATTCTGACAGGTAACCCGAACGGTCACATCTGTTGCAGTCACCAGCGCCCGTGGCTCGGCATCCGGGTCGAGTTCGAACCCGACATCACGCATGACCGAATGCTGGTCGAACCCGATGTCGAACCCGAGGTGGGACACCGCCAGGCCAGTCTGGCGAACCGTCTCCAGGATCAGCATCGGATCATGCCGTCCTTGGCTGTCAGGCCGGTAAACCCTATGAGAGCGTGGCCATTGGGCGGCGACCGCGAACTCGGTGTCGGACACTCGTGCCACGTCGGTCAGCAGGACCTCGGCAATGGCGTCACGATGCACCAGGGTGCGATCGATGGTCTTACTCCAACTCAGCGCGCGAGAGACTTTCGTCTCGGTGCTAGAGGTGCTCAACGAACCTCCTGTAAGGAAATGCAGAACGATTCGGACGGTATCGGCTTGCAGACACCGGCGGTAGTTTTCACGCCAATAAAACGTCAAGCCGTAACGTTGCGACTAAGTTTTTGCACCGATTGTCATTCTTGGCGGCCATTCCACCGGCAGACTTATCACTCTCGGGAGCCAATTCCTGTCACTACTGGTGATGGCGACCGGAGCCCACCGGCTCAGCGATGCTCGTCCAGGTACTGCTGAGGGTTCACATCCTCACCAGACACGCCGAGGCCGCCGGGATGGCTGGCGTAGAACTGCACCCACAGACCGCCGAGCCGTTCGCGCAGTTCGTCGCTGGCGTGCTTGCGGAAGTCGGGCAGGCCCTCGTCCTCCTCCTCGGCCAGGTGCTCGCTGTTCTCGGTACGTGCCTGTCCGACCGCCTCGTACCAGGTTGGGCTGCCGACCTGGTGCCGGCCGGCCTCGGCGATGGCATCGCGGATCTTGTTGTGATCTGAGATGGCATCCTCGGTTTCAGCTACTGCCTCGTCCTGCACGCCCTGGCTGAGCAGCGCCGGGTAGAAGATCGTCTCCTCGGCAGCAGCGTGGGTTTCCAGCCGCTGGGCGAGTGGTTCCCAGACGGCCCGCAGGTCTTCGGGGGTTCGCGCATCGTCCAACCGGGCGAACTGTCTGCGGAACCATTCGTGGTCGTCCATGATGAGCGACGTGACATCTGCCATGCCGGCCACTGTGCCAGGCAAAGCCCAAGATCGCCTGTTTTACCGTGTTGGCAACCTGATTCAGGCCGGACCGACCGCGGTGATCTGGATGATCGCCTCGCCGGCCTCGTCACTGGCAGTAAGGTCCACGATCGCGCTGATGCCCCAGTCGCGATCATCGCCGGGATCGTCGAAGGTCTGCCTGACCAGCCACCGGCGTTCCTGCGCATGGACCTCAGCATCGACCTCGACCCGGAACAACGCCGTCCCCCGGGCGGTCGCTCCGCTCCCGATTCGATCGTATTCCTCGAAGTAATCTGCTAACGCGTCCTGCCAGGCCGAGGCATCCCGGCCGGCGTCGGCATCCAACGCCCC
>JBPCPA010000302.1:0-3548 GCA_050999655.1 Jatrophihabitans sp.
GTCCGGCTCTGGTGCTGGTGACCGGGCTCGGCCGGACCGGTGGCGACCGGCTCAACCCCGAGGCCGTCCGCCGGGCGGTCGGGGCGGCGCTGCGAGCGGTCAACAAGGCCAAGCGGGTGGCCATCGCCATCGGTGACGATGCTGACCCCGAGCTGATCGGGGCCCTCTGCGAAGGCGCGCTGCTCGGGGCGTACCGCTATCACCGGTTCAAGTCCCAGGCCGGCGCGCCGACGCTGCGCCGGGTCGATATCGCGGTCCCCGATCCCAGTGACCCAGCGGCCCGGGCAGCGCTGCGCCGGTCCAGGATCGTGGCAACCGCGGTGAACAACACCCGCGATCTGGTGAACAGCCCGCCCAACCACCTGAACCCGGTCACCTTCGCCGACTATGCCCGCGAGCAGGGCGAGGCCGCCGGGCTCACCGTCGAGGTGCTGGACGAGCGCGCGCTGGCCCGCGGCAGCTACGGCGGCATCGTGGCGGTCGGCAGCGGGTCGGCGACCCCACCGCGGCTGGTGCGGATGAGTTACCAGCCGGCCCGGGCCCGCGCGCGGGTCGCGCTGGTCGGCAAGGGCATCACCTTCGACACCGGTGGTCTGGACCTCAAGCTGACCATGATGGCGTTGATGAAGTCGGACATGGCCGGGGCCGCCGCCACGGTGGAGGCGGTGATCGCCGCCGCCCGGCTCAAACTGCCGATCGCGGTCACCGCGACCGTCCCGATGGCCGAGAATGCGGTCTCCGGCACGTCCTTTCGACCGTCGGACGTGCTGCGGATGCACGACGGGCGAACCGTCGAGGTGGACAACACCGACGCCGAGGGCCGGCTGATCCTGGCCGATGCGATCCTGCGGGCCTGCGAGGACGAGCCGGACTACCTGATCGACACGGCCACCCTGACCGGCGGGCAGGTGGTGGCTCTCGGCGAGCACACCGCCGGCGCCATGGGCAGCGAGGCCTTTCGGGACCGGGTGGTGGCGGCCGGCTCGGCGGTGGGCGAATCGCTGTGGCCGATGCCGCTGACCGACGACCTACGACCGCGGTTGGACTCCCCGATTGCCGACATCGTCAACCTGCCCAAGGAGCGCTGGGGCTCGATGCTCGTGGCCGGCAGCTTCCTGCGGGACTTCGTCGCCGAGGACGTCCAATGGGTGCACCTGGACATCGCCGGTCCGGCCTTCGCCAGCAGCGCCGGCGGTTACAACCAGCGCGGCGGTACCGGCTTCGGGGTACGCACCATTCTGGCCACGCTGACCGACCTGGCACAGCAGGAGCGCTGAGGGTACGTCCCGTCCTGCTGTGCCGACCTCACCGACTTAGCCGACTTAGCCGACCTGGCC
The DNA here is from genome assembly GCA_050999655.1 of Jatrophihabitans sp. Taxonomy (GTDB): domain Bacteria; phylum Actinomycetota; class Actinomycetes; order Mycobacteriales; family Jatrophihabitantaceae; genus Jatrophihabitans_A. The sequence goes on from JBPCPA010000302.1 coordinate 1,338, forward strand.
GACCTGGCCGACCTGGCCGACCTGGCCGACCTGGCCGGTCGCGCTCAGGCCTTGCGGCGGGCGTTGTACTCGCGCATCCGCTGCGGGTAGCCGACCACGCCGGCGTCGTAGAGCGGGATCGCCTGCCGCCGGGCAAAGACCTCGGCGCCGTGCGGTCCGTCCACCCGGCGTCGTGTCCACTCGCCATCATGGGCGACCAGCAGGATGGTGGTGTCGGTGACCGTGGTCCGGGGCTCGACGTAGGCCTCCACGCCGGACCGGCTGTGGATGAACTCCTCCAGGTGGGCGGTGTCGGCCGACGTGCCGGTGCGCAACGTCCCCGATCCCTCGCCACCGCGCGATCTCGCGCGGGCGAACAACCTCATCGTTTCCTCCCCTCCCCCTCGCCGGTGGAGCCGTCCCACCCGCCGGTAGAGCCCCGGCAGCGGTGCGGTCGAGACCGGCTGGAACTTCGCCAGCAATGATGGCATCCGGGCCTGGGCCGTGGTGAAGAACGCGCCGCCCGGCTGACCGGCAGGCCGGTAGAAGTGACAAGATGGACCAGGCTCTGTGTCGAGCCGCATGGACAACGGTGACCATCGAGGCACTGCCTCGAAGCTGGGAGAGATTTCGTGGCAGGCGAACAGGGCCCCAACCACTTCGACGTCGTGATCCTCGGCGGCGGCAGCGGTGGCTACGCCGCGGCACTGCGAGCCGCCGAGCTGGGCAAGACCGTCGTGCTGATCGAGAAGGACAAGGTCGGCGGCACCTGCCTGCACCGCGGGTGCATCCCGACCAAGGCGCTGCTGCACGCCGGCGAGATCGCCGACGGTGCCCGCGAAAGTGCTCAGTTCGGCGTGAACGCCACCTTCGACGGCATCGACATGGCCGGCGTCCACAAGTACAAGGACGGCGTGATCAACAAGAACCACAAGGGTCTGGAAGGCCTGATCAGAAGCCGCGGCATCAAGATCGTCGAGGGCGAGGGCCGAGTGTCCGGGCCACTGCAGGTCAGCGTCGGCGGCGAGACCTTCACCGGCACCAACCTGATCCTGGCCACCGGCTCGTACTCGCGGACGCTGCCGGGCCTGGAACTGGACGGCGAGCGGGTGATCGCCAGCGAGCACGCACTGAAGCTCGACCACGTGCCTCAGAGCGCCATCGTGCTGGGCGGCGGCGTCATCGGCGTCGAGTTCGCCAGCGCCTGGACGTCCTTCGGAACCGAGGTGACCATCGTCGAGGCGCTGCCGCATCTGGTGCCGCTGGAGGACGAGGCCAACTCCAAGTTGCTGGAACGGGCCTTCCGCCGCCGCAAGATCGGCTTCAAACTCGGCGTCCGCTTCGAGAGCGTGGAGCGCACCGACAGTGGCGTCCGGGTACACCTCGAGGGTGGCGAGACGCTGGAGGCCGAGCTGTTGCTGGTCGCCGTCGGTCGCGGTCCCACCTCGGCCAACCTCGGTTACGAGGAGGCCGGCGTCACGATGGAGCGCGGCTTCGTCACGGTGGACGAGTACTGCCGAACCGGCGTCGAAGGCGTCTACGCCGTCGGTGACCTGATCCCGACCCTGCAGCTGGCCCACGTCAGCTTCGCCGAGGGCATCATGGTGGCCGAGCACCTGGCCGGCCTGCCGGTGGTACCGATCGACTATGCCGGCGTTCCCCGGATCACCTACTCCAGCCCCGAGGTCGCCTCGGTCGGGCTCACCGAGGCGCAGGCCGCAGAGAAGTACGGTGCCGACAACATCAAAACGGTCAACTACGACCTGTCCGGCAACGGCCGCAGCGCGATCCTGAACACCAAGGGCGCGGTCAAGCTCATCGCCGAGAATTCCGACGGCACCGGCCGGGTGCTCGGCGTGCACATCGTCGGCGACCGGGTCGGCGAGTTGATCGCCGAAGCCCAGCTGATCTACAACTGGGAGGCCCTGCCCAGCGAGGTCGCCCAGCTCATTCATCCGCACCCGACCCAGTCCGAGGCCATCGGCGAGGCGCACCTGCTGCTGGCGGGCAAGCCATTGCACGTCCACGACTGATGCACGCTCGCCGCTAGCCCGGCCTCATCGACGACATACCGCCTGCAGAAGGAGCCAGACACATGCCGGTCTCAGTGACCATGCCGCGCCTCGGCGAAAGCGTGACCGAGGGAACCGTTACCCGCTGGCTCAAGCAGGAAGGTGACGAGGTAACCGCGGACGAGCCGCTGCTGGAGGTGGCCACCGACAAGGTAGACAC
>JBPCPA010000303.1:0-7531 GCA_050999655.1 Jatrophihabitans sp.
GGAGCCGGGGGGTGGGCGACGCCGGTGTGGTGCTTGAGGCTTGCGAGCCGCCTGTATCCAGCCCGCAGAAGTGCTAGCCGCAGAAGGAGTTGCCGCAGGCGCAGCCGCCGCCCGCGTTCGGGTTGTCGATCTCGAAACCCTGCTTCTCGATGGTGTCGGTGTAGCTGATGGTCGAGCCGGTGATCAACGGCACGCTGGTCCGGTCCACCACCAGCGGGACGGTGGCGATGCTGCCTTCCAGCGGCTGGTCGATGACCAGGTCGCCGTCCAGCGAGCGCTCGTCGAAGAACAGCTGGTACTGCATGCCGGCACAACCACCGGGCTGCACCGCAACCCGCAGTCGCAGGTCATTGCGGCCCTCGGCGTCGAGCAGCTCGCGGACCTTCAACGCCGCGGCGCCGGTCAACGCGACCGGTGCGGTGGCGATGTCTGGCGTGGTGATCGAAACCTCGGTTGCAGTCATGTAATCCCCAAACAGTCGCGGCCGGGCCGACGCCCGTCCGGTTAGCACTCTATTGCGCAACCGGTGCAACCCGGTCGCTATTCCTATCCTACGGCGAGGATGGCTCCGGGCCTACACCGAGCTGATCACCGGTCGCCGTCGCGTTCGCGCTGCTCGCCCGCACCGTCGGTCCGGCCGGCCGGGGTTGCCGGCTCGCGGCGTCCGGCGTTCCACAGCGAGTTCGGCTCCGGCTCGGGGGCCGGCGGGTGGGGCAACTGCTGGGTCGGCTGGTCGGGCTCGGAGTAGCGGGCCGAATCCGTCCGAGACGAGTCCGCCGGCCGGTAGTCAGCAGGCGGATAGTCCGCACGGGACGAGTCGTGGGTATTGCCGGCGTTGGGATAGCCGGCGTTGGGATTACCGGCGTTGGGACTACCGGCATTGGGATTGCCGGCGTTGGGATAGCCGGCGTTGGGATTACCGGCGTTGGGATAGTCGGGATCGCCCTGCAACCGGCGCCGGGAGTCGTCGAGTTCGTTGTCCCGGAAACCCGGCTCGGCATCGTCGCGGGCGTTGCGCCGTAACCGCCTGCGCCAGATGAGCGCGTCCAGCGACACCGGATCGGCGCCACCCAGCGCGAACACCGACAGTGCGGCGGCCACCGCGAGGTCGACCGAGGTGAACCAGCCGCTGGAGCCGGTGTACTGCTTCACGCCGCCCCAGTCGATGCTCAGCACGATCAGCACCGTCAGCACCATCCCGCCGAGGGCCGCGATCCGGGTCAACAGGCCGACCAGCAGGCCCAACCCGATCGCGATCTCGGCGAAGGCGGTGATGTGACCGAACAGCGACGGGTGGTCGCTGAGCGGGCCGAGCACGCCGCCGATCGGGGTGCCGTGCTTGACCGCGTCCACCGAGGCCTTGAGCCCGGACACCGACTTCGGGTCGAAGAAGCCCGGGTAGCTCAGCTTGGCGTAGCCGGCGAACAGGAACAGCGCCGCGAGGAAGATCCGCATCGGAAGCACCGGCCAGCCGTTGGCACGACGCCTGACATCGGCCACCACGGCCGGTCCGCTCGGGCTATCGGTCCTGCTCATCCTCGATATCCTCTCCCTGGCTCTGGCTACCGGTCCGGGCCGTCCAGCCGCTGATTCGAACGGCCGGCGACCCGTGGCCACCGATCGGCACCGGAGCAGGCAGACTGTTACCTGTGACCGGCGTCGACACCTCCAGAAACGCAGCTTCTGGAAGAACAGCTTCTGATGGATCAGCCCCTGCCGAATTCGCTCCGGCGGAGCCCGCCTCTAAGGATGCATACGCAGCGCACGAGGCCGGCGGTTCAACACGCGCTCTGCTGCTTCTGGGTCGTGGCAGCGATGCCGACTCCGAGCGTGGCGTGGACTGCCCCGGCGAGTTGCCGGCCGCCTCGGACCCGACCCTGGTCGAGCGCGCCCGGGCGGCCAAGGCCGCACTCGGCGACAAGGTCTTCGTGCTCGGCCATCACTACCAGCGCGACGAGGTGATCCAGTTCGCCGACGTGACCGGTGACTCGTTCAAGCTCGCCCGCGACGCCGCGGCCCGTCCACAAGCCGACTACATCGTCTTCTGCGGCGTGCACTTCATGGCCGAATCGGCCGACCTGCTCACCTCGGCCGACCAGCGGGTGGTGTTGCCAGATCTGGCGGCCGGCTGCTCGATGGCCGACATGGCCGGTGAGATCCAGGTGCTGGACTGCTGGGACGCGCTGACCGAGGCCGGCATCGCCGAGCACACCGTCCCGGTCACCTACATGAACTCCTCGGCCGCGATCAAGGGCTTCACCGGCGAGCACGGCGGGCTGGTGTGCACCTCGTCCAACGCCGAGCGGGCGTTGCGCTGGGCCTTCGAACAGCACGCTCCCGGCACCGGCAAGGTGCTGTTCCTGCCCGATCAGCACCTGGGCCGCAACACGGCGGTGCGCGAACTCGGCCTGAGCCTGGACGATTGCGTGGTCTACAACCCGGCACTGCCCAACGGCGGCCTCAGCCTGGCGCAACTGCAGGCGGCCCGGATGATCCTGTGGCGCGGGCACTGCTCGGTGCACGGCCGCTTCACCCCGGCCCAGGTGGCTGCGGTGCGGGCCCGGGTGCCCGGCGTCCAGGTGCTGGTACACCCGGAATGCAGCTATCAGGTGGTCGAGCAGTCCGATCTGGTCGGCTCGACCGAGTTCATCATCAACACCGTCGCGAACGCGCCGGCCGGTTCCCGGTGGGCGATCGGCACCGAACTGAACCTGGTTCGCCGGCTTGCCGAGAACTACCCGGATCAGCAGATCAGCTTTCTGGAATCCACCGTCTGCTACTGCGCCACGATGAACCGGATCGACCTGCCCCACCTGGTGCACAGCCTGGAATCGCTGGTGCGCGGCGAAGTGGTCAACCAGATCAGCGTCGAGCCGAGCGTCGCCGGCCACGCCCGCACCGCGTTGCAGCGGATGCTGGCCCTGCCCGATCGTCCCGGCGCGAACACCGCACACCCCGAGCAGAAAGCAGCATCGTGACCAGGTTCCTTCGCAAATCGTCCACCGGTGTCGACCCGCAGGCCGAGTCGGGCGGGGTCGATCTGACCAAGGCCGAGCAGGGCAGCGGGCACCCCACCCCGGTGGCGAAGGGCCGGCCGACTCCCAAGCGGCGCACCAAGTCCGCCCCGGTCGCGCCGGCCCCGAAGACCCGCAAGGAGGCCGCCGCCTGGCAGAAGCAGCACGGTGCCAAGGCCAAGGTGGCCGGGCAGCGCAAGCTGACCCCGGCCGAGTACAAGGACGCGATGAAGTCAGGCGACCCGCGGGTGCTGCCGCGACGCGACCAGGGCCAGGTGCGCGAACTGGCCCGCGACTATGTCGACTCGCATCGGATGGCCTCGAACTACCTGCTGCTGCTGTTTCCGCTGCTGCTCGTCGGCTATGTCATCCAGCCCCTGCAGATCCTGACCCTGGTGCTGTTCTTCCTGCTCATCCTCGAGTGGTTCTTCACCGGCAACCGGATTCGCCGGCTGGCCCGCGACCGCGGCCTGCAGAGTCGGGATTCGGCGATGTCGCTGGGCTTCTACGCCGGCAGCCGGGCATATTTTCCGCGCAACTGGCGCCGGCCACTGCCCCGGGTGCAGTTGGGCGAGCAGATCTAGGCCGGTCTGCGGCGCGGGGCGCTCTCGGCGGTCTTGGCGGGATCGCTCTCGACGATGTCACCCAGCGCCTCGTCGATCCGGCGCAGTGCCGCCTCCGGTATCCGGACGCCGGCCGCCTTGACGTTGTCGTGCACCTGCTCGGGCCGTGACGCACCGACCAGCGCCGCCGCAACATTATCGTTCTGCAGCACCCAGGCGACCGCGAGCTGAGCCATGCTCAGGTCGAGCTCGTCGGCGATCGGGCGCAGCGCCTGCACCCGTCGCAGCACCTCATCGGACATGAAGCGCTTGATCATGTCGGCGCCACCGCTGCTATCGGTGGCCCGGGAACCGGCCGGCGGCGGCTCGCCGGGCAGGTACTTGCCACTGAGCACGCCCTGGGCAATCGGTGACCAGACGATCTGGGAGATGCCGAGTTCACGGCTGACCGGCACCACCTCAGGCTCGATCACTCGCCACAGCATCGAGTACTGCGGTTGGCTGGAGATCAGCTGAAAGCCGAGGTCGGTGGCCAGCGCGTGACCGGCCCGCAACTGCTCGGCCGTCCACTCGCTGACCCCGATGTAGAGGGCCTTGCCGGCGCGTACCACGTCGGCGAAGGCCTGCATGGTCTCTTCCAGCGGGGTCTCGGTGTCGTAGCGGTGAGCCTGGTACAGCTCGACGTAATCGGTGCCCAGCCGCTTCAGCGAGCCGTTGATGGATTCCAGAATGTGCTTGCGGGACAGGCCGGTGTCGTTGTGCCCGCGCGGTCCGGTCGGCCAGTACACCTTGGTGAAGATCTCCAGCGACTCGCGTCGCTCGCCCTTGAGCGCCTCGCCCAGCACCGATTCGGCCTTGGTGTTGGCATAGACATCGGCGGTGTCGAAGGAGGTGATTCCGCAGTCGAGGGCGGCCCGCACGCATCGGGTGGCCACCTCGTTCTCCACCTGCGAGCCGTGGGTGAGCCAGTTGCCATAGGTGATGGCCGAGACCTTGAGTCCGCTGTTGCCCAGATATCTGAATTCCATGGACACCACCCTAGAGACTCACTCCGACAGTGGCATCGGCCCGTAGACGTGCTCGTCATCGCGACGCAGGCTGACCCCGGCGACGCCGGCAGCTGCCAGCTCGCGCCACGCCTCGCCCAACCAGCTCTCTGCGTCGGACTGGCTGGCAAAGCTGCTCGCCGGTTCGGCGCCGGTGCCCTCGGGCTCGTAGTGCCAGGTCCAGGCCACGGTCGAGGTCTCCTTCGCGACGGTTGATGTTCAGACCACGCTAGCCGATCCCGGCCAGCGAGCCGGGGCGGCGGCCGGCGCGATTGCTATGGTCGGCCGGGACGCCAGCAGCCGAGCCGCCGCCCGATCGTTTCAGTCCCGGCACGCACAGGAAGCTGGAGATGCTCCGATGACCGAGCCCGAACCGTCGCGGCCCGCCGCGGCACCGTCCGGTGACCAGCGGGACCCGCTGAGCGCGGCAATCGAAGGCATCGACTACCCGGACTCGGACGCCGCGCACGCGGCACAGCTGCGCCAGCGCGCGCTCGGGGTGCCGGCCGGCTCGCTCGGCCTGCTCGACGAGCTGGCCAGCCGGGCCGCTGCCGTGCAGGGCCGCTGCCCGCCGACGCCGTTCGACAACACCCGGGTGGTGCTGTTCGCGGCCGACCACGGCATCGCCGCCGCCGGGGTGTCGGCCTATCCGGCCGGAACCACCGCCCGGCTGCTGAGCGAGCTGCAGGCCGGCGGCGGTGCGCTCAGGGTGCTCGCCACCGCGGCCGGGGTCGGCGTCCGGCTGGTTGACCTGTCGGTGGACGCCGACACCGACCCGGCCATCTCGCAGTTCAAGCTGCGGCGCTCCAGCGGCCGGATCGACACCGAGGACGCGCTCACCCTGGATCAGGCCCGGGCCGGGCTGGAGGCAGGAATCGCCATTGCCGATCAGGAGATCGACGCCGGGGCACAGCTGCTGATCGCCGCCGATCTGGCGGTCGCCGGCACTACCCCGGCATCGACCCTGGTCGCGGTGCTGACCGACACCGAGCCGATCAAGGGGTTCGTGCGCGCCAGCGGGATCGATGATGCCGGCTGGATCCGCAAGTGTGCCGCGATCCGCGATGCCCGCCGCCGGGGCTGGCCCTACCGCACCGAACTCGTCGAACTGCTCGCGACCTGCGGCGGAGCGGACCTGGCAGCGATCACCGGCCTGCTGCTGCAGGCGGCCAACCGGCGGACCCCGGTGCTGCTGGACGGCCTGGTGGTCAGTGCCGGCGCGCTGGCCGCGCAGCTGGCCTGCCCGCGGGTGGTGCGTTGGCTGCAGGCGGCCCACCTGTCCCCCGAGCCGGCCCACGACATCGCGCTGCGCCGGCTGGGACTCAAGCCGATCCTGAGCCTGGACGTCTCGCTGGAGCAGGGCACCGGCGCGCTGCTGGCCTTACCGCTGTTGCGCGCCGCCGCGCTGTTGCTGGCGCAGCTGGGCGACCGGCTACCGCACGTGTGAGTCGACGAACGGCAGCTTCACCACGGTGGCGGCCAGCGTGCGGCCCCGGACGTCGATGCTGACCTGGTCGCCGGCCTCGACGCCGGCCTCGGTGGCCAGCAGCGCCAGCGCGATGCCCTGCTTGAGAGTGGGCGAGAAGGTCCCGGACGTGGTCTGGCCGATCGGTTGCCCGCCGGCATCGAGCACCGTCATGTGTCCGCGCGGCACCCCGCGGTCGGTGACCAGCAGGCCGCGTAGTCGCCGGGCCGGACCTGCCGAGCGCTCGGCCAGCAGCGCCTGGCGTCCCCAGAAGGCGTCCTGGCCCCAGCCGACCGCCCAGGACGAGCCGGCCTGGACCGGGGTGATGTCGGTGGACAGGTCCTGCCCGTGCAGCGGGTAGCCCATCTCGGTGCGCAGCGTGTCCCGCGCGCCGAGGCCGGCCGGCATCCCGCCGAGCTGGCGGGCGGTCTCGGTGAGGGCGTCCCACAACCCGAGTGCCGCTTCCCAACGAGGGATCAGCTCGTAGCCGTGCTCACCGGTGTAGCCGGTGCGGCAGACCCGGACCGGCCGGCCGTCGAAATCGGCGTCGACGAAGCTGACGTAGTCCAGCTCGGTGGGCAGCGACAGCGCCTGCAGTACCTCGGCCGATTTCGGCCCCTGCGCCGCGATCACGGCGAAGTCGGTGTGCTGGTCGGTGACGGTGATCGCCTGGGGCGCGGCCGCCCGCAGCAGGGCGATGACCGCGGCCGCGTTGGCGGCGTTGGGCATCAGAAAGACCTCGTCGTCGGCGATGAGGTAGCTGAAAACGTCGTCGACCACGCCCCCACTCTCGGCGCAGCACAGGGTGTACTGGGCCTGACCCGGTGCGATCTTGCCGAGATCAGCCGTCAGGCAGCTGTTGACGAACGCCCGGGCGCCGGGACCGGCCACCGTCGCCTTGCCCAGGTGGGAGACATCGAAGATCCCGACCGCCTGGCGCACGGCGGTGTGCTCGGCGAGCACCCCACCGCCGGATGCGCTGTATTCGATGGGCATCTGCCAGCCACCGAAGTCCGCGAGCTTCGCTCCGAGATCGACGTGCCGGTCGTGCAACGGTGAACGACGCAGTTCAGTCATGGCGGCAACGGTACCGATTCACCGGCGGCGGGTCGGCGCGGGGAACGACTGCGACGAAATGCGCCGTACCGGCATCCACCGGCGCCGGCTGACCTAGAGTGTCGCGCATGACCTCGGTGTTCCTGAGCAAGGCCGGTGATCCGGTCCCGGCAGATGTGGTGGTCCTGGCGAGCGTCGCAACCGGCGACGGGGCCGCCCTGGCCGCCGGTTCGGCCGGGGTGGACGCGGCGCTCGGCGGTCACCTCGGCAACGCGCTACGGGCCCTGGAGGCCACGGGTCGCACGGCCGAGGTGAGCAGGATCGCGATGCTGGATGACAGCGATCCGGATCTGGTGCTGGTGATCGGGATCGGCCGGACGGGTGGCG
>JBPCPA010000126.1:0-11436 GCA_050999655.1 Jatrophihabitans sp.
GTCTGGCGGCGCCAGCTCGCCGCTGTGGCCGGCCGGTTGCTCGACAGCGCCAACAATGGCGGGGCTGGCGGCGGTGACCCGCAGTCGACGGCGGTTGCGGTGGGTTTCGCCGACCTGGCCGGTTACACCAGCCTGTCCCGCCAGATCGAGGTCGGCGAGCTGTCGGCCGTGCTGGAGGAGTTCGAAGCGCTGGCCGCCGATCTGGTCGCCGAGCACCGGGGACAGGTGGTCAAGACCATCGGCGACGAGGTGCTGTTCGTGGCCGACACGGCGGTGGCGGCGGCTGAGATCGCGCTGGAGCTGCAGCGCCTGGCCGGCCCGCGGCTGCCCCCGCTGCGGATCGGGCTGGCCTACGGATCGGTGCTGGCCCGGTTCGGCGACGTCTACGGCCCGGTGGTCAACCTGGCCAGCCGGTTGACCGGGCTGGCCCGGGTCGGCACCGTGCTGATCGACCAGCAGCTGGCCGCCGAACTGGCCGGCGACGCCCGGTTCGAGCTACGCCGGTTACGACCGGCCTCGGTCCGTGGTTACCACCACCTGAACCCGGTCCGGCTGCGGGCGGCCGGCGGCTGAATCAAGGCGTGAGCCGGTGCGGCAGGCCAGCTCGTCAGCCGACCGCCAGCCGACCCCGTCAACCGGTGCTGTCAACCGGTGCGGCCAACCGTCGGGCCGCTCGCCGCCGGACCGCTCAGGGGCGATGTTGTGGTGCCGATGTGGTGTGGGTTAAGGAAGTGTTAGTTTTGCTTGAGGCCGTATTGACTGGCGCCCGCTGCTGGGCGGCGGCGCCGGCAGTCGGGGTGGGGGCGCAAGGAGAAACGGGTGGCAACGTGTCGAACCGAGTTCGGTACTACTCGCAGGCCAGCTCCCAGCCGGCGAAGCGGGCCTCGGTGAGTGCGGTGTCGAAGAGCCGGCGGATCGGCAGCTGCGCCTCGGGCGAGCCGATGTCGAGCTGGATCAGCTCGGGATCAGCGCACGACAGCCCGATGAGGTGGCAACCGGCGAGGGCATCGATCAGCCACGCGGCGACCAGCGCGGCAGGGCTGGCCCCCGGGTCGGTCCTGCAAAAGCGAACAGTCGAGGCCGTCACGATGATCTGTCCCTCCGGAATACGTCCAAGATCCTTATCTTGGGCCACTGTCCGTAGTCACCACAGTGCGGCCGATGGCAGGTCGCTGCCACCGAAGGTCAGCAAACAGCCAAGGCCACGCTGATGGCACTGTCCGATCTGGGCTTCAGCGCCGAGCAGGAACTGCTCTATCGAGCGTTGCTGCGCAGCCCGACCAGCACCGCCGAGCAGCTGGCCGCCGACACCAACCTTGCGCTGGGCCCGCTGCTGCAGGACTGCGGCCGGCTCATCGAACTCGGAGTGCTCAAGCGCGACGCGTCCAGCACGTCGGGTTTCGTCGTTCCGAAACCGGCCGCTGCGCTCGGCCAGCTGATCGAGCAGTGCGAGGACGATCTCCTGCGCCGCCACCGCCGTATCGCCGACACCCGGTTCATCATCGCCGAGTTGGAGCTGCTCTACACCGAGCCGGTGAAACGCGAGCCCGAGGACCACGGGGTGGAGCGGGTCGAGGACGTGCATGCCATCCGCGAACGCCTGGAGGAGCTGTCCTTCTTCACCCGAACCTGCGTGTACTCCGTCCAACCCGGCGGCCCGCAGAGCCGGGAATCGCTGGAGGCAAGCCGGCCGCTGGATCAGCGCGGCATCCGGCGCGGCCTGGAGATCCGGGTGATCCACGAGGCTTCGGTGCTCGATGACGAGCTCAACCGAGCCTACCTGCGCGAGCTGGTGATGGGTGGCGCGAAAGTCCGGATCACCCATCAGCACATCGACCGGATGATCATCATGGACTGCAAGGTCGCGGTGGTCCCGGTAGATCCGGCCAACAGCCGGCGCGGGGCCCTGATCGTGCGCCATCCCGGCCTGCTGTCCGGCTTTCTGGACCTGTTCCACCGGGCCTGGCAGGACGCCACCGAGCTGCCGTGGCTGACCGAGGGCAGCGAACCGGAGCCGGCGATCGAGATATCGCAGCAGGACAAGCGCATCCTGGCGCTGCTGGCCTCCGGGTGCACCGACGAGACGTCAGCCCGGGAGGTGGGGGTGTCGGTACGGCACCTGCGCCGGACCATCTCGCGGCTGATGCAGGAACTCGGCGCGAACAGCCGGTTCGAGGCGGGGGTCGAGGCGGCTCGCCGCGGCTGGCTCTGACGCTGGGTAGCCAGCTCAGCTCGGCGGTCAACTTCCTGCTATCTCGTTGTCCGGTTGCTGCCCTGAAACCGCATGGTTGAAACGGCCACCAGCCGATGAGATTCCTGCTATATCCACACACCAACGTGACGACCCAGGAGTCATCCGTGCTGAACCGCCCAGCTCTTCAGTCCCGTCACCGGCTTGCCATCGCCGTCACGGCCGGCGCTCTCGCCATCGGAGCATTGTCGGTGGCAGGCTTCATGGTGGGTAATCACGACGTCCACCACTCGGTGGCGGCGGCGGCGCACAACCGATCCACGGTCGCGCCGGCCGGCGCCTTCGGCTGGGACTGACCATCGCGGCCGGTTGGCCAGTGACTTGCCTCAATGCCGGGGATTGGACGCACGGCTAGTCCCGTCTAGCCCCAGTCCCCGTGAGAGTGGCGGGGTTTCGTCGTCCCCCCGGAGACGGAGCTCCGTCACTCTCCCGCTTCGCCGGGCGCTCAGACCTCGGCGAAGCGGGGCGTGACCGGGCCGGCGATGGCCCCGACCGCGGCGGCCCGGCGGCTGAATTCCAGCAACCCGGCCAGTTGTCGCTCACCGAGGGAGAAATCCAGCGTCCGAAAGTAGTGCGCCAGGGTCGCGGCGTCGAAGACCTCCCACCGGGCCGCCTGGATCGCAACCTCCTCGACATGGGCCAGCGCCTCGTCCCGGCTGTGCAGGAAGCCGGCGTGCACGTCCTTGACCAGGCCCGGGTTGGCCTCGGCGAACTCCCGCCGGGCGGCCCACACCGCGAACACCATCGGCAGCCCGGTCCAGGATCGCCAGGCCGCACCCAGGTCGTGCACCTGCAGGCCGTCGGCACCACTGGAGAAGTCGTAGGTGGCGCGCAGCGCGACATCGCCGATCACCACCGCGGCATCGGCCTCGAGCATCATAGCCGTCAGGTCCGGTGGGCAGGAGAAGTACTCGGGCCGCACACCGTGCACCTCCTGCAGCCAGAGCTTGGCCAGCAGCACCGAGGTACGCGAGGTCGAGCCGAGGGCCACCGGCCGGCCGTCCAGTTCGGCCAGCGGCCGCTGGGCGATCAGATCCACCGACAGCACCGGGCCGTCCGAGCCGACCGCGATGTCGGGCAGCAATACCAGCTCATCGGCATGGCGTAGGTATTCCACCAGCGAGATCGGCCCGATATCGAGGCTGCCGTCGATCAGCAGTTGGTTGAGGTTGTCCGGGGTGTCCTTGGTCAGCTCGATGTCCAGCAGCGCACCGGAGCGGACCAGGCCCCAGTAGATCGGCAGGCAGTTCAGGAACTGGATGTGGCCGACCCGCGGCCGTGCGTGGGAGGCAGCTATCACGCCTGCGAGGTTACCGCCCGGTCACCGGCGGCGCGCCGCACGCGGCCGGTCCGAGCCGGCCGGCGGCCGGGCCTGATTAGGCTGAGTGTCTGTGACCGACGATCTCGCCCTGGCAGCCGAACTGGTCCGCGCGGCGGGCACCCTTGCCGCCCGAATGCTCAGCGCCGGACTGGACACCCAGCACAAGAGCTCGGTGTCTGACGTGGTGTCGGCGGCCGACCACGCGGCCGAGCAGCTGGTCTTCGACCGGTTGCGCCGAGACCGCCCGCAGGACGGCGTGATCGGCGAGGAGGGCGCGCACCACCCCGGTGAGCGCATCTGGTTCGTCGACCCGGTGGACGGCACCTACAACTTCTTGTTCGGCCTGCCCTACTGGTGCTCAGCACTGGCCCTGGCCCGCCGGGACGAGCCGGACGGGCCGCTGGTGCCGATCCTCGGCGCGGTCTATCACCCGTACACCGACGAGCTCTGGCTGGGCGGCCTGGATCATCCGACGACCTGCAACGGGCTGGCGGTGCGCCCGCTGGTCGATACCGCCCTGTCCCAACTGTCACTGGCCAGCTACCTGCATCCGGCGACGCTGCCCGATGCCGAGGCGCGCGAGCCGTTCCTGGCGGTGATGGGTGGTGCGGCGACCGTCCGGATGCTCGGCTCCGGCTCTATCGAACTGGCGTCGGTGGCGGCCGGCCGGTTGGGCGTCTGGGCTCAGCACGACTGCCTGGACTGGGACTGGCTGCCGGGCGCGGCGCTGGTGACCGCGGCCGGCGGCGTTACCGAGGTACTGACTCATCGCGGACACCGCTGGCACCTGGCCGGCAACCGGCAGGCAGTGGCCGAGATCCGGCAGCGACTGGTGCAGTGACGGGCGGCGGGTCCGGTGGCCGGCTCCCCGGCGGACCACCGTCCACACCTGCACCCTGGTCGGTTCCTGGTGCCGAGCGCCCCCGTGGCGGCGGAGCCATGAACCGAACCTCACACTCGACACGCCTGGTCGATCGTCGGTCACCGATCGCGGCAAAACGTGTGCTGTCAGTACGGTAAACGCTTGTAGACACGGGGACAACCAGCGCATCGGGGGCGAAAATACGGTGCGCACATGACCAATTACGCTCTGCCAGATTAAGCGAGACCGGCGCGGTCTTTTACCCCATATCGCGGTGACATATAGGACGAATCACGTGCTCGAGAAATTTTGCCGAATATCGCGCTGGAGGCTCATTTTCCCACCAGGAACTCATTTTCGATCCGCCGAGCGCCACCTGCCGATATTGCCGTAGACCAGCGCACCGGCCGCCGGGACGATCAAGAAGATCCACCAGACCCGCGCCACCGTGAAGAACAGCACGATCGCGACGAACGGCGACAGCGCCACCAGGCGCTCGCCGAGGCGGCCGAACAGCGGGCCGCCGAGCGGGCCCGTCGAGGCACGCCGCGAGTGGCGCCAGTTCGGCCGCCGCGGCACCTGCTCCGGTTCACTCATGTCGCCATCGTGGACCCTGTTCGACCCGGCCGGCCAGTGCTGAAAGTCATCGCCGGGGACGGAGCGACGCTGGCCCAACCCAGCCGGCGCGGGTTCGATCCGAGCTGGCTCAGTCCGGCGGCGTCGGGTCTTCGCCGGAGAGTCTGCTGTCCAGGTCGTACCGCTGCGCCACCCTGGCATTCACCCGCTGCTCCAGGTTGGCCGCCATCCGCGCGCGTTGCTTGCGTAGCAGCACCACCGAGAGCGGCACCGACAGCACCAGCGCTATCACCGCGGCCAGCAGGCCCGGCACCCTGGCCAGCCAGAGCAGTCCCCACAGCAGGAAGAACATCGCGAATCTCAATACCGTGTAGAGCCACATCGCGCGCAGCGTCTGACCGGGCGTCGGCGGCCCAGGCGGCGGCCCCCCGAGCGGCTCAGGCAGTCGCCCCCCCAGTGGCTCGGCCACCGGATCCAGCCCGTCCGGACCTCGGGCGCCGTCGGGCACCGGATCGGTACTGCTCACCGGTTCACGCCCAGACAGCCTGCGGCTCGGCACGCCGTTCGGCCAGCGCGACCGGGCCCTCGTACTCGCGAAGGATCTCGTAGCGGGTGTTGCGTTCCTTCGGCTGGAAGCCGGCATCCCTGATGAGGGCCAGCAGGTTGTCCCGGGTCAGCTTGTCCGGCGTCCCGAAGTTGTCCGCGTCGTGGGTGATCTTGTACTCGACCACCGAGCCGTCCATGTCGTCCGCGCCGTAGTTCAGGGCCAGCTGGGACGTCGACAGGCCGTGCATCACCCAGAAGACTTTGACGTGCGGAAAATTATCCAACATCAGCCGGGACACCGCGAAGGTCTTCAGCACGTCGGCGGGGGCGGCCATCTTCAGGTGCGAGAGCCGGTTGTTGTCATTATGGAACCGCAGCGGGATGAAAACCTGAAAGCCTGCGTCAGTGGTGCTGAGAGACTCATCCTGCAGTTCGCGCAGCCGCAGCACGTGATCGACCCGGTGCCGGGGCTCCTCGATGTGGCCGTACCGCATGGTGGCCGGCGTCCGCAGGCCCTTGGAGTGGGCCAGCCGGTGGATCCGGGACCAGTCCTCCCAGTGGGTGTTGTGGTCCACCACCTGCTTGCGGACCTCCCAGTCGAAGATCTCAGCGCCGCCGCCGGTCAGCGATTCCAGGCCGGCATCGATCAGCTCGTCCAGGATCTCGGACGCCGACAGCCCCGAGATCTCTTCGAAGTAGTGCACCTCGGTGGCCGTGAAGGCCTTGAGTGCGACGCCCGGCAGCACCGCCTTGAGCTCGCGCAGCACCCGCGGGTAGTACTTCCACGGCAGCGTCGGGTGCAGTCCGTTGACGATGTGCAGCTCGGTGAGGCCGTCGTCCTTCATCGCCAGCGCAAGCTCGACAGCCTCCTCCACCCGCATGGTGTAGGCATCCTTGGCGCCCGGCTTGCGCTCGAAGGAGCAGTAGGCGCAGGAGGCCCGGCAGACGTTGGTCAGGTTGAGATGGCGGTTGACGTTGAAGAAGACGGCATCGCCGTTCTTCCTGGTCCGGACACCGTGCGCCTGCGCGCCCAGCCAGGCCAGATCGTCGCACTCGTAGAGGTCCTCGCCGTCCTGCTGGGTCAGTCGCTGACCCTCGGCGATCTTCTCGGTCAGCTCCGCCTTGCGGGTGAGGTTCCATGCCATGGCCTCAGCCTACGTTCGGACGGCCGCCGACCTGGCAGCATGGTCGGCATGTATGTGCCAGCTCATTTCGCCAGCACCGAGGCCGAGGTGGCCGAACTGCTCGCCTCGACGGCCGCCGTGGATCTGATCACACCGGGGCCCGACGGCCTGCTCGCGACGTTGCTGCCGATGCTGCACGACCCCGGGGCGGGTTCGCTGATCGGGCATGTGGCGCGCAACAACCCGCACTGGCGGGCGGCAGCCGGGGCCGGTGACTCGCTGGCCATCGTGCGCGGCCCGGACGCTTACGTCTCGCCGTCGTGGTATCCGAGTAAGGCCGAGCACGGACGGGTGGTGCCGACCTGGAACTACCTCACCATTCACGTCCACGGCAGGCTGGTGGTGCACGACAACGTCGAGTGGCTGCGGTCGCTGGTCAGCCGGCTGACCGATCGGCACGAGGCCGCCACCGCGGGCGGGCGGCCGTGGTCGGTCACCGATGCGCCGGCGGCCTTCGTCGAGGGCCAGCTGCGCGCGATCGTCGGGGTGGAGCTGGTGATCGGCCGGATCGAGGCCAAGACCAAGCTCTCGCAGAACCGGTCCGCAGCCGACCAGGCCGGGGTGACCGCGGGGCTGGCCAACGGCGCGGGCGGTGCCCGGGCAGTGGCCGAGTGGATGGGCCGCCGCCCCGCTACCTGAGGTTGCCGCAGGTCAGGTGCATCGAACCCCAGCCGGCCGGCAGCATCGCGATCGCCACCACCGTCGAGTCCGGCCGGTACTGGCATTGCTGGCGCGCGATCCGGACGCTGTCGGCCCAGCTGCGGGCGGTGTCGCGGTGTCCGAACGCCCCGTAATCATAGGAGTCCACCAGGCCGTAGCGCAGGCTGCCGATCAGCGGCGCCGACACCGTCCCGGCGAGCCAGCGCCCGCGCAGCCGCCGACCCTGGGTGGCCCGGGCCACCAGCACGATCAACGCGGTCTCGGCATACAGCGCCGGGGTCACGTAGTACCGGCTGTCGCCCCAGGCGTTGTCCAACGGCGGCCCGGCGAGCACCACCGGTAGCAGATAGCTGAGCACGCTCAACGCGGCGGCGGCGCCGATCATCGTGCCGGCCACCGGGCGGCCCCGGCTGAGCAGGATCGCCACCAGCAGCACCGCCGCGGCCAGCACCAGCAGGCCGGCGGTGATGGTGCGCTGCGGCTGGTGCAGGGGCAGCCGCTGCACCCCGAACACCCCGTCGCCGAGCACCCTGCTCAGGTAGCCCCGGGCCAGGATCACCAGGTTGAACTGGTGGTGGGTGGGCTGACCGGGAAAGCGGGGTGGTGCGTGCAGCATCGCCGCCGTCTGGCCCGCGAAGCCGGCCGCCGCCACCCCGAGCACCACCAGCGTCGCGCGAGCGCGCACCAGTGCGTAGCGCAACAACGCCCCGGCCAGGATCACGAAACCGAACGGGCTGCTCATGGTCGCGGCCAGCACCAGCGCGCACAGCGCCGTCCAACCCGCCCGGCCGCGCGGCGTCCACAGCAGCACGATGCCGGCGCCGAACATCAGGTACCACTGCAGGTTGGCCAGGTTGCCGGTGGTCTCCGGTCCGACCGGCACCGCGATCACGGTCACGGCGACCAGCAGCCGGGCCCAGCGCTGGCTGAGGTGATCGGCCAGCGCGACGTAGCAGGCCAGCGCGACCAGGCTCTGCACGCCGGCGGCCACCAGGTGCACCCCGACGCCCTGCCAGCTCAGCGGCAGCCGGATCACCACGGCGGTGACCAGCCGCGGCACCAGGTGCAGGTAGCCGGCGTACTGCACGCTGACGCTGCGCCACACGCCGGTGCGGTAGGCCTGCTGCAGGAAGACCGCGCCGTCCTCGGCCCACAGGGCACCACGGCCGGCCCCGGCTCCCAGCCGGTAGAACGCGCCGAGCAGGCCGAGTGCGAACAGCACGCCGGCCTCGACCGGGCCGGTCCGGGCACCGCCTGCCGGAAACAGCGAGCGCGCCAGCCGGTTGCTCGGCTCGGCGCGGGAATCGATCACGAGGCAGAGCATGACACCCCGCGTCGTGCTGGCGGCTAGGTGTACTCGGCTAGGGCCTGGCCGCGAGCACCTTCAGCGCGGTATCGGCGTGGGTGTCCATGTTGAACTCGCTGCCGATCTCACTGACCAGCCGGCTGTCGGCGCCGATCACGAACGTCCGGCGCTTGACCGGCAACGGGCCGAACCGTCGCTTGACGCCGAAGATCGCGGCCACCTCACCGGCGCTGTCGGACAGCAGCGGGTAGTCGAAGCTGTGGGTGTCGGAGAACTGCAACTGCTTGTCCACCGAGTCGGTGCTGATGCCGACCCGCTGCGCGCCGGCCGCGGCGAACTCGGCAGCGAGATCGCGAAAGTGGCAACTCTCCTTGGTGCAGCCCGAGGTCATCGCGGCCGGGTAGAAGAACAGCACCACCGGGCCATCAGCCAGCATGGTGCTCAGCCGGCGCGGCTGGCCGTGCTGGTCGGGAAGCTCGAAGTCCGGGATCTGATCGCCTGGTTTCATGCCGCGAGCCTATGCCGCTGGCCCAGGCGCCGCCGAGCCGCTGATCTGGCCGGCGCGATCGGTAAGAACTTCGAAACAACTCCGGCCGGACGCCACGCCATGGTGCGATGGAGCCATGACTTCTCAGCCGCCGGCCACCGGCACCACGCAGCGCGCCCACCATCCGAGCGTCCTGGCCGAGGCCGAACGGCGATCGGCCGACGCCCAGCTACGAATCGCTGACGTGATCACCCGGTTCGCCGGTTCCATGGCCTTCGTGTACCTGCACGCGGTGATCTTCGCCGGCTGGATGCTGTTCGTCGAACGCAGCCCGTGGCCGACCCTGACCCTGGTGGTGTCGCTGGAGGCGATCTTCCTGTCCACCTTCGTGATGATCGGGCAGAACCGACAGTCGGAATTCCAACAGAAGAAAGCCGATCACGACTTCGTGGCCGGCGAGCAGGAGCTGCGAATCAACACCGAGCTGACCCAGCTGATCGCCACCCTGACCCGCGAGATCCATGCCAAGGTGGTCGATTCACCGGCCGGCCCGCCGGGCTGAGGTTCAGCCCGCCGGCGGCACCCCGGCCGGCTGGACCCGTCCTTCGAACCTGGTCGAGAGCACCACCGTCGACCGGGTGCGAGCCACCCCGCGGATCCGGGTGACCGCGCGGATCGCGCCTTCCAGGCCCACCACGTCCGGCACCCGGACCTTGACCACGAACGACTCCTCGCCGGCCACGAACCAGCAGTCCTCGACCGCCGCGATACCGGCCAGCTGGTCGGCCAC
This sequence comes from Jatrophihabitans sp., assembly GCA_050999655.1. Classification (GTDB taxonomy): domain Bacteria; phylum Actinomycetota; class Actinomycetes; order Mycobacteriales; family Jatrophihabitantaceae; genus Jatrophihabitans_A. The sequence continues at coordinate 9,984 of JBPCPA010000126.1, forward strand.
CAGGTCCTCATCGGCGGTGTCGGACAGGAACACCCCGACCAGCGCGCTCATCGAGTAGCCCAGCGACTCCGGCGCCACCGCCGCGTGATAGCCGGTGATCACGCCCTGCGCCTCGAGCTTGCCGACCCGGTCGTGCACCGCCGGCGCTGACAGCCCGACCTCGCGAGCCAGCTCGGCGAAGGTGGAACGGCCATTGGCGCGCCGCGCGTCCAGGATCGATCGGTCGACGGCATCCATGCCGATCAGTGTGTCAGGCCGGCCCGTCCTCGCCAGCCCGGCCGGCGCCCAGCTGGCCGGTCCAGCGGGTGATCAACTGGTGCCGGACGCCGAGCACGTCGAGCACCTTCGCGGCCACGAAATCGACCAGCTGCTGCACCGAGGCCGCGCCCGCGTAGAAGGCCGGACTGGCCGCCAGCACCACCGCGCCGGCGTCATGGAGCGCCAGCATGTTGGTCAATGTGCTTCTGGCGTATGGGGTTTCTCTGGGCACCACGACCAGCGGCCGGCGCTCCTTGAGGTTCACGTCGGCCGCCCGCTGCAGCAGGTCCTTGGACAGCCCCAGCGCGATGCCGGCCACCGCGGCGGTAGAGGCAGGCACCACCACCATGCCCCGGGTCGGGTAGGAACCGCTGGCCGGACCGGCGCTGAGGTCGGTGGCCGTCCAGTACCCCAGATCGGCCTCCCCGACCTCGCGGCCCAGCCACGCCGACAGGTCGGCGGCCCAGTGGTTGTCCCGCACCGAGATGCCGGTCTCGTCCAAGATGGTCAGCCGGGCGGCCCTGCTGACGATCATGTCGACGGCCTCGCCGGCATCCAGCAGCGCCCCGATCACCGCCTTGGCGTACGGGGTGCCCGACGCTCCGGAGACGCCGACGATCCAGGGCACCCGCTGGCCGACGGGCTGCCCTTCGCCGCGCTGCTGGCTCAGCGCCGCTGGCTCGTGGGCGCTCACCAGCGCAGGCCGTGCACGATCAGGTCGGCCAGCGCGAAGCCGAACAGCTGGATGCCGACGAAGCCGTTGGCGGTGAAGAAGGCCCGGTTCACCCGGGACAGGTCATCGGCCCGGACGATCAGGTGCTCATAGACCAGCACCGCCGCAGTGATCGCCAGGCCCAGCCACCACAGCCAGCCCAGACCCGCCGCCAGGCCGAACCAGGCGTAGCACCCCACCGTGAGCAGGTGGGTGATCGTCGACCAGCGCAGCGCGGCCGGGATGCCGAACCGTGCTGGGAACGAGCGCGAGCCGATCTGGCGGTCGATCTCGGCGTCCTGACAGGAGTAGATCAGGTCGAAGCCGCCGATCCAACTGCCGACCGCCAGCCCGAGCGCGGTAGCCGGCCACGCGAAGCCGCCGGTCACCCCCATCCAGGCACCGATCGGAGCGACCGCCTGGGCCAGCGCGAGCAGCGCCTGCGGGAAGTCGGTGAACCGCTTGCCGTAGGAGTAGAGGATC
>JBPCPA010000142.1:0-13752 GCA_050999655.1 Jatrophihabitans sp.
CCACCACCGCCGGCGGGAGCCCCGTCCTCACCGCCACCTCCGACGGCACCGCCCTCGGCGGCAGCGCCTCCACCCCCGACGGCGCCACCCGGCGCAACCGCAGCGCCCAGCCGTCCGGCGCCTCCGATGCTGCCGCCGCCGGTCAACCTCGAACCGGCTGCCTCCGCCGGGACGTCGCCGGCCACCTATCCGGCGCGGCCACCGGCAATGGCCGCCGCCCTGGTGGCTCCGATCACCCTGCCACCGGTGGCCAACCCACCAGGGGCGGTGATCGATCCGGCTATCACCACGGACGGGGCGGCTGCCGCGCAGCTGCCCCAGCGAGCACACCGCGCGCCGGCCCGCAAGGTCAAGCCGGTGGAGAACCGCACCCGACAGGTCGGGGATCTGATCTGCGGTGACTGCGGAACCGGCAACGGCGCGAGCCGAAAGTTCTGTCGGCAGTGCGGCGCCTCGCTCGCCACCGCCGAACAGGTTCAGGCCCGCTGGTGGCGCAAGGTGCTCCCGCACCGGCGTAAGCGGGTGATGGCGGCCGGCACCCGGCCGGGTCGGTCCGGGTCGCGCAAGGGCCGGCGTCGCACGATCAAGGCCGTCTACTACAAACTGCGTACCGTCGGCGCGGTGCTGGTGCTCATCGTCGGCGCGTTCTTCGCCGCCTATCCCCCGGCCCGCAACCTGCTGCTCGACAAGGTCGGCCATGCCAAGAGTGAGGCGGGCAAGGCGCTCAGCGGCGGCCTCACCGAGGTGCACCCGACCAAGGTGACCGGCGCTGCGGCGAATCCGCCGATCGCTGCGGGCAAGGCCTTCGACGGTAACCGGGCAACGTACTGGCTGGCGCCGTTCGACACCAACAAGCCGCCGGTGCTCACCGTCACCTTCAGTAGCAAGCAGGTACTGCGACAGATCGTCCTGACCAGCGGGGACGAGGGTAACTACGTCGCGCACGGTAGGCCCCGGGTGGTGCGACTGGACTTCTCCAACGGCAAGTCGACGCTGTTGCGACTGAAGGACCAGCCGACGCCCCAGACGCTCTCGATCACCGGCGGGGTCGGTGTGCAGACCGTGTCGATCAGGATCGAGGACGTTTACCAGGCCACTCAGAAGAAATCCAGCGACGTCGCCATCGGTGAGCTCGAGTTCTTCGCCCTGCTCTGATCCACACCTGTTACCTATCACCAGAAAGGTCAGCCGGATGAGGGGAACCGTTGCCGGGTTGGCGACACCGCACCCGTTGTGGGACTACCTGCCCTCGATCCTGCAGGACGACGGCTTCGCAACCGGTCTGGTCGCCGGCCTGGACGAGGTGCTGGCCCCCGCCGTTGCGGTACTGGACTGCCTCGATGCCTACCTGGATCCGCAGTTGGCACCGGCGGACTTCGCCCGCTGGGTCGGGTCCTGGTCCGGCCTCGACTGGGAGGACGGGTGGCCGCTCGCGCAACTGCGGGTGGCGATCGCAGCCATGGCCGACTGCCATGCCGAGCGGGGCACCGTGCGCGGGTTGACCCGGCTCCTGGAACTGCTGACCGGTGGCGTGGTCGAGATCGTCGAGACCGGCGGTGTCGGCTGGTCGCGCACACCGGACGGCGAGCTGCCGGGCGAGGAGGTGCCTAGGGTGGCGCTGCGGGTCACCGTGCCGGCTGCCGGCTGGTTTCTCAACCAACGTGCACTCGATGAGATCGTGGCCGCTGAAAAGCCGGCTCACGTACAGCATCAGGTGGAACTGGTGGTGATCGCCGCGGGCGACTAGACCCGCGCCATCGCTCGTCCCCCTTGCCTCGTTAGGTTTGCCGCGACTCGCTCAGATCAGCCCTTCGCGCAATGCATAAGCGACCGCATGCGTTCGGTTGCGCAACCCCAACCGGACGGTTACGTCGTGCACGATGCTCTTGATGGTGCGCTCGGAATAGGCGAGCTCCTTGGATATCTCGGCGACCGCCAGGCCCTCCGACAGCAACTTGAGCACCGCTCGTTCCCGATCGGTGAGCGCGGCGAAGGACAACCCGCGCGGTGCCAGCACCTGTCGTTGTAGCCTGCCCAGCTTCTGCAACACATCGGGCACCATCTCCACCGGCAGCGAACCTTCGCCGTGCGCCGTGCGCCGCGGCCACGATCACCCGCACCAGTTCCTCAGCGGTGGCCTGCTCCCGTCTGATGAACGCGACCGCGCCGGCCTCCAGGCCGCTGAACACCGAATTGGTGTCCAGGTGCGTCGTCAGCAGCACCGTCCGACGGTTCTGGGTCCGAGCGTTGCTGCGCAACAATCGCAGCAGCGGCTCGTCCACGAACTCGCCCGCGATGAGCGCCACGTGACGCTGGTCGGCGTAGTCCTGCTGCCGGGACTCGTCATCGATCATCAGGATCTCCGGTTGCTGGCGCAGCGCGGACAGGATGCCAGCGCGCACGACCGGATCGGTGGTGACAATGCAGGTGGGGATACGGGGGGGCATGGGGGTCAGTCTCTCCATCCACTACGGACAGATTCCTCGGTTGACGCACGCACGTGGCACGGGGGATCACGTCGGTTCGATAGAACAAAAAGGTCGGTGGCGCCCAGCAGTGTGCCTGCTTCATCAGGCAATGTGATGACAACTCGCCCGCAATCGGGCCAGCCGCCTACTTCCGCAACTGCCCGCTGAAGTAAGCGGCCGGGGTGCATGTCACTGTTGCCGGATTGGTGCAGTCAACTGCCAAAATAACTTGATCTTTATTACTGAATGCGAGGGGGACCACAAAGTGATAATCGAGGTCTCGAAAGCTAGCCAATGACACCTCTATCAGTACTTCTTTGTTACGACGAATCTGCAACATTCCCTGATCAGCTGCGGGATTCTGCAAAATGATATCGCTGACGGCCACAGATTGCTTGGCGGGTGGCTGGTAGGCATACGTCGTAAAGGTCGAGCTCTGATTCGGGGCCGCGGTGGCCGCCAGCCGAAAGTCGGTCGGTGTCCCGCCGCCGGGCAGTCCACCGGCTGCCGCCACGCTGCTGGCCGAGGCCGCCGCCTTGGCGACCGCCGATGAGGCGTTCTGAGCGGCAGACTGGGCCTGATTGGCCTGGGACTGGGCCTGGCTGGCCTGGGACTGGGCCTTGCTGGCGGAGGCGGCGAGGTTGTGGCTCTGGGAGTTGACCGCGGCCACCGCGGTGTCAGAAGCCGTGGACTTGATGCTCGGCTTGAGCACCGCCTGCCAGAGCACCGCGAGCGCGACGACCGCCACGGCCAGCACGCCGGCCGCCAGCAGGAGTCCCTTGGGGATGACCGCCCGCTGCAGCACGGCTGCCTCGACGGTGACCGGGGTTCCGGTTTCCGGCGACGCGACCACCTGAAACGGCAGCCGTTCGTCCGGACCGCGCCACCGGCGCTTGACCGGCCTGGCCGTGATCTTGACGAAGGTGGCGGTGCCGGGCTCGGTGACCGGATCGGTGGGAACGCAGCGAAACGAGAGCGCGTTGTCCGGGTCGGCAGCGAGCACGGCAACCCGCAGCGGCTGGTTGCCGTTGTTGTCGATGGCAAGCTCATGCTCCCCCTTTCGTCGGGTCCGTGAGGTACGCGGCACTATCTCGGCCACGATCTCGGCGAATGGCAGAACTGTGACCACGCCCTCTTGGACCACCGAGCCCGCCACGTCCTCACGTGACATCACCCGAACCGCGAAGGCGGTGTCCCCGGCCAGCACCGACGATGAGCGGGGCGGCGCGAACGTCACGTTCGCGACGGCCTCGTCGCCGGGCAGGATATTGAGCACCGCGGGCACTACTGATGCCCAGCCGCCAATAATTCCCACAACGTCGAGGACGAATTGGTCAACGACGACACCGGTATTACGGATACGGATAGTGCACGTCGCATCACTTCCCGGCTTAACCTCGACCGCCATCGTCTCCATGACTGCGCTCGCTCCCATGAGAGGCAGTGTCGATCAGCCGAAGCTTCATCAGCCACCGTCTGAGGGAGTACGAATGGGCGAACAAAACTGCCCATTCAGGCAAACGGTGCTTGCGTTGCCTTTTTCCCACCCTGGCTAATTGCGGACGGCAAAGTCCGGCGGCTGGCTACTGCCCTGTTCGACGAGTAGTGGCGGGCTGGACACCACCGCGAGGCCGGGGACGCTCGCCTGCGCCAGCCGCGGCCCGCCGACGTCAGTAGCGAAGACCAGCAGGTAGCCGACGAGGTTGCCCTGCGAGTCCGAGGCCACCGCGGTGCTGCCCAGCCCCGGCAGCCAGGACAGAGTGACCAGGCGGCCCGGCGGAAAGCCGGCACCGCTGACGGCAACCACGTCGCCGGTCCGGGCGACCGGCTGCAACAGGGTCAGGCTGGGGTGATAGGTCTGTCGTGCGGGCAGCCCGTCACCCGACAGCTGCACCGGGTAGCCCGGCTGGGCGAGGTAGCCGACCGCCAATGGTATGGACAACCTGCCGCTGACCGGCTCTGCCGCAATCGGCGCGAACCGCAGCGTCACGGCGCAGGATTGCCCCTGGTGCAGGCTGGTACACGGGCCGGGCAGCACCGCGAAGCCCGAGCCGGCGTTCGGGGCGCCGAGCGTCACCGGACCGGGGCCGCCATTGCGCACGATGACGCTGACCGGTGGACCCAGTTCGGCTGCGTACACCGGCGCGAAGTCGACTGACCCGGGGGCGACGGTGACCGACGGGAGCTGCTCGTGGACGTAGACATCCGGCGAGTCGTTGGTGTCCTCGGCGGTCAGCGTGGCATAGGAACCGAAAGCGGTGAACGAACCGTCGGCGTCGACCGCGGGATCATCGCTGGAGTCATCGCTGGGCGCCCGGTGGGCAGCGGTGGTCGAGAGCAACTGCAAGGCGGTTGCCGCAGCCGGTACCGGGGCGAGGTCGCCAGCCAGGTAACGAAGCACCACCGCGCTGCCTGAGGTGGTGCTGCCGGCCAGCAGGTCGCTGGCCCGGGTGCCGAACGCGACGCTACTGCCGTCACCGGACAGGCTCGGTTGCCCGCTGGGTCCGTCACCGCCCTGAGCCGGGCTCCCGGGCCGGGCCGAGGCCAGCACCGTGCGATGCAGCGCCAGGTCGCGGACGTAGACCTGTCCGACATCGGCCGGGCCGGCCCGCGGAGCCGACACCGCCTCGCTGGACTCCTGCGGTGTGACCGTGCTGAAGGCCACCCGGTTGCCGTCGGCGGACAGCGACGGTTGATCGGCTCCGTCGACTGGCAGGCCACCGGCCGGGGTGGGCAGGTAGGACACCAGCTGGGTGCGACCGGTGAGCTGGTCGTGCAGATAGACCTGGCTGGCTGTGCTCGCTGGGGGCCGGTCCAGCGGATCGGTGGAGCTGTAGGCCAGGTAACGCCCGTCGGCCGACAGGCTCGGCTGGCTGCCGTCCATCAACGCCCCGATGGTGGTCCGGCTGGCGACCTGGAACGCCGGCTGGCCGGGGGCGGTGAACTCGTGATTACCCATCGCGTCATGGGCGACGACGATCACCGACTCAGCCCCGTGGGCGAGGACCAGGTAGCTCTGAGCGGCGGACTGGCCCTCCAGGGTGCGCAGCTCGATGGTCGACAGGTAGGGTCGCACAGCCGTCGGCAGGACCTCGATGTGGGCGGTGCAGGACGCGCCGTCAGCGAGGTCCTGGCCGTCCTGGCAGGTGGCCTCGGTGGTGCCCGGCGGCGGCGCGAGCACGGTGGCACAGCCCGCGCCGGTGAAGTTCAGCTGCTCGGTTCCGGCCTCGGAGTTGTTGGTGACCTGCAGGCTGATGTAGGTGGGCCGACCGAGGTCGAACCGACCGGCGTCCAGATCGCCGCCCTCCTCGTCATAGAGCGGCACCGTCGGGCCCTCGGACCTGGGCACTACCGGACAGCTGGCCGCCGTCGGCGCGGGCGGACCGAAGCTGCCGAAGGTCTCTGCGCAATAGCTTCGACCGCTCAGCTGCAGCTGCAACTGACCGGCCGGCGTCGCTGCCCGCACGGTGAGGATCCCGCTGTAGGCCAGGGTGCAGTCGGTCGGCTCGAAGCTGAGCCGCACCCGCAGGCACCGGCTGCCCGGTAGCTGCGTGCAGCTGACAATGCCTTGTGACATCAGGGTGAACCCGTTGGCCGGGTTGCTGAGGCTGGCCCGGGCAGCCGGGTCCGCTTCGGGAACCTCGACCGCCTCGATCTGGGTGCTGTAGCCGGCAACCGTGCCGAAGTCCAGCAGCGAGTCGTTGTCGCGCAGGCCGGGGGCCTCGCCCTCGGTCCGGTAGAGGCTGACCTGCGGTGCGGAGTCCAGGGTCACCGGATAGGCCAGCGTGCTGCCGTCCTGTGACAGCGCGGGTCGGCAGCTGTCCCGGTCGGCGCAGTTGCTCACCCGCTCGTACTGCGGCGAGCCGGCGGTGTCGCTGACCTGCTCGGTCGCCGGAGTTCCGGTGTCCAGCCGGCTCACCTGGTAGCTGCCGTAGCCGGAATAGTAGGACGGTCCGGTCAGGTAGCCGATCTCGTTGCCGTCGGCCGAACTGGCCGGCGGGCCGGCCAGTGACGAGGTCGGGCTCACCTGCACCGTGCGGCCGGTCAGCTGATCGCGACGCAGCACCGCCTGCTGGGGATCCGAGCTTTCCGAGCCGTAACCGGTGGACGACAGGAACGAGACATAACATCCGTCGGCCGAGATGGCCGGGTCGGTGTCGGTCAGCTGGTCCTGCCCGGAGTCGAGCGCGATCCGCCGGGTGATCCCACCGAAGACGCCGCCGGCACTGCCCGGCGCACCCGGGGGCGAGCTGCAGGGCGAGCCTGACGGCTGCTCGGCGCTGGTCGCCGGGGTCAGGCTGGCGGCAGCGGTCGGGTCAGCGCTGCCGGACGGACCAGCACTGCCGGACGGACCAGCACTGCCGGTCGGACCAGTACTGTTGGACGGACCAGCACTGTCGGTCGGACCAGCACTGTCGGACGGAGCTGGCGACGCGCTCGGAGCCGGTGATGCGCTCGGTGCCGGCGGCGGCGGTGCGGCGAAACCCTCGCCGCCTCCGGCAAGCAGGGCCAGGGCCAGCACGGCGCAGCTGGCCCGCAGCCTCGCGCGGCGGGCGTGAGGGTGAGCCGGTCGGTTGCCGTGGGTACTGGTCACCGGACGAGGTAACCGGACCCGACCGCGGTCAGGAACCGACGAGCTAACCGAAAGAAGGGTAGGAACGGCTGCCTGATTGGGCACGCCTCAGGACTTGCAACCGCAACCGTAGCTCGTCACGGTTGCCATAGGATTCCGGCGTGTTCGGCAACACCGCCAATCGCCGGACGGCCCCGTCCAGCTCGCGCCGGGCGGCGTCCACCCGGACCGGATCATGCTCGGCGGCGACCAGCTGGTAGTCCAGCAGGTCACGGGTCTGCAGCCGGCGCAGGCTGCGGTGCTCCGGCAGCGTCTGGATCGGCAACTGCGAGATCAGCAGCGACACCCCTTCGGCCGCGGTGGCGGTAGCCGCCAGCGGCGCGAAGGCCGGCGTGCACCCGTAGAGCACCAGCACCAGCAACCGAACCGCAATCTCTGAGCACGGCAGCGCCGCGGCGATCAGGCCGGCCGTCGCCTGCCACTCCCCGGCCAGGCCGCGACCGGCCGAGACCTCCGCATCAGCCCGCGCCCGCTCCAGTGCGGCCTCGCACATCGAGGGGAGCACGAACACCGTCTGTTCGGCCAGTTCGCCGTAGGCCTGCAGGGCGGCGGCGAGAGCGGCGGCCTCCGGCAACGGCACCGTCCGGTCGCGCCACAGATCGGCGCAGGCCGTCAGGCAGCGACGTAGCTCGGCCTCGACCAAGCCCCAGACGCCGACCAGTAACGAGCCCGGCAGGCCACGGTTCACCGCACCGTCCGCGTACGGGCCGAGCGGGCGCACGGCCGACAGCCGGTCCAGCGCGATCGTGATGGCGGTGGTCGGCGACGCCCGCCAGATCAGCTCGCTGGCCAGCCGGAACCAGTCCAGCGCCTCCTCGGCGAAGGCCTGCGAGCCCGCCAGCCGCTCCGCCGCCGCGGCAGAGAACTGCTGGGGCAGGCCGCTCGGGCCAGCGTCGCGCATCGCGGCGCACAGATCGGCAAGTGGCCCGTCCCGAAACGTGCTGTACAGCTCGACCAGATCCTGGTTGGCCGCCTGAATCCGTGCGTCCGGCCAGGGTTGCCCGCTCTCGTCCACCGGCCGTTGCGCCAGCAGTCGGGCGACCAGCACCTGTTTGATCGAAGCGGCCGCCGACGGCCGGTGAACCCGGACCCATTCGGCGAACAGCCTGGCATAGACGTGGTTCTCGAACTCGACGAGGTCGGCCAGGCTCCGCGGGGCGATCTTCTCGCCGATGACGCTCGGCGGCATGCTGCGTAACCAGGGGAACCGGTCCGAACCGACCCGTTGGTCTGACCTTGCCGACGAATGCATCTGCTAACAGTGAACGCGTCGCTGACGGGCGAGCAATGTTGCCGCGGGCCGCCTTTGGGGCACCGTCGGCTGCGCTCCAGGGCACAAACCCCGGTTGGCATCGACCGGTACGGCCCGACCGCCGGCGCGTCAATCGCAGAATGGGACGGGCCGGTAGCAGCGCTCGCCACTACCGGCCCGCGTCCTGATGGGCAGGCTGGGCCCGGCTACAGCTCGATGCTGTCGATGGTCGCGCCGGCACCGGCTGACCAGCGGGCCGCCGACCAGCGCGCGGCCGACCAACGGGCCGCTGACCAACGGGCCGCTGACCAACGGGCCGCGGTCAATCGTGCGGATGTGTAACGCATTTTCCCTCCCAGGAGATCTGCCGGACGTCACTGCGGACGTCCGGGGTTGACATGCTTTTTCCCTTACCCGATCGGATGATCGGAAGGTGCTTAGCGGCCCGGCCGGCTCGAGCCGCTGAGCAGGTGCACCGTCTCGGCGAGCGTGGTCACCGCCACCACCTCGGCGCGACCGGCCAGAATCCGGCGGGCGATGTCGACGTCCGCGTCGGACTCGGCGGGCACCAGGAAGCGGCGGACCTGGGGGTGCGCGCGGACCGCTCTGGCCTTGTACTCGATCGCACCGACCCCACCGATTCGGCCGGCCAGATCGACCGTGCCGGTCGCGACCACGGTGCCGCCGACCGCGAGTCGGGCGCCGCTGAAGGCATCGACGATGCTCAGCGCGCAGGCGAGTCCGAGGGACGGGCCGCGCAGGTCGGCCGGCAGGTTGAAGCGGGCGTCCAGGCCGTGCCGTAGCAGCCGATCGGCAGTGACTACCCGGATGCCCCAGGCTCCGTCGGGCCGCCGTGCGATCGGCACCGTGCGTGGAGCAACCTCATCGCCGGCCGCCTTGTCGAGCACGCTCAACTCGGCCCGGTTGCGGCCGGCCAGGGCACTACGCAGTTGCTGGGCGGTGCTGATCCGGTCACCGTCCACCGCCACGATGACCTCCCCACACAGCAGGCCGGTGGTGTCCGCACGCAGCGCCTCGATGGCCGCACCGTGGCCGATCTCGCGTACCGGCAGGCCAAGCAGGCTCGCGGCGGCGGCGGTCGCCGAATCCATCGACCAGCTCGAATCGTCGCTGCCGGCCGCTTCGAACTCCTCGACCGAGCGGCCGCCGGTGAGCCGGGACCTGGCCATCACCGAGGCCTGCGGGCTGAGCAGGTGGCTCAGCACCTCACGCGCGGATGGGCGTAGCTCGGCCCGGAACGAGACCGCGCAGATCGCGCCGGACGGTTCCGGGCGACGGTGCCCGGGGGTGAGCAACCGGGTCGCGTTCATCGGGATCAGCTCGTAGTCCGGACGTAGCGTGGCGACCGGCAACCAGCCGGAGCGCCGGGTCGCCACATCTGCCGAGACCGCCGGGACGTCCGGTGCACTGAGCAGCCTGGCCGGCGGGTTCCAGGCGCGCGGGCCGGAGTCGAACCTCATCGCGCACCGCCGGCGACTGTGGCCGGTGGCCCGTCCTGCCCGATCTCGCCACGTGTGCACATGCCGGCCTCCCCCAAGGTCAGATCACGACGGCACACCTGCATCGGGGCGCGTTCAAGCGCCCCGCAGGGTCACCACGGTGGTTGCTGTGTGTCACGCCAGGTCGACCGCGATGGCCGTCCTCGACGTCGCTTCACATTCAGTAAACGAAAGCTACACCAGGATCTAACATCGCGAAACCCCTTGAAGAATATGGGTATTGACGATCGACAAGATCACTTTGGGTAACCCGGTGACTACAGAACACTGGGTGCCGCAACGATCACCGGCAGTGACTCGATCCGCCAGGTCGGCTTTCTGCAACCCAGGCCTGCCACGAGAGCCGGCCACCGTGTGATCCGTGCGCAGCGGCTTGTTAGGCAAGGCTAACTAAGCTAGCGTGCCAAAGGTAAGGCAAACCTAATTCGGGAGATGCCGTGCTACCGACTTTCGTAGTGATGCTCCGCGAGGGCGTCGAAGCAACCCTCATCGTGGGCATCGTCGCGGCCTTCCTGGCCAAGCAGAACGCCAGCCAGGCGCTGCGCCGGATGTGGCTCGGGGTGATCGCCGCGACGCTGCTCTGCGTCGGCGGCGGGGTCGCGCTCTACGTGCTGTCGCAAGACCTTCCGCAGCGCCAGCAAGAGATGCTCGAGACGGTGGTCGGTGCGATCGCGGTCGCCATGGTCACGTACATGGTCGTGTTCATGAAGCGCCATGCCCGCGACCTGTCCAGCACGCTGCGGGCCTCGGCGGGTTCCGCGTTGGCCTCGGGCTCGCAGTGGGCCCTGGTCGCGATGGGGTCCCTGGCGGTGCTGCGCGAGGGCTTCGAATCCGCGGTGTTCCTGACCGCCCTGCTCAATGCCAGCGATGACAAGGGCTCGGGCCTGGCCGGCGCGATCCTCGGTCTGGTGGCTGCGCTGGCCATCGGTTACGGCATCTACCGGGGCGGCGTGAAGCTCAACCTCGCCAAGTTCTTCAGGTTCACCGGAGCAGTGCTGATCCTGGTCTCGGCCGGCCTGGTGATGACCGCGCTGCACACCGCGCACGAGGCCGGCTGGATCCTGTTCGGGCAGGCCCAGGCGCTCGATCTGACCTCCGTCGTGCGGCCCGGTTCGGTGCAGGCGTCGCTGTTCACCGGCGTGCTCGGCATCCAGCCGCAGCCGACCGTGATCGAGGTGATCGGCTGGCTGTGCTACCTGATCCCGATGGCGCTCTACCTGTTCGCGCCGAACCGGACCAGGTCCCGAGCCGCGGCCACCGGCCCGGCGAAGCAGCCGGTCCAGGTCTGATCGCTGCCGGAGCCCGGCTGTCCCCGAACTGTCCCTCACCATGCCCAGGAAGGTCTCTTCAACCATGCCGACACCGCGTCGTACCGGTCAACTGGTGCTCGCCGGCGCAGCCCTCAGCGGACTGGTCCTGACCGGCTGCTCCTCGAGCGACAAGACCGCCGTCGGCTCGTCCACCACCAGGATCAAGCTCAGCCTCAGCAACGACGGCTGCACGGCCGAGCCGGCCTCGGTGCCGGCCGGTGCGGCGACCTTCACGGTCAAGAACGAGGGCGGTTCGGCGGTGTCAGAGGCCGAACTGGTGGCGGGTACCAAGATCCTCGGCGAGAAGGAGGGCCTGACGCCGGGGCTGTCCGGCAGCTTCTCGCTGAACCTGCAGCCCGGCACCTTCGAGATCTACTGCCCCAACGCCAAGACCGAGCGCAGCCCGTTCACGGTGACCGGCACCGCGGCCACTGCCTCGGCGGGCGCCACCGCCGGCGCTCTCGGCCTGCTCGCCGACGCCACGGCGGGCTACAAGACCTATATCGAGGGTCAGGCCGACACGCTGCTGAGCCTGACCACCGGCTTCGTGGCGGCCGTCACGGCCGGCGACGTGGTCAAGGCCAGGGCGCTCTATGCCCAGGCCCGCGCGCCGTACGAGGCGATCGAGCCGGTGGCCGAATCCTTCGGTGACCTCGACCCCGACATCGACGCCCGGGACGGCGACGTGCCGGCCGCGCAGTGGGGTGGCTATCACCGGATCGAGCAGCAACTCTGGGTGCACGCCAACACCGCCGGGATGGCCCCGATCGCGGCCAAGTTGCTTGCCGACGTGACGACGCTGATCTCGAAGATCAAGACCACCAGCTACCAGCCGGCCGACCTGGCCAACGGCGCCACCGACCTGCTGACCGAGGTGGGCAAGACCAAGCTGGCCGGCGAAGAGGAGCGTTACTCACGCACCGACCTCAGCGATATCCAGGCCAACCTGGAAGGCTCCCAGGCCGCCTTCGACCTGCTGGCCCCGGCGCTGAAAATCGGCGACAGCGCACTGGTCACGACCATTCAGGCGCGGTTCACCGACATGCGGACCCTGATGCAGAAGTACGCGACCGGCGGCGGGAACTACCGGCTCTACACTCAGCTCACCGCGCCCCAGATCCGCGAGCTCACTGTCGCGGTCAACGCCCTGGCCGAGCCGCTGTCGCAGGTCGGCGAGAAGATCGTGGCCATCAGGTAGCGGCCCGCCAATGGTTCGGATCGGTAGGTCGGTACGAGGGAAATTGGATCGCCCATGTCGAAGGGTTTCAGTCGCCGGAGCTTTCTGACCGGAGCGTTGGGGACGGCCGCAGCCGCCGGTGCCGGCACCGCGCTGGCTGGCTGTGACCGCAGCCATCCGGCTGCCGCAGACCGCTCGGTGGTGGCCTTTCGCGGCACCCACCAGGCCGGCATCGCCACCCCGGCGCAGGATCGGCTGGCCTTCGCCGCCTTCGACGTGACCACCTCGCAGCGTTCGGAGCTGATCGACCTGCTGCGCCGGTGGACCGCGGCCGCCGAACTGATGACCCGCGGCGAGCCGATCGGCCCGGTGGGTGGCAGCAGCCCGGCGTCGGTGCCGGTCGACACCGGCGAGGCGAGCGGGTTGCCGGCGGCCAACCTCACCATCACCGTCGGCTTCGGGCCGAGCCTGTTCGACAAGCGGTTCGGGCTGGCTGGCCGCGAGCCACTGGCCCTGCAGCCGCTGCCCGCGTTCAAGGGCGATGAGTTGGAGCCGGCGCTGTCCGGTGGCGACATCTGCATCCAGGCCTGCGCCGATGACCCGCAGGTCGCCTTTCACGCGGTGCGCAACCTCAACCGGATGGGCTTCGGCGTCACCGCCATGCGGTACTTCCAGCTCGGCTTCGGTCGGACCTCATCCACCTCGCAGACCCAGCAGACGCCGCGCAACCTGCTGGGATTCAAGGACGGCACGAAGAACGTCGTCGCCGAGGACGCCGCGGACATGACGAACTTCGTCTGGGTGGGCGCCGGCGGTGACCAGGAGTGGTTGCAGGGTGGCAGCTACCTGGTGAGCCGCCGGATCCGGATGGAGATCGAGTCCTGGGACCGGGATCGGATCGGTGACCAGCAGGACGTGATCGGCCGGTTCAAGTCCTCCGGCGCCCCGCTCACCGGTAGCAAGGAACACGACCTGCCCGACCTGGCCGCCACCTCCGGCGGGACGCCGACCATCCCTGCGCATGCGCACATCAGGCTGGCCTCGCCCGACTCCAACGACGGCGCGAAGATCCTGCGGCGCGGCTACTCCTTCACCGACGGGATCGACCAGGTCACCGGCCAGCTCGACGCCGGGCTGTTCTTCATCTGCTACCAGTCCGACCCGTCCTCCGGCTTCGTCAAGGTGCAGCGCACGCTGGCCAGCGACGCCCTCAACGAGTACATCACCCACACCTCCAGCGGGCTGTTCGCCTGCCCGCCCGGGGTGGCCGAGGGCGAGTACTGGGGCCAGCGGCTGTTCAGCTGAGATCCCGTTCGCCGCGATCCGGTCCCGCGCTACTCCTGATCCTCAACGACAGCTCAGGGCGGCCCTGCGGGGCCGGGATGAGTCGTG
>JBPCPA010000215.1:0-7768 GCA_050999655.1 Jatrophihabitans sp.
AATGGGCACCGCCACCCTCGCCGGCTCGCCGGCCCGCGACGGCGTGGCCTCGGTGACCGATCTGATGGCGCTGCTCGCCGAGCTGCTCAGCCCGTCCGGCCTGCTGCATCCGGACACCCTGGCCGCCGCGACCGCCGTGCAGTTTCCGGGCCTGCCCGGCGTGCTGCCCGGCTACGGCAGCCAGCAGGACAACGCCTGGGGGCTGGGCTTCGAGATCCGCGCGGCCAAGCGCCCGCACTGGACCTCGGCACGCAATTCCGCTGGCACCTATGGCCATTTCGGCCAGAGCGGCACCATGTTCTGGATCGATCCGCAAGCCCGGTTGGCGCTGGTGGCACTGGCCGACGAACCGTTCGGCGACTGGGCGGTGCGGGCCTGGCCGGTACTGGCCGAGACGGTGCTGGACGCCTTCGGCTGAGGCCCGTTCTAGAGTCTGCGGATGTCGATCGGGTTGAACCGGGGACCGTACTTGGGCGGGCTGAACCCGCTCAGCTCGATCAACCGCACCACCCGGGCCCGCTGACCACGCCACGGTTCGAGCAGCTCCAGCATGGTCTCGTCGGTGGATCGGGGCGCTCCGGTGAGCACCCAGCCGACCCGGTTGGCCAGGTGAAAGTCACCGACGCTGACCGCGTCCGGATCGCCGAGCGCCCGCACCGTCGTCTCGGCGGCCGTCCACTCCCCGACCCCGGGCACCAGCCGCAGCCGTCGGCGGGCGGCCTCGCCGGGCAGGCCCACGCACTCCTCCAGCCGGTTCGCCACGGTGGCCACCGCGCGGATCGTCCGGTAGCGCTGGCCGTCCACCCCGAACCGGTGCCAGTCCCAGCTCGGCACCGCCAGCAACCGGGCCGGTTCGGCCGGCAGCCACAGCCGGACCTCGGCCGGCCCGGGTGCCGGTTCACCGTAGACGCGGGTCAGCTCCCGCCAGGCCCGAAAGGCCTCCCGACCGGTGACCCGCTGCTCCAGGCAGGCCGGCACCAGGGAGTCGAGCACCCGGCCGGACCGGGTCAGTCGCAGGCCCGGCAGCCGGTGCCGGACCTCGGCCAGCAGCCGGTGTCCGGTGAGGTCCAACCTGCTCCAATCGTCGTCCTGCTCGCCGAGCAGCTCTGGCACCGCCGCCAGCAGCCGCTCGGCACCCGGGCCCCAGGCCTGGGCCAGCACCTCGCCGGCGGCGGCCCGCAACGACAGGGTGCCGGGGCCCTCCGGCGTGCGGCTGGCCCACCAGAAGGTGCCCGCGACCAGCCTGGCCGCCGGGTCGCCGGCACCGTGGCGCAGCGGCGACAGCGTCCGGGCCAGGTCGATCGGCCGGCCGGCGACCCAGCGGCGGGCGAGAGCAGCCACCGCGCTCAGCTGTCGGCAGAGAACCGGACGCTGCCGCTGGCCAGCGCCACGTCCGGCCAGATCCGGACCCCGTGCAGCAATTCGTTGCCCGCACCGATCACCGCGCCGTCGCCGATCACCGCATCGGCCAGCACGGTGCCCGCACCGATCACCGCCCGCCGCCCGACGATGCTGGAGCGCACCGTCGCACCGGCTCCGATCCGGGCCCCGTCCAGCAGCACCGAGCCGTCCACCACCGCGCCCGGCCCGACCAGGCAGCCCGGCCCGACGGCGCTACCACCGCTCACCCGGGCGTCGGCGGCCACCGCGGCACCGGGCATCAGCAGCGCCTCGCCGACCGGGCCAGGCAGGGCATCGGTGGGCGCGATTCCCCTGACCAGATCAGCAGATCCGGCAACAAAGTCGGCCGGCTTGCCCAGGTCGCGCCAGTAGCTGGAGTCCAGGTGGCCGACCACCAGCGCACCGGCCGCGAGCAGTCCCGGAAAGGTCTCGCGCTCCACCGAGACCGGACGGTCGGTGGGGATCGCCTCGATCACCGCCCGGGAGAACACGTAGGTGCCGGCATTGATCTGGTCGGTGACCGGGTTCGGCTCCTTCTCCAGGAACGCGGTGACCCGGCCGGCCGGGTCGGTCGGCACGCAGCCGAACGCGCGCGGGTCAGCGACCCTGGTCAGGTGCAGGCTCACGTCGGCGCCGCTGCGGCGGTGGGTGGCCAGCAGTTCGGTCAGGTCGCAGCCGGTCAGGATGTCGCCGTTGAAGACCATCGCGGTGTCCGAGCGCAGCAGCCCGGCGACGTTGCCGATCGCCCCGCCGGTGCCCAACGGCTCGTCCTCCACGACATAGTCCAGCTCCAGGCCGAGCGAGGCACCGCTGCCGTAGTACTCGCTGAACACCTCGGCCCGGTAGCTGGTGCCCATGATGACGTGCTCGATGCCGGCCGAGCGGATGCGCGACAGCAGGTGGGTCAGGTAGGGCACCCCGGCGATCGGCAGCATCGGCTTGGGCGCCGACAGGGTCAGCGGTCGCAGCCGGCTGCCCTTGCCGCCGACCAACACGATCGCATCGACCGGAGCAGTACTGCTCATCTTTTGCCTTTTCTTCGCTGGATGATCTCGATCAACCTGGGCGTGACTCGGGCCCGTCCCATCAACCCGACCCAGAGCAGTGCGCGGGCCGGGGCGCCGGTCAGTCCCGGGTAGCGCCCGCTGAGGTAGCGGTAGGCGCTGCGATGGTGCTCGATAAACATCGCCTGCTTGTGCCGCTCGGTGGCGTGCGAGCCGGTGTGCACGATCTCGGCGGACGGCGCGTAGACGTTCAGCCAGCCGGCCCGGGCCAGCCGGTCACCGAGGTCGACGTCCTCGAAGTACATGAAGTAGCGCGGGTCGAAGCCGGCCACCGAGTCGAAGGCGGCCCGCCGGACCAGCAGGCAGGAGCCGGACAGCCAACCGGCCACCCGCTCGCTGGGCTCGGCGTGATCGTGGCGGTAGGCCCGGGTCCAGGGGTTGCCCGGCCACCACCAGCCGAACAGGGCGTGGCCGATCCCGCCGAGAAAAGTGGGCAATTCGCGCGCGGACGGGTACACCGCACCGTCGCTGTCGCGGATCAGCGGGCCCACCGCGCCGGCCCGCGGCCAGCGCTCGGCCACGGCCAGCAGCTCGTCGATCGCCCCGGGCGTCCAGACCACGTCCGGGTTGGCCAGCACCAGCCAGTCCCCGGCCACCTCGGCGGCACCGAGGTTGGCCGCCCGGCCATAGCCCAGGTTGGCGCCGGTGCACAGCAGCCGGACGCCGTCGCGGCGGGCCGCCCGCTGCGGGGCCTGGTCGGTGGAGCCGTTGTCGGCGATGAGCACGTCCAGCGGGCGCTTGGACGCCTGCGCCAGGCTGTCCAGAAAGGTGTCCAGGGCGGTGCCTGAGCCGTAGCTGACCGCCACCACACCGACCTGCTCTGCGCTCATCGGGGGCCCGCCGGGTGACCGCAATGGCGTTCGACCGCGAGCTGGTAGGCCCGCACGTGAGCCTGGGCGCAGGCCTGCCAGCTGAACAGGGCCGCCCGGTCCAGGCCGGCCCTGCCGAGTTCGGCACGGCGCTCGGGCGAGTCCAGCAGCGCCACCAGCGCCCGGCCGATCTCGGCCGGTTCGGTGCCGGTGTAGGCCACCGCGTCGCCACCGATCTCGTCCAGCGAGAGGTTGCGGGTGGTCAGCACCGCCGCCCCGCACGCCATCCCTTCCAGCACCGGTAGCCCGAAACCCTCCCCCAGGCTCGGGTAGACCACCACGCTCGCGCCGCCGAGCAGGCCGGCCAGCTGCTCCAGCGGCAGGTAGCCCGGCCGGATCAGGCGCAGGGTGGGCGGCACCGCGGCCACCGCCGCGTCCACCTCGGTGTCCCAACCGGCCGCGCCGGCGATCACCAGCGCCGGTGGGTCGCGACGCCCGGCGAAGGCCTGTACCCAGCCACGGATCAGCGCCGGGACGTTCTTGCGCGGTTCGATGGTGCCCAGGAACGCCAGGTAGTCCTGCTCGGCAGGCAGGCCCAGGCTGGCCCGTACCGCGGCCCGGGTCGCCCCGGTGGGCGGCCGGAAGATCGCGGTGTCCACCCCGAGGTGGGCGACCTGGAACTTCTCGGGCCGGGCGCCGGCGTGAGCCACCAGCTCGTCGGCGCTGGCCTGCGACGGCACGATGCAGACCTCGGCGCGGCGCAACGCCAGCCGGGACGCGGCCCGGAAGAACGGTCCCTTGGTCCGGGTGTGCAACTGCCGGTCGGTGAAGAACGTGGCGTCGTGCAGGGTCACCACCAGCGGCGGCGCGCCGGTGGCCGACACCAGCAACGGGTGGGTGTAATGCGGTGAGTGCAGGACGTCGGGGGCCTGGGCACGCACGATCAGCGGCAACGCCAGCTGCTCCCAGACCAGCCTGCTGGGCCGGCGATCGGTCCACCGTCCGGCCGGGATCGCGGGCTGGCCGGACAGCTGGCTGTAGTGCTCGACGTCCGACCGGCGGCAGACCACCTGCAGCTGGGCCTCGGTGCCGGCGAAGGCGGGAATGACGCTGTCGACGTAGCGGCCCACTCCCCGGCGGTCAACGGGCACCGCCGTCGCATCGAAGAGCACCCTCAGCAACTGCTCACCCCCACCAGCTGGCTCCGTCCGGACACCGCAGCTTACCGAGGACGGCTGCGGCGCCGGTGCCGGTGCGAACTCAGCGGGTGATCGTGTAGCAGCGCAGCGGCTGGGTGGCACCGGGCGTGCCGGCGGCGTTCACCGCCCGGGCGCACAGTTGGTGGGTGCCCGCCGGCACCGGGAGGATCACGTCGAAGCCCACCTGGTCATTGGCCAGGCCGTAGGCCGACTGCACGTCCGGCCGGCTGATCTGCACCGGCAGGTTGGAGCCACCGGAGTCCACGTAGACCCGCACCTGGCTCGGGCCGCCGTTGACGTCCGGGTCGAAGGTCCAGCCCTGCAGCCGGTAGTTGCCCTGGCCGTCGTTGCTGAGCGAGTCCACCTGCCCGAGCGGGTTCACCGGCACCGTGACGCTCTTGCAGCCCAGGCCGAACCGGTCACTGCTCGACAGCGCGAGTGCGTAGACGCAGACCCGGTGAGTGCCACCGGGCACCGTGACGGTGGTCTGGAAGCCGTGGTTGGCGCTGGTGGTGTGATACGCGCTCTGCACGTCCGGGCGCGCCAGGTTGGCCAGCACCGTCTGCGAGCCGGCGTCCAGCTGCACGCTCACCGAGCTGGAGGTGCCACCGTTGCCCAGATCCAGCGCCCAGCCGCTGAGGGTCATGGTGTGCAGCGCGGTCATCACCGCCGAGTCCAGATGCCCGACCGGCAGCACCGTCCGGACGTGGAAGAAGCTGTAGGACAGCCCCATCGCCGAGGCCAGGCCAGGGCCGGTGACATCGACCGCGGCCGCGCCACCACCGGGATTGGTGCCGTTGACGATGCCGGTGGTGACCAGGCCGCCCCACTGGCCGCCGCCGGCCCGGCCGGTGATCTGCAGCTGGCTGACCGAGGCCAGCCCGTAGTAGGACGCGACCCGGCTGGCCGGTACCGCGACCGTCCAGTTCAGGTACGGATCGCCCGAGGCCGCGTTGTCGTAGGGGTCGACCTTGGTGACGAAGTAGGGCTGGTTGCCCGCCGATGTCATGCCGCCGTTGGAGGCGGAGAACTCGGCGAAGATGGTCGAACCGGCATAGGTCAGCACTTTGTTGGCGGTCTTGGTCACCGCGTCGTTGGACGCCGCCTGCTCCGCGCTCAGGCCGCCGTAGACCTGGCAGGACGTGGTGTCGCAGATGTCGTAGTTCACATCGCGCGGATGGTTGACGAAGTAGCGGGCGTAGCTGCGGGCCGCCACCGCCTGGGACTGCACGGCCGCGGCCTGCCAGGACGCCGGCATCTCGCTGGGCACCACGCCGCGCACGTAGTCGTCCAGGCCGAGGTTGTTCACCGCTATCGCGGCACTGCCCACCTCGATCACCGACAGGCTGCCGCGATAGACCCGGGCGCCGGAGCTGCGCTGGACCGTCAGGGTGCCGTCGGAGGCCTTGAAGTCGAGCTTGCCGGCCGGGATGTTGTGGTAGGCCCGCCACACGCCGGACAGGTGACGCTGCAGCTGGAAACCACCGCTGATCGGTGCCAGCCGGTACTGGTCGACGCCGGCGGTCGGCAGCGCCCCGGACACCCCGGTCACGGTCAGGCCGGCCTCGGCGGCCACCGCCGGATCCGCCCCGACCGCGCTCAGCTGCACCCTGATGGTGACCGCGCTGCCGGTGGTCAGGGTCGTGCCCGGGTAGTAGAAGCCCAGGATCTTGTCATAGCTCAGGCCGGCGATCGCCGCGCCGCGCGCCCCGTACTGGCTCAGGCCGTGGCCGTGGCCGTTGCCGTGACCGTCCACCGTCCAGGAGCCGCTGGCCGGTACCGGGGTGATCTCGGCGGCGCCGGCCGGTGCCACCCGGACGCCGAGCAGAGTGGCCGTGCCGGCCAGCAGCGCAAGGACCGCGATCCAGGCTCGGCCGCGGCCTGGCCGCAGCACCGCAACTGGCAACCGAACACCCATGGCTACTACCCCTCGTTGTGGCCCGGCGACACCCCGTCCCGGTCCGCAGAAAATCCTAATCACATCAGTCACAACACGCGAGTTGTGCACCAGTCAGATCGGCAGCTCGGTCACCGATCACAGGCCGGCCGGCACCCGGCGTGACCACAGCCGGCGACAGCGGAGATTTCGGGCAGGCGGCCCGCCTTCGCTACCATCGCCGCAACACCCGAGCCCGAGAATCCACGCCGCGTCGCGGCGCCTATCGCACGGAGGAACTGTGCCCGCCGGTCCCCTGCAACGCGCCAAGCACGCCTACGCCGCCACCGCCCAGGCCGCGGGCACCGCGCTCACCCGGCTGCACGTGCTGGACGAGCAGCCGCCGGGACTGGACCATCGGGCCAGGCACTGGGCCTACAGCCTGACCCGGGTGCACGACTCGCTGGCGATCGCCGAGCTGGACGTGCCGTGGTGGACCTATCACGCCATCGACGCGGTCTCGGACTGGCTGCGGGTGCACCAGCGGCCGCTGCGGGCCTTCGAGTACGGCTCGGGCGCCAGCACCTTCTGGCTGGCCCGCCGCTTCGACCAGGTGCACAGCGTGGAACACCACAAGGGCTTCGGGGACATGATGGCCGGCGAGCTGGCGGCGCTGGGCAACGTCGAGTTCTCGATCGTGGAGCCGGTGTCGAGCGACTCGCCCCGGGTGCCCTCGGGCAAGGAGGATCACGCCGGCCTGGACTTCTACGACTACGTCCACGCCATCGACGCCGTCGAGGGCGAGTTCGATCTGGTGGTGGTCGACGGCCGCGCCCGGCAGGCCTGCCTGGCTGCCGCCGAGCCCCGGCTGGCCGCCGGTGGCGTGGTGGTCTATGACAACAGCGCCCGGCGGCGATACCGGCCGGCGATCGAGGCCAGCGGCCTGTTCGAGCGCAGGTTCCGTGGCCTGACCCCGACGCTGCCCTACCCGGAGCAGACCTCGGTGCTGTTCAAGTCCCGCGACTGAGCGCGCTCGCTACCCCTCGCGGCTGGCCGGGACCGGTTCGGCAGCGATCCGCCGCCGGCTCAGCAACACCCCGGCGCCGGCCAGGCCGACGTCGGCCAGCACCAGCAGCACCCGCGAGGCCAGCGCCACCGCGATCGCCGGGGTGTGCCCGATCTGGTTGCTGAAGGTCGCCACCAGCACGGCGTCGCGGATGCCGGCGCCGGCCGGCACCGGGATCACGATCAGCCCGACCGCGAAGGCAAGTCCCATACCGCCCACCGCGGCGGCGATCGCACTGCCGCCGCTGGCGCCCAGTGCCCGGGTCATCACCAGCAGGTGCCCGCCGAGCAGCGCCCAGACCGCGAAACCCCAGCCGCAGGCCGCCGCCATCTGCCGGTTGCCGACCCGAAGGC
>JBPCPA010000228.1:0-6088 GCA_050999655.1 Jatrophihabitans sp.
GGCCAGGCCAGCCCCGTCCGCGAGGTGGTCAGCGATTACGCGCCACCGTCCGCGCCGCCGTCACCGCCACCGCCCGCGCCACCATCGGCACCACCGTCCCCGCCACCGCTCGCGCCACCGTCCGCGCCACCGTCGTGCTCGCCCGCGACGCCACCGGCGCCACCGTCGGCCGGTCCTTCGGCACCGCCGTCAGCGCCACCGTCCGCGCCGCCGTCGTGCTGGCCCGCACCGCCATCAGCGCCACCATCGGCCGGTCCTTCGGCACCGCCATCGGCGCCACCGTCGTGCACGCCGGGCAGGCCGTCGGCGCCGCCGTCTGCAGTTCCTTCGCTTTCCGTCATCGTCCAGCTCCTTCATCGAAGGGGGCAGCGCCTCGATGGCCGGCTGCCGCAAGCATGGCCAGTGTTAGGCCGTCCCCTACGCTAGCGACCCACCGACTCCGGCGACAGGGCAGGCGGGTCCACCGGCGCCGGCCGCTGCGCCGGGGCGGTAGTTGGCTCGTCCGGGCCTACCGGGGCGGCGGGCTCGGCGGTCGGCTCGGCTGGGTCGCTCGCCCGCAGCGTCCGGGCCGCGGCGCGGCGCAGGGTGAGCTCGCCGAGCAGCGCAGCCAGCACGCAGGCCACCGCACCGATGCCCAGGCCCGCCCGGCCGCCGAACTGCTCGCTGACAGCACCCGCGATCGGGCCGCCGATCGGGGTGGAGCCGAGAAATGCCACCGCCCACAGTGCCATCACCCGGCCACGCATCTGCGGCGACGCGGCGAGCTGCAACGTGCTGTTGCCCTTGGACAGGAACCCGACGCTGGCCGCGCCCACCAGGCCCAGCGCGATCAGTTCCAACCACAGGCTCGGCGCCAGCGCGGCCGCGGCGATGACGACGCCGAACACCGCGGCCGAGTTCACCAGCGAGCGGATGCCGGTGCGGCCACGGGCCGCCACGTACAGGCCACCGACCACCGCGCCGACCCCCATCGCGGCGGTCATGAAGCCGAACACCTCCGAGCCGCCGCCGAAGGTCTGCTTGGCCAGCACCGGCAGCGTGACCTGGAATTCGTAGGCCAGGCAGCCGACCAGGCCCATCATCAGCAGCGGGGTGGCCAGCTTGGCATTGCCCCGCACGTAGACCAGCCCCTCGCGCAATTGGCCACGACCCCGGGTCGTCGGCGTGGACGGCGCCAGCAGCGAGGTGTCCAGGCTGGCCAGCGAGGCCACCACCGCGACGAAGCTGAGCGCGTTGAGCAGAAAGCAGATGCCCAGGCCGCCGGTGGCGATGATCAGCCCGGCGATGGCCGGGCCGACCGCGCGGGCCGCGTTGACCAGCACCGAGTTCAGGCTGACCGCGTTGCGCAGGTCCTTCGGCCCGACCAGCTCCAGCACGAAGGATTGCCGCGCCGGGTTCTCGAAGCAGTTGTTCAGCCCGAGCAGGAACGCCAGCAGGTACACCTGCCACAGCGTGACCACGTGGGTGACGGTGAGCAGGCCGAGGGTGAGGGCCAGCAGGCCCATCAGCGACTGCAGCAGCATCATCAGCTTGCGCTTGTCGACCCGGTCGGCGACCACCCCGCCGTACGGGCCGAGCACCAGCACCGGCAGCGTCTGCAGCGCCACCACCACGCCGAGGTCGGTGCCCGAGCCGGTCAGCTCCAGCACCAGCCAGGACTGCGCCACGGTCTGCATCCAGGTGCCCAGCAACGAGATCGCCTGGCCGCGAAAGTAGCGGCGATAGTTGGGATTTGCCAGCGAGGCAAAGGTGTCGCGGCCCAGTCCGGCGAACGAGGTCATCGAGTGGCCCCGACCGGCTGGCCAGGTTGGTGTAGCTGGTCGGCCAGTGCCTCCAGGGCAGGCAACGCGGCCAGCAACTCGTCGGCCTGGCCGTCAGGCAGCGCGCTGAGCCGCTCGACGATCAGCTGGCTGCGCTGCTTGCGCATCCGCAATTGCAGTGCCCGCCCGGCCGGCGTCACCTCGACCAGCACCGCCCGACGATCATCGGCGGCCGGTGCCCGAGTGACCAGGCCGCGCACCTCCAGCTTGCCGACCACTCGCGACAGCATGGTGGGGTTCAGACCTTCGATATCGGCTAATTCGCTGACGCCGACGCTCTTGAGCCGCACCACGGTGCCCAGCACCGACAGCTGGGTGCGGGTCAGGCTGGTGTCGGTGGAATGCCGATCGATCATCCGCGAGATCCGGGCCAGCGCGATGCGCAACCGGGTGACGTCCTCGTCGGCGAACCTGCTCGGCATTTCGTGCCACCGTCCCTCTTGCTTTAGGATTTACTTGCTTATCGGCAAGCATATACCTGGACGCTCGGTGCGGCCACCGTGTTCGTGCCCGCTACCCTCGGCCGGTGAGCATCGACTGGACCGGCGAGCTGCTCGACCAGCTCGACGGGCACTGGACCCATCAACTACGGCCACGGCTGGACGGCCTGACCGACCCTGAATACTTCTGGCAGCCGGTCGCCGACTGCTGGAGCGTCCGCCCGCGCGGCGCCGGCCAGGACGGGCTGGCTCTAGGCCGGGGCGCGTTCACCTTCGACCTGATCCGGGGCATCCCGGCGCCCGGCCCGGTCACCACCATCAGCTGGCGGCTGTCACACCTGATCGTGAGCGTGCTCGGTGGTCGGGTGGCCGGCCACTTCGGCGGGCCGGCGGTCAGCCACGCCGAGTACGAGCACGCCGGGACGGCCGATGAGGCGCTGCGGCAGCTCGACGAGGTCTACGCGGCCTGGATCGCCGGGGTGCGCAGTCTGGACGAGGCCGCGCTGGCCGCTCCATGCGGACCGTCCGAGGGCCAGTACGCCGACGAGCCGATGCTGGGCATCGTGTTGCACATCAGCCGTGAGGTGATCGCACACGGCGCGGAGATCTGCCTGCTACGCGACCTCTACCTGCAGCGCGACACCCCGCGCGCCTGAGCCGATTCGAGTCGCAGCTATCCGGGCTCATCCCGGTCCATCGGCCATTCTGTAAAGATCGTCTTTGTATAAATTTTCGGTCATCGCCAACTACACGTGCCGCCCAACCCTTAAGAGTCATTAAGACAAGTTCTATGGGGATCTGTCATGCTTTCGCCAGGCTCGCATCACGTCAACGTCAACGTCTGCATAGATCGATGGCCGCAACCGAACGTACGCTTTGAACATCTCATTTCGGAAGCGCACCAGTCCCCGCTTCTGAAACTGTGGCGCGAAGAGGATGGAACCGAACTCCGGTTGGCACAGATTGCCGCGATACGTCGAGCCACCCTTCACTCCAAGTTCGGTTCTCAGCAGCTTGTAAACCTCGCCGGTCGGAATATCCGCATCGTGCCAACCAGCGAAGGCACGCAGGGTTCGCTCTCGGAGTTCCGAATCCCGCACTGCCATTTGATACATATCCGCAAATTGTTGTGCAAACTGGTTCTCGACAATCAAACCAATTACTCTTTGAACGTGCGACTCTTCTATCTCACTCCGTCCCTCACCGTCTGCGTCTATGAGCGCTTGGCGACCTAGGACATGTACAAACCATGGGAAACCAGACGCAACCCGGGTGAGACAGGTAACGGCAGCTTTGGAAAACCCGATGCGGACTCCATTTTCCTCGAGGTAACTCTGTGCTTTTACTACGATCTGACCGAGTTCCCTTGGGTTCATCACTGGAACCCTGACGGGTTGCAAGTGACGCTCAAGGGATTGATGGTCTGCAAGCAAGCCCGCGACGCTAGATGCAATGCCGACAAGCACAAACTTTAGTGTCGGACCAGAAGCGGCCTTCAGGAAGCTGGCTAAACCCCGAGTGTTCCCAACCCGGTCAAGCTCATCGACTATAAATAGCACGGGCATATTATAAGTTGCCGTCAATAATTCGCAAAGCTGAACGAGCTTTTCTTCCATGTTTAGGTCTTGGTAGGAAAGACGCTGACTTTCCGTCTGATAAGTTTTGGTACTCTCCAGCTCGACAATCTTGAGAGTTACCTTTTTCCGGGTACTACGGTCGACCAGCTGATGAGCACCCTGAGTTGTTGGAACGTTGTCCACACTCTCCGCAGAGTTGACGAGCATCTGCAATATGTCGTCAAACGTCTTAATAGCGTCGGTGCAGGTGGTAAAGAACGTCAAGTATTCTTGTCCGGAAGGCAAGGCTAGTCTATCGGCACCGAGCTCCGAAAGTAACTCCACGTTTCCCATAGCTATCAATTGCAACTGGACAGCAAGGCTTGACTTGCCCAGACCGCGATCGCCGTAAATTAAAGGGGTTGCTCCAACCGTGTGCAAAGAGGTGGCCAGCTCTCGGATCTGCTTTGAGCGTCCGGCAAATCGCTCCGGATCCTGAAGCTCTGTGGCAGGTTGGAACGCATTAGAAAGGATCGTAAAGTCCGTCAAGCTTGCTCCTCGCTCGGCCGTTATGCCATCTTAGCGTAAGCGACGCATGTGAGTGAGGAGTTGACGTAATCGATCTTGAGGCTCTCCTTGAACCCTTAGTGCGTGATAGTGCGGGCGCAGGCACCGTGCTCGCGCCGAACTAAAGGCCTGATGACGGCTCTGCCGGCCCCCTCATCTGACGCGATATGCATCGCTGCGGGGATCAACGGCCGTGACAGCACGCTGATGCTCGTAGATACGGGTAACCGAGCGATAGGGCATCGAGGTCGTTGCACCGTTCAGCTGAGGGCGATTGACGCTGCCTGCCCAGCCGATGGGGGTTGTCCGGCGGCGAGCCGACGAACATGCGCGGCCATCACAACCGGTAGGCAGAATTCACGCGATCCCGATGCGACGCGACATCGCCTCGGTTAGCTCTGCTTCGGACTCGCCTTGGCCGGCGCCGATCTCAACCTCGGCCTGCGCCAGTTGCCGCATGGCGCCGGAGCCAGACAGGACTGCGATGGTTTCTTCCAACGATTCCAGCTCATCGGCGGCCAGCAACACCACCGCAGGCTGGCCATTCACCGTGACTGTCACTCGCTCGCGCTGGCTGCTGACCCGACTGATCAACTCATGCAACTGGGATCTGACCTCTGCCAGTGGTAGCGACGTCATCATGCGCACAAGTATGACAAGCCGCGCATGATTCACGGGGGCCCTTAGCGGGCGGCGCCGGATTTTCGGAGCACGGCAGCCACCGAGTCCAGGCTGTTCACCAGCCGATCGGTGGCCTCGACCAACGCGGCGGCCAGTTCCGGCGACAGCTCCGAACCGTCCAGCGCGGTGACCAGCTCAACCTGCAACGGTCGCAGGCCGAGTTCGCGCACCTGCACCCAGCCGTGCTCGACGGACTGCTGGACGATGCCGAGCCCGTGTGACACCGCCTCGATCAGCCGGCGGAACTCCGGCACCTTCTGGTAGACCTCGCGAGCCTGCCGGGTGGCATCGAGCGCGGTGAGGGCATGCACCAGCCGGTGGCTGTGCGCGAGCACCGCACCGCCCAATTCGACGTAACCGAGCGAGTCGACCGGCTCGGCCCGGGCCCGGTCCACCGACGCCTCGGCCGCCGAACGGGCCAGCCGGGCCTGGCTGCGCGTCGCCGACCGCCGGGCCGCGGTGCTGTCCGGATCGACCATCGCCCGCAGATACTCCCGGTACGCGCCGAGCAGCCCGGCCAGCCGCTCGGGCACCTGGCGGCGTTCCCAGCTGGGCCAGAGCAGCGCCGCCAGCAGCGCGATCAGGCCGCCGGCGGCGGTGTCGACGGACCGGTCGATCACCGTCGTGTGCGCCGGAATGCCCGCCAGCGCAAGCAGAATCACCACCAGGCCGGACAGGCAGACCGACGAGAGTCCCATGTTGGTCGGGCCGGCGAGCCGCATCCCGAAGAAGAACAAACCGAGCAGCACGATCAGCGCCGCGGTGGTGTCGCCGAGCAGGAAGTGCACCAGCACGCTGGCCAGCAGCAGGCCCACCAGGGTGCCCAGCACCCGCATCAGCGAGCGCTGAAAGGTGGCACCGAAATCCGGCCGCAGCACCACCAGGATGGTCAGCGATATCCAGTAACCGCGCGAGATTCCCGCTTCGCGCGTGATCACATCGGTGAGAGGCACCAGGATCGCCAGCCGGGTCGAGTGACGCAGCGCCGGCGAGCGCAGGTCGAAGTTCGCCCGCAGCACCGCGA
>JBPCPA010000232.1:0-4164 GCA_050999655.1 Jatrophihabitans sp.
CACCATCGGCGCCGGCTCGCTCGGGCCGCTGTATGCCAGGGCGGCCGACGAGTCCACCCTGCGTGACCGGCTGGTCGGCTCGGCCAGCGACGCAGCGCTGCACTACACCTACAGTCGCGATATCTCCACCGAGGGCGACCTGGATCAGGCGGTGGCGCTCGGCCCCAAGCCGGGCGCGATCAAGGCCTACCCGCAGACCATCGCCGCGGTGGTGATCAACCACGTGACTGCCAGCACCGCGCAACAGACCAGCATCGGCGACTCCGGGCCGAGCACCAGGATGATCTGGCGAGACGGAGCCTGCGCCCACTTCGCCATCACCCAGGGCCGGTGCCCGACCAAGGCCGGTGAGGTACTGGTCAGCGAGCGGACGCTGCAGGGCAGCTACGGCTGGAAGCTCGGCACCGCGCTGACCCTGTCCGGGGTGAGCCGCGACGTCCCGTTCGTCAACGGTGCGCCGCAGACCGCGCCGCTCACCGCGACCATCGTCGGGGCCTACCGGCTGCGCGACGCCAAGGATTCCTTCTGGCAGGGACGCACCTACTTCGACGCCCACCCCGGCGCCGGCGACAACCCCGACATCGTCGACGGGTTGTTCGTCGACAAGGCCGAACTCGACGTGCTTGCCAAGCCCAGCACCGTGGAGGTGCAGGTCGACTACCCGGTCGATCCGGCCAAGCTCCGGCTCGCCGACGTCGCCAGGTTCAAGTCCGACGTGAAGAGCCTGATCGCCTTCGGGGCCGACACCAGCACCGGTGACAGCTTCGGCACCGACGTCCTGCAGGTACTGGCCGCCGCGCATTCGGAGCAGTTGCTGGTGAACCTGTCCACGTTGCTGGTGTCCCTGCAGCTGGCGGTGCTGGCCTGGCTGGTGCTGTTCCAGGTGATCGCCGATGCGGTCGAGGCCAAGGGCAGCGAGATCGCGTTGGCCAAGCTGCGCGGCCTGCGACCGTTCTCGACGATCCGGTTCGGGCTGGCCGAACCGATGCTGCTGGTGGCCCTGGCAACCCCTCTGGGACTGCTGGGCGGCTGGATCGCGGTGCGGCTGTTCGCCTCCACGGTGCTGGTCTCGGGCACCCCGGTCAGCTTCACCAGGGGCACCTTCGTCGCGGTGGCCGCGGCGCTGGCCGGCAGCCTGGTGGCGGCGGCCGCCGCGGGCCGGCGGACGCTGCGCCGCTCGGTGCTGGAGCAGTGGCGGCGCACCCCGGGACACCAGCCGATTGCGCTGATGCTGGTGCTGGATCTGGTGCTGGCCGCCGCAGCCATCCTCGGGCTGGTGCTGCTGCGGCGCGGCGCGGCCGATCACCACCCGCATGCGAGCACCCTGCTGGCACCGGCCCTGCTGGTCTTCGCCGTGGCGCTGCTGGGCATCCGGCTGCTGCCGCTGATCCTGCGCCCGTTGCTGCCGGCCACCAGGGGCACCCAGCGGATCGGGCTGTTCCTGGCTGCCCGCCAGGTGGTGCGACGGCCGGCCGGTTTGCGGCTGGCGGCGCTACTGGCGGTCGCGGTCGGCCTGGCCACCTTCGCCATCGCCGGCGAGGGGGTGGCACATCGCAACCAAGAAGCCCGGGCCCGGGTCGAGGTGGGCGCCTCGCAGGTCGCGCCGGTGCAGTTCGAGCCGTTGCACGACCCGATCCAGGCCACCCAGGTCGCCGACCCGGACGGCAGCTGGGCGATGGCGACCGCGAGTTGGTTGCCCGATGGCGGCGCGGTGGCCGGCCGGGTGCTCGCGGTGGACACCAGGCGGTTGGTCGGGGTGGCCTATTCCGGAAACACCGATCTGTCCACCCGGCAGATCGCGGCGGCGCTGGTGCCACCCAGCGTGCCGCCGGCGCTGGTCATCAAGGCCACCGGCATCCGGCTGACCATCACCGCCTCCGGCCTGACGCCCGGCGCGACGCCGACGGTGCTGCTCAACCTGCGCAAGCCGGGGCAGCCCTTCCTCAACGTCCGGGCCGGCTCGCTCACCGCCGGAACCCATACCTACACCGCCAGCGTGCCGTGTGCCGGTGGCTGCACGCTGGCCGGGCTCACCTGGGACCGGCCGATCGACACCTTCGACCCGCTGGCCGGTACCGCCTCGATCAGCAAGGTCGAGGCCCGGTCCGGCCTCCAGTGGGCCACCTTCGACGCCGACCTGACCAGGACCGCCCACTGGCGACAGGTGAGCCAGTCCGGAAACATCTCCGATCATCTGACGGTGTCGGCCGCCGGGCTGACCGATGCCTTCACCAGCCGGGCCGGCGGCTCGGCCGGGATCGCCCACTCCGACAGCCCGAGCCCGCTGATCACGGTGGCCACCCCGGGTGCCATCAACCTCGGCGATCCACCGCCGCTGCAGCTGATCGACGGCATTCCGGCGGCGGCGACGATCAGCCAGGCGGCCTCCGCCCGAGTGCTGCCGTCGGTGTTGGACAACGGCCTACTGATCGACCTGCCGGCGATCCGGGCGCAGTTGCCGGCCTTCGACGCCGAGGCGTCCTGGTCGATCTGGCTCGGGCCCAAGGCACCGCCGGACGCCATCGCCCGGCTGCGGGCGGCCGGGCTGGTGCTCGAACTCGGTGACACCGAGCACGCCCGGCTCAGCGAGCTCGGCCGGCAGGGACCGGCCCTGGCCTTGCGGTTGCTGGTGGTGTGCGCGATCGTCGGATCGATCCTGGCGGTCGGCGGCACCGCCATCGCGATCGCCTCGACCGGCCGGCGTCGGTCCTTCGAGCTCGCCTCGCTGCGCGCGATCGGCATCAGGCGGCGGATCCTGTTGCGCGCCTCGATCATCGAGCAGCTGCTGCTACTCGGCGCGGCCATGGTGCTGGGCGTGCCCGCCGGCTACCTGGCGGCACGGCTGTCGATGCCCTCGATCCCGGAGTTCGCCGACCACACCCCGGTCGCGCTGCGCTACCAGCCCGCGCTGACCGGCGTGTTGCTGTTCGCACTGGCCTTCGCCGCGCTGCTCACCATCACCGCGGTGCTGGCGGGACGGGCGTTGATGCGCGCAGCTGCCCCGTCGCGGCTACGGGAGGCCGAATGAGCACCAGCCGGACGCTGCAGACCGGCCTGGCCATCCACTGCCAGAACCTGACCCACGTCTACCAGCTGGACGGCCAGCAGGTCACCGCGCTCGACGATGTCGAATTCACCGTGGCCGCAGGCGAATCGGTGGCGCTGCTCGGGCCGTCCGGCTCGGGCAAGTCGACCCTGCTGACCCTGCTCGCCGGCCTGCTGCGGCCCAGCAGCGGCCAGATCTACCTCGGGCCCGACGACATCGCGGTGATGAGCCAGGCCGAGTTGCTGCAGCTGCGCGGCCAGCGGGTCGGCGTGGTCGTGCAGAACCCGTCCCGCAACCTGCTGCCCTACGGCACCGCCGAGCAGAACATCACCTTCGCGCAGAAGGCATTGCGCGGCTACCGGCGGGCCGATCTGCAATCGCCGGAGGATCTGCTGGACCGGCTGGGGCTGGGCGAGCTGAGCGGCCAGCGGGTCTCGGCGATGTCCGGCGGCGAGCAGCAACGGCTGTCGGTTGCGGTGGGCATGGCCGGCTCCCCCGGCCTGTTGCTGGCCGACGAGCCCACCTCGCAGCTGGACACCGACAACCGGGACCGGGTGGTGCAGTTGCTGGCCCGGATCACCGAGACGTTCGGCACCACGGTGGTAGTGGTGACTCACGATCCGGCGGTCGCCGCCGCCCTGGGCCGAACCGTCACGATCACCGAGGGCCGGGCCGATGATCGCGAGCAGCACCGCGAGCAGGTGGTCTACGTCAACTCCGACGGCAGCGTCCAGCTGCCGGGGGACATCCAGGCCAGGATGCCACCGGGTACCCGGCTGCGGGTGATCCGCAAGCCCGGCTCGGTGGAGTTCGCGCCCTACCGCGACACCGAGGCGCACCGATGAGCCGGCATGCCGCGCCGGACGGGGTGGCCACCCTGTCCGCCCAGGCCGTGCGTTACCAGCGTGGCGGCCGGCTGATTCTCGACGATGTTTCGGTTTCGGCTTATCCCTACGAGGTTCTCGCGATCACCGGGCCCTCCGGCAGCGGCAAGTCGAGCCTGCTCGCGCTGCTGGCCGGGCTGGAACCGCCCGATCGGGGCACGGTGAACCGCACCGGACCCAGCGCGGCCGAGGGGGTGCCGGACGGGTACGGCCTGGTGCTGCAGGGCTACGGCC
>JBPCPA010000324.1:0-4719 GCA_050999655.1 Jatrophihabitans sp.
GCTTCATCATCACGCTCGGCATGTTTCTCGGCCTGCAGGGCCTGAACCTCGGTGTCACCAAGAACGTCACGAACACCGTCCAGGTCAGCAACCTCGACCTCGTCCCGGGCTACGGCGCGTTGCAGAATATCTTCGGCAGCACGGTGACGATCGGCCAAAGCAATTACCAGATCGCGATCATCTGGTGGGTGGTCTTCACCGCGCTCGGGGCCTGGTTGCTGCTCAAGACCCGGTTCGGTAACTGGATCTTCGCCACGGGCGGCGAACCCCACTCCAGCAAGAACGTCGGCGTACCGACCTCACGCACCACGATCCTGCTGTTCATGATGACCTCGGCCATGGCGTGGTTCGTCGGCAACACCCAGATCATCCGGTTCGGCACCATCCAGGCCCAGGTCGGCATCGGCCAGGAGCTGATCTTCATCGTCGCGGCGGTGATCGGCGGCTGTCTGCTGACCGGCGGCTACGGCTCGGCGGTGGGCGCCTCGGTCGGCGCGCTGATCTTCGGCATGACCCAGCAGGGCATCGTGTACGCCGGTTGGAACTCCGACTGGTTCAAGTTGTTCGTCGGGGCGATGTTGCTGCTCGCCGTGCTGGCGAACCAGTTCGTCCGGCGCTTCGCCGAGCAGACCAGGAGGTAGACGATGTCCGAGCACACCAACAGCCCATCGGGCGGCAGCCCCGCGCCCGAGAGCCCCGTGGCCGGCAACGTGCAGCCCACCGAGTTGCGCGAGATCGTGGCCGACACCGACAGCGCGCCGTTGCTGGAGATTCGCGAGGTCACCAAGACCTTCGGCAGCGTGATCTCGCTGTCGCAGATCTCCACGACGGTGCGGGCCGGCCAGGTCACCTGCGTGCTGGGTGACAACGGCGCCGGCAAGTCCACCTTCATCAAGATGCTGTCCGGAGTGCACCAGCCCGACCAGGGCGAACTGCTGGTCGACGGCCGGCCGGTGCGGTTCAACACGCCACGCGACGCCCTGGATGCCGGCATCGCGACGGTGTTCCAGGATCTGGCGATGGTGCCGCTGATGGCGATCTGGCGAAACTTCTTTCTCGGCTCCGAGCCGACCAGGGGCCGCGGGCCGTTCCGGCGGTTCGACACCGAGACCGCCAAGCGGATCACCCGCACCGAGATGGCGCAGATGGGTATCGACATCCGCGACACCGATCAACCCGTCGGCACGCTGTCCGGCGGCGAGCGCCAGTGCGTGGCGATCGCCCGGGCGGTGCACTTCGGCGCGCGGTTGCTGATTCTCGACGAGCCGACCTCGGCGCTGGGCGTCAAGCAGTCCGGGGTGGTGCTGAAGTACATCGTGCAGGCTCGTGACCGCGGCCTGGGCGTCATCTTCATCACTCACAATCCGCATCATGCCTACCCGGTCGGTGACCGTTTCCTGTTGCTGAAACGGGGTAAGAGCCTCGGCGACTTCGCCAAGTCAGAGATCAGCCTGGCCGAGCTGACCGGGCTGATGGCCGGCGGCGCCGAATTGGAGCAGCTGGCGCACGAGCTCGAACGCGACGGGGACGACTCCGAGACCGCCGAGCTCGGCCGGGCCCTGCTGGCAGATACCCAGCCGCTGCCGTGAGGGTGGGCCGTCGCCTGCCAGCTCCGACCGACTGGACGGGAATCGAGTAATGGCAGTACAGATCGGCCTGATCGGCGCCGGCGTGATGGGCGCCGAGCATGCCCGGCTGCTGGCGCACGAGGTGGCCGGCGCGGCGGTGGTGGCGGTGTTCGACCTGGACCCGGCGCGGGCGACGGCGACGGCCGCGCTCAGCGGCGCGGTCAGCGTCGATGATCCGATGGTGCTGATCAAGGACGAGCAGGTACAGGCGGTGCTGGTCGCCTCGTCCGACAACAGCCATGAGGAGTTCGTGCTGGCCTGCCTGGCCGCAGGCAAGCCGGTGCTGTGCGAGAAGCCGCTGGCGCCGGATGTCGCCGGCTGCCGGCGGATCGTGACCGCCGAGCTGCAGGGCGGCCGCTCGCTGGTGTCGGTGGGGTTCATGCGCCGGTTCGATCCGGGCTACCTCGCGCTGCGCGACGGCCTGCGCGGCGGCGAGCTCGGCCAGGCGCTGATGCTGCATTGCGTGCACCGCAACCGGCAGGCGCCGGCCGGCCTGGCCAGTACCGCGCTGATCTCCGGCTCGGCGGTGCACGAGTTCGACGCCAGCCGCTGGTTGCTCGGCCAGGAGCTCACCGCGGTCACCGTGCACCGCTCCCGCTCCGCCGTGCAGTCCGGCACGACCGATGATCCGATGTTCCTGGTCGCCGAGTCCGAGGCCGGAGTGCTAGTCGACATCGAGGTGTTCGTCAATGCCGGCTACGGCTACGAGGTGCGCTGCGAGCTGGTCGCCGAGCGCGGCACGCTCAGCCTGGACTCGCCGGCACCGACCGTGCTGCGGGCGGCGGCCTCGGCCGGCCGGGAGTTGCCCGGCGACTGGCGGCCGCGGTTCGCCGAGGCCTACCGGCGGGAGTTGCAGGCCTGGGTGAGCGGCCTGCGCACCGGCCGCCCGCATCCGGACCTGGCTTCGGCCTGGGACGGTTACCGGGCCACCGCGCTGGCCGAGGCCGGTGTCGCCGCGTTGGGCTCGGCCGGTCGCGAGCAGGTGGTGCTGCCGGCTGCGCCCGAGTTCTATCGCCGGGCAGTTCTGTGATGACCGAGCCCGGCATCCAGGCACTGACCGTCGGACGGGTCGGGGTTGATCTGTACCCGCAACAGTCCGGGGTACCCCTGGCGCAGGTCACGAGCTTCGCACGCTCCCTGGGCGGCACTGCCACCAATGTCGCGGTGGCCGCGGCCCAGCTGGGCACCCGGACGGCCGTGCTGACCAAGCTCGGCGCCGATGACTTCGCGCCGTTCGTCCGATCGGCGCTGGCCGGCTTCGGGGTGAGCACCAGCTACGTCGGCACCGCCGCGCACCTGCTGACACCGGTGACCTTCTGCGCACTGAATCCGCCGGCCGATCCCCCGCTGCTGTTCTACCGGCTGCCGACCGCCCCGGATCTGACGCTGTCCCTGGCCGACATCCCGTTCGAGCTCGTGCAGCAGGTGCCGCTGCTGTGGGTGACCGGTACCGGCATGTCGGTGGAACCGGCCCGCGGCAGCCAGCTGGCGATGCTGACCCGGCGTGGCCGGCCCTCCGGTGCCGACCGGCGCTGGACGGTGCTCGACCTGGACTGGCGACCGATGTTCTGGGAGCACCCGGCACAGGCCCGCGAGCAGTACGACCGGATGCTGGATCACGTGAATGTGGTGGTCGGCAACCGGGCCGAGGTCGAGGTTGCCACCGGCACGGCCGATGCGGCCGAGGCCGCCCGCCGGTTGCTGGCCCGCGGGCTTGAGCTGGTGTTCGTCAAGCAGGGCGCCGACGGGGTGCTGGTGGCCAGCGCGGCCGGTTCGGTCACCGTGGCGCCGATCCTGGTCGAGGTGGTCTGTGGCCTGGGCGCCGGCGATGCCTTCGGTGGCGCGCTGGTACACGGTCTGCTGGCCGGATGGGACCCGGTGCGGTGCGCGGTGTACGGCAATGCGGCCGGCGCGATCGTGGTCGGCCAGCTGGCCTGCGCCGAGGCGATGCCGTCGATGGCGGCGCTGCGCGAGTTCGTCGCTGCCCATGGTGGCCTCGACGGTGCGTCCGGGCCGACGCCTGACGAACCGGCTGACCGGGTGCCTGTCGAACCGGCCGAGGGGGCGATCAGGTGAGCGCGGTGATCAGCGATGAGCAGTGGCGGTGGCTGCTGCACACCCGGGTGGCCGAGCCGGGCGCCATCGCGAGTGCCTACGCCCGCCGTAAGCAGCCCGAGCGACTGCTCAACGACCGGGGCACGCTGTTCCTGGTGGCGGCCGACCATCCGGCCCGTGGCGCGCTGGGCACCGGCCGCGACCCGATGGCGATGGCCGACCGGCGCGGCCTGCTGGAGCGGCTGATGGTGGCGCTGGCCCATCCTGACGTCGACGGCGTCCTCGGATCCCCCGACGTGATCGAGGAACTGCTGCTGCTGGACGCCCTGGACGGCAAGGTGGTGATCGGCTCGATGAACCGCGGCGGCCTGGACGGCGCGGCCTGGACGATGGATGACCGGTTCACCGGCTACGACGCGGCCACCATCGCAGCCTGCCGGCTGGACGGCGGCAAGATGCTGCTGCGGATCGACGACGAGGACCCCGGCACGGTGGCGACCCTGCAGGCCTGCGCCCAGGCGGTCACCGAGCTGGCCGGGCACCGGCTGATGGCGATGGTCGAGCCACTGCCCTACCACCGCCGATCCGACGGTCGGCTGGTACTGCGGACCGACGCCGCGTCGCTGGCCCGCGCGGTGACGGTGGCCTCGGCGCTCGGGGTGACCAGTGCCTACACCTGGCTGAAGATGCCGGCCTGCGATGATCCGGACGTGGTGTTCAGCGCCACCACGTTGCCCTGCGTCGTGCTGGGCGGCGTGCCCGGCCCGGATCTGGCCGCCCAGGTCGCCTCGTGGTCCCGGACGTTGCGCCAGGACGTGGTCCGCGGGCTGGTAATCGGACGTACCGTGCTCTACCCGGACGGTGGCGACGTGGCCGGCACGGTGGACGCCGCGGCCCGGGTGCTGCGGGCGGCGACCGCATGAGCGCGGTGCTCAGCCCGCTGCTGGTGCCGGCCCCGGCGGCCGGGGCAGACCTGCTGATCGAGCCGGCCGGGACCGGCCGGGCATGGTGCGGGTTGTGGGGGGTGGGCCTCGCC
>JBPCPA010000084.1:0-6700 GCA_050999655.1 Jatrophihabitans sp.
CCATCTCCGAGCCGGAGAACATCCTGGCGCTGTCGGTGTTCGTGCTGATCGCGGTGCTGGTGTCCCGGGTGGTCGACCTGGCCGCCCGGCGCAGCGCCGAGGCGGTCCGGTCCAACGCCGAGGCCGAAACCCTCTCGACGCTGGCCGGCAGCCTGCTGCGGGGCGAGCAGGCGCTGCCGGCGCTGTTGCAGCGGGTTGCCGAGACCTTCGCGGTGAGCAGCGTCGCGCTGCTGCGCCGGGACCCCGAGCTGCCGGTTGCCGGCGCTCACTGGCAGCCGCTGGCCGCGGTCGGCGCGGACCCGTGCTTGCGGCCGGCCGATGCTGACACCGAGGTGCCGGTGGGAACCGACCTGATACTGCTGCTGCGCGGTCGCAAGCTGGCCGCGGAGGATCAGCGGTTGCTGGCCGCGTTCGCCACCGAGGTGGCCGTGGCCTACCGGCAGCGCCAGCTGTCCGAGGCGGCCGGCGTGGCCCGGGAACTTGCCGAGACCGACCGGGCCCGCACCGCGCTGCTCAACGCGGTCAGCCACGACCTGCGCACCCCGATCGCCTCGGCGAAGGCGGCGGTGTCCAGCCTGCGCGACGGCGAGGTGGCCTGGACCGAACCTGATCGCCAGCAACTGCTGGCCAGTGCCGACCAGGCGCTGGACCGGCTGACCGCGCTGGTGACCAACCTGCTGGACCTGTCCCGGTTGCAGGCCGGCGCGCTGTCGGTGAGCCTGCAACCGGTCGGGGTGGACGACATCGTCAACCGGGCGCTGGCGATGCTCAGCGGCAACGCAGAGCAGGTGCTGCTCGAACTGCCGCCGGAACTGCCCGAGGTACTGGCCGATCCCGGTTTGCTGGAAAGGGTGATCGGCAACGTGGTGGAGAACGCGCTGCGTTACAGCCCGGCCGGCGAGCCGGTCCGGGTACTGGCCGGACGGCAGGCCGACACCGTCGAACTGCGGGTTCTCGACCGCGGCCCGGGCATCCCACCGGCCGCGCGAGCCGCGGTCTTCGAGGCGTTCCAGCGCCGTGACGACCGGGCGGTCAGCACCGGCGCCGGGGTCGGCCTGGGGCTGGCCATCGCCCGGGGCTTCGTCGAGTCGATGCACGGCACCATCGCGCTGGCGGCGGCACCCGGCGGCGGTCTGGCGGTGAGCATCGCGGTGCCGATCGCGACCGAGGCCAGCCGTCGGCTGTCGGATCAGCCGCCGGCGCCGGCCGCGTCGTAACGCAGGTTCACCGTCACGCCCTTGCAGGAATCCTGGTTGGACGCCAGGTTCAGCATGCTCAGCTGGGGCCAGTCGGCCGGCGGGACGCCGAGCTCGGTGAGGGTGCTGCTCCGGCCGGCCGGCACCGCCAGCCGGGCCGGGCCGAGGTACTGGCTGATCGCGAAGTTGCTGATCGCGCAAGCCGGATCGCTGGTCGAGACCAGGGTGACGGCGAGCGCGCTGATGATCAGTCGCTGCCGGTTGGGGTTGCCCAGCCGCAGGTCCACCGGCAACCGGGCCCCGGGCTTGAGCACGCCCCGCGGGCTACCACTGATGGAGAAGTCGATGCCGGTGGCCGCGACCGGTGGTGGCGGCCCGGCGTCGGTGATGCTGGTGGCGCTGACCTGCAGGCTCAGGTTGCTGCCCTGGACGCTAGGGCCGCTGCGCCCGATCACGCCCAGCCCGACCGTGCCGCGCACTGCCGAACCGCTCGTGCTGATGCTCAGCGTTGCCGAGCCGGCCGGCTGGCCCTGGCTGAGCGTGATCGAACTCGGCGCCAGGTCGGCGTGCAGCCCGTCCGGCAGGGCGGTGGTCGACAGTTGCACCGAACCGTGAAAGCCGGCGGCGGCGCGCACCTCGACCCGGAATTGCACCGTGTCGCCGGCCCGCACCGGTTGGACGGCCGGGCTCACGCTCAGCACGAAGGACGGCCGGTGCGGTGAGGTGGCACCGGTGAGCAGCAGCACGCCCAGCACGCCCAGTAGCGCGAGCACGGTCAGCGCCATGGTCGGCCACGCCGCGCGCCGCATCATCGGTGCCACCGATTGGCTACCTCTCCGGTCCGTCAGGTCGGTCGATGGCTAGCTGCGGGCTCAGTCGCTGGTGACGTGCAGGGTGAGGGTGGCACCCTTGCAGGCCGACTGGTCATGCGAGGTGTCGGCGTAGACCAGTAGCCCCGAGGTGGCGAGGGCGACGGCCGCGCTGTTGGCCGGGATCGTCTGATCCTGCAGGACGTCGGCCATAGCGAAGTCGGCTACCGAGCATGGCCGATGCTCGGAGTCGGCGGTGACGCCGGCCAGGTGCACGGTGCCGACCCGCAGGCCGGTCGGCCCGGGGTTGTCTACGGTAAAAAAAACGGCGAGGCTACCCCCAGGGCTCAGCGCGCCGACGGTGCTGGCATGCAGGCTGAGCGTCTGGGCGGCCGCCACCCGCGCGGTTCCCGAGCCGGAGCCCGAGGTCGTCCAGTAGCCGTAGGCGACCCCGCTGGTGGCCAGTACGACAGCCGCGGTGCTCGATGCGAACATGACTCGTTTGGTTCGTGCGGTCGTTCGTGGCATAGCTTCTGGCCCCCGTGAGCATGCGTCGACCAGGTGCCGGTTTCGCCCTGCTCCCCGCCAGGCCGCGGCGACCAGGTCGCCCGGCGGATCAACACTCACCCGTCCCCCGCTGATGGGGGCTGCCCGGAACAATCCACTAACGCCGACTTCATGTCAAGCTGCAGTGAGAAATTGTGCCGATCGAGATTCACCAGGTAATCACGGGGTAATCGTGTTGTCACGCAGAGCGATACGGCTGCCGGTTGGTGGCGTTATGGCCGCCCTGATCGGAGTTGGCCGGCTGGTAGCTGACCCGGTTCGGGCCCGCCTCTGCCGTACTGAAACCGAACCAACCGGGCCAGAGCCGACCGAGCCGAGCAGGAAAGGCAGCCGTACGGGTTATATCCGGTTTGCGGTGACGATCTGACTGCAATCCCTAGGCGATTGCCGGGACGGGCTGCGCGGAACCGGTGAAACGTGAGATCGTTAATTTGGCGTGTGGTGAATGTGGCCCGGCGGCGGGCCCGGCAATAGATGGGGTAGGTATGCAACCGAGACAGGCCTCCGAGCCTGAACCAGTGTGGCAGGGGGCGAAAACCGGCCAGCTTGGCGAGCTGGTGCTCGCCGGCCTGGTCGACCGGTTGCCGGCTGCTGTCTACATTGCCAACTCCGGCGCCGCCGGGCAATGGCTCTACGCCAGCCCCCAGATCACCGAGATCCTGGGCTTCGGCGCGGAGGACCTGATCGCCGACGCCGGGTTGTGGGCCCGCCAGCTGCACCCGGCAGATCGGGAGCGGATCCTGCAGACCGAGGAGTTCGGGCCGCAGGACGGTCGCTGCCAGCTGGAATACCGGATGATCCGCAAGGACGGCCAGGTGGTCTGGATCCTCGACGATGCGCTGATCGCCGAGGTGCCGCCACACGGGATCGTCCAGCACGGCCTGCTGTACGAGATCACCGAGCGCAAGCGTTCGGAGATGCTGCTCGCCCAGCACGCCGACATCCTCGAGCGGGTGGCCCGGGGCGATGCGGCCGCCAGCACCCTGGTGGAACTGGCCGCCGCGACCGAGGCGATCAGCAGTGCCGGCCGGTGCGTCATCTCGATCAGCCCGGAGGCCGGCATCGGTGGCGCCCTGCTGCTCTCCTCGGCCGGCGAACTCAGCGCTGTCGAGCTCACCGACCTGCTGCCCGCTGCCTACGAGGCCTGCTTCACCGCCCCGGACGGGGCCCGGCTGGGACGGGTCAGCCTGCACTACCCGGGTGCTGCCGTCGCCCAGGCGCAGGATCGCGACCTGGCCGGCTGGGCTGCCGGCCTGGCGGCGGTCGCGGTGTTGCGCGCGGCCGAGCATGCCAGCGTCAGCAACTCGATGTCACTGCTGGAAGCCACCCTGGAATCCACCGCCGACGGCATCCTGGTGGTCAGCGTCAGCGGCCAGGTGATCGGTTACAACCAGAAGATGATCGACCTGTGGCGGCTCGACCCGGCAGTGCTCGAGGCCGGCCGCGACGATCAGCTGCGCGCCTCGGTGCTCAGCCAGCTGGTCGAGCCGGAGGCGTTCACCCGTGGCGTGGACCGGCTGATGTCGACCCCGTTGGAATGCAGCCATGACGAGTTGGAGTTTCTCGACGGCCGCTTCTTCGAACGCTATTCCCAACCCCAGGTGGTGGACGGGGTGCCGGTCGGCCGGGTCTGGAGCTTTCGGGACATGACCCTGCACCGGCAGCTGGAGCAGGAGCTTCGGGCCCAGGCCTTCACCGATCCGCTGACCCCGCTGCCCAATCGCGCCTACTTCATTTCTCAGCTCACCGCCGCCCTGGCCTCGGCCGCCAAGCCGCACCAGAGCCTTGCCGTCCTGCTGCTGGATCTCGATGATTTCAAGACCGTCAACGACAGCCTGGGGCACGTGGTGGGCGACGGCCTGCTGATCGCGGTCGCCGAGCGCCTGCAGGGCTGCTTGCGCTTCGGCGACATCGCGGCCAGGTTGGGCGGCGACGAGTTCGTGGTCCTGCTCGACCGGCTCAGCGGACCCGAGGATGCGGTCTACGCCGCCGAGCGGTTGCTCGCCGCGGTGTCGCGACCGCTGCTGGTGGAGGGCCAGTCGCTGACCATCCGGGCGAGCATCGGCATCGCGGCCCCACTGGCGGACGAGAACGCCGCCGACCTGCTGCGCAATGCTGACCTGGCGATGTATACCGCCAAGCGCAACGGTGGCGGTCGTTGCCACCGCTACGCCCCGCCGATGCACGCCGAGGCGATGGCCCGGTTGGCCCTGAAGGCCGATCTGGAGCGCGCGCTGGACCGTGACGAGCTGGTGGTGCACTACCAGCCGGTGGTGGATCTCAGGACCTTCGAGATCGTGTCGGTCGAGGCCCTGGTCCGCTGGCCGCATCCCGAGCGTGGCCTGATCTCACCGATCGAGTTCGTCCCGCTGGCCGAGGAGTCCCGGCTGATCGATCGGCTCGGCTCGACGGTGCTCCGGCAGGCCTGCGCCCAGGTTGCCCAGTGGCGCCGGACGGTTCCGGGTCGGCGCCAGCTCACCGTGAGCGTCAACCTGTCACCGCGACAGCTCTCGGAAGAGAACCTGGTCTCTGACGTCCGGCAGGCGCTCTGGGTGGCCGGCCTGCCGGCCTCGGCGCTGGTGCTGGAGATCACCGAGACCAGCCTGGCAAGTCCGAACGTCGACGTGGTGACCGTGCTGACCGAGTTGAAGCAGATCGGCGTCGCGCTGGCCCTGGACGATTTCGGGGTCGGCTACTCCTCGCTCGGGCATCTGGTGAACTTCCCGCTGGACAGCGTCAAGATCGACAAGTCGTTCGTGGACCGGATCGGCGGTGACCCGAACTCGGCGGCCCTGTTGCGGGCGGTGCTGCAAGTGGCCGATGCGCTGTCACTGGCCTCGACCATCGAGGGTATCGAGGACGACGATCAGCTTCGGCAGGTGATCGAACTGGGCTGCCAGCACGCCCAGGGCTACCTGCTGTCGCCGCCGCTGGACGCTGCCGCCACCACCAGGCTGCTGGGCCAGCAGGGCAGTCCGTTGCGGGCGGTCGAGCAGGGCTGAACCTGCCCAGCCGAGGCCGGCCGGCCCCCGAGGTTGCACAATGCCTGAGTGAGCACACTGGAGATCCGGGATGTCGGCTATGACCATCCCGACGCCGGGTTGCTGGTCGAGCAGGTGCAGGCAGAGTACGTGCGCCGCTACGGCGGTCGGGACGAGGCGCCGAT
This sequence comes from Jatrophihabitans sp., assembly GCA_050999655.1. GTDB lineage: Bacteria > Actinomycetota > Actinomycetes > Mycobacteriales > Jatrophihabitantaceae > Jatrophihabitans_A. The sequence goes on from JBPCPA010000084.1 coordinate 5,739, forward strand.
CGAGCCTGACCAGTTCAGCCGGCAGCAGGGGCTATTCGCGGTCGGCTACCTGGGCGCGAGGCCGGTCGTGATGGGCGGCTGGCGACTGCACCAGCCCGACCACCCGCAGACCGGCTGGGCCAGCCCGGCCGCCGAGCTCAAACGGATGTATGTCGACACAGAGCAGCGTGGACGAGGATTTGCCAGATCCATGCTGGGATATCTGGAACGCAGCGCCCACCAGCACGGGGTCCGCTGGCTGCTGCTGGAGACCGGCAGCAAGCAGCCGGAGGCGATCGCGCTCTACCGTTCGACCGGCTACGTCCAGGTGCCACCGTTCGGGCACTATGCCGATATGGAGCACTCGCTGCACCTGGGCAAGGAGCTGGCCGGCCAAGCGGGCGAGCAGGCCGGCTGATGCGGCGGGCCCGGTGGCGGCGGCTGGCCGAACTGCGGACGCTGGACCCGCAGTCCGCGCACGCCACCATCGCCTGCCTGATCACCGAGTACGAGTTTCCCTGGGACATGGTGCGGTCCCTGGAGCTGGCGCTGTTCCGGACCTTCGCGGTGCCCAGCATCGGCGCGCTGCTGCACCGGACCGCCGAGTTCGAACAGCGCCCGCAGAAGCGCTATGACGACACCGTCGTCCTGCTGTACGAGATCTGGTTGGACGGCGCGGCCAGCGGGCGGGGTCGGGCCGCCGTGGCACGGTTGAACCAGATTCACGGCCGGTACCGGATCAGCAACGCCGATTACCTTTATACCCTCGCCACGTTCGTGGTCATGCCGGTGCGCTGGAATGCCGATTTCGGCTGGCGGCGGATGGATCCGGTCGAGGTTGCCGGTTGGACCAACTCGATGCGTGAGATGGGGCAGGCGATGGGACTGAGCGGGATTCCGGATAGCTACCAGGAGTTCTCCACGCTGCTGGACGACTACGGGCGCGCGCACTTCGGCTACCTGCCGGCCGGCCGGGCGGTAGC
>JBPCPA010000113.1:0-6666 GCA_050999655.1 Jatrophihabitans sp.
GCGCCCAGGTCATCACGATCGATGACCACCGGACCTACGAACCGACGTCAGGCGGCCAGATCCTGTTCGGCCTGGCCCAGGCCATCGGCGCCAGCGCGTCGCTGGTGGTGCCGATCGGCGACAGCAGCAGCGCGTTCGGGGTGATGTGGGTCGCGATGAGCGGGCATTCCCGGCACTGGACGCTGACCGAGACCGGGGTGGCCCAGTTCCTGGCCGCGGACCTGGCCCACAGCCTTGCCCAGGCCCACGTCATCGAGCGGCAGGCCGAAGCCGTCCAGCTGCTGCGTGAACTCGACCAGGCAAAGGCGGACTTCGTCTCGACCGTCTCCCACGAGCTGCGGACCCCGCTGACCTCGATCAGCGGGTACCTGGAGATGCTGCAGGACGGCGACGGCGGCCGGTTGCCCGCTCGGGCCGGCCAGATGCTCGCCGCGATCGACCGCAACACCACCCGGCTGCGCAACCTGATCGAGGATCTGCTGACCCAGTCGCGGATCGACGCCGGCCGGCTGCGGCTGGACCTGACCACCGTCGACGTCCGCTCGGTGCTCGATGCGGTGTGCGAGGCGATGCTGCCGCTGGCCAGTGCCGGTGATATCACGCTGTCGCTGGACGGGCCGTCCGACCTGAAGATCGAGGCCGATCCGCAGCAACTGGAACAGGTCTTCACCAACCTGACGTCCAACGCGCTGAAGTTCACCCCGCGCGGGGGCAGGGTAGGGCTGCAGCTGGCTGCCGACGAGAACGACGGGGTGCAGGTCTGGGTGACCGACACCGGGATGGGCATCCCGGTCGAGGATTTCTCCAACATGTTCAGCCGGTTCTTCCGGGCCTCCAACGCCTCGGCGGCCGCGTTGCCCGGCACCGGGCTCGGCCTGGCGATCGTCCGCGAGATCGTGCACCGGCACGGCGGTTCGATCGACTTCGAGTCCGAGGTCGACACCGGCAGCACCTTCACCGTCTGGCTGCCGCAACGGGTACCCCGCGGCTGAGCCGTACCCTGACCTGCGCAGGTCATTCGGTGAGCGGCTCGACTACCGGTACCGGCCGGGACCCGCGCCGGCGCCACCACAGCGCCAGCGGTAGCAGCACCAGCAGCGCGCCCAGCAGCAACGGCAGCGCGTAGCCGAGGACCGCGCCGCTCCAGCGCAGCACCAGCAACAGTGCCGACAGCCCGCCGGTCAGCGCCGAGCCGAAGCCGGACGGTCCGGACGCGTGCGCCGACACCGGCCCGGTGCTGGACAGCTGGACGGTCAGGCTTGCCAGGCCGACCTGATCGGCCAGCGCCCGCTGTTGGGCGACGGTCGATTCCAGCTCGGATTCCCGTTGGGTCAACTGGGATTCCAGGGCAACCAGGTCGGTGATGCTGCCCGATTTCTGGAGAAAGTCACGCAGTCGGGCCACGCTCGTGTTCAGCGTCTGCACCCGGGAGTCGACATCGGCCCGGGCGGACGTGACGTCCTCACCGTGATCGGTCCGGTTGTTCTCGTGCCCCAGCCGCACCACCGCTGCCAGCAACGCCTCCAGCTTGGCCGGCGGCACCCGCAGCACCAGGTCCGCTCGCCGCCCGGTGTCCGAGCTAGTGCGGTCATCGCCGTCGGCCCGGCCACCGAATGCGACGGTGCTGGCCACCGCGCTGTCGGCGGCCCGGTCGACGTTGCGCACCGTGACGTCCAGCGTTGCGGTTCGCACGATATCCCTTTGCTGCAAGGGTGTCTGCGGGTTACCAGCGGCTGCGCCGGACGCGGCTGCCTTGCCACCGACGGCCGCGGCCGGTGGGCCGGCGGCCGAATCCGCTGACCGCAGCGTGGCGCTGTCGGAGGACTTGCTGCCCGAACCGCCACAGCCGACCACCGCCAGCGGAGCCAGCAGTGCCAGCGCAGTCCAGCGCCAACGCGGCCGATGTGTCACTGAGCTGTGCATGATTCCTCCTCGATGCGTTCACAGCGAGGATGTGCCGGTGATGTTGAAGCATTGCCACCGTTACCAGCTCGTTAGCGGGGCCGAGCAGGCGGGACTGACCGTTCCCGCTCGGGCCATTCCTGCTCGGCCCATTCCTGCTCAGCCCGTTCCTGCTCAGGCCATTCCTGCTCAGCCCGTTCCTGCTCAGGCCATTCCTGCTCAGGCCATTCCTGCTCAGGCCGTGTCGAGCAGTCCGCGGGCGTAGGCCGCCTGGCCCACGTGCTGCAGGTCGTCGCTGAGCACGCTGACCAGCCGGACGCCCAGGGTGACCGGTGGATCCCAGTTCTCGTCGACGACCCGACCGAGATCGGCCGCGCTCAGGCCGGCCAGGTAGTCCGCGGTGCGCCGATGGACGGCCTCGTGATAGCCGGCGAGCAACTCGGCGCTGACCTGGACGGCGGCAACGTCTGCCGCACGCTGGCCGTACCCGGTCGCCGCCGGGTCGAACGGCAGCCCGAACCGGTCATACCATCCCGCCCCGGTCCAGACCTGCTCGCCGCCGGCGGCGTCGGCGACGTGATCATCCTGGATCCGGGTCAGGTGCCAGATCAGCCAGCCGATGCTGTTGGCCTGGCCGGCGGGCCGGACGGCCAGTTGCTGGGTACTCAACCCGGCGATCGCGCTGCTGACCAGTTCGGCCACCCGACCGAAGGCGTCAGACAGCAGGTCGGCGACACTCACAGATTGCTCCATCGACCCATGTTTGCAGATGGGGACCGGGCCGGCTCGGCTACCCTCAGCGGGTGAGCCCCACCGCCCCGGTCGAGACCGCGCTGCTGCGCCGAATCCGTGAATCTGTGATCGGCGACGACCAGGTGATGCCCGGTCCGTACGGTCCGCGCCGGGTGACCTATGCCGACTACACCGCCTCCGGACGGGCGTTGGGGTTTCTGGAGGACTTCATCCGCGACGAGGTGTTGCCCCGCTATGCCAACACCCATACCGAGTCCAGCGGCACCGGCCTGCAGACGACCCGACTGCGCGAGGACGCCCGCGCGATCATCTCCGAGGCGGTGGGCGGGGACCGCGACACCGCGGTGATCTTCGCCGGCTCGGGCTGCACCGGCGCCGTCGACAAGCTGATCGCCATCCTGGGACTGCGGATTCCGGCCGGCCTGGAAGATCGCTACCAGCTGTCCCAGCTGATCCCGCCGTCGGAGCGTCCGGTGGTGTTCATCGGGCCGTATGAGCACCATTCCAACGAGCTGCCCTGGCGCGAGTCCATCGCCGACGTGGTGATGATCCCGCAGGACGGCGACGGCCACATCGACATCGACGTGTTGACCGAGCAGCTGCGCCGGCATGCCGATCGGCTGGTGAAGATCGGCTCGTTCTCCGCGGCGAGCAATGTCACCGGCATCGTCAGCAACACCGCCCGGGTTGCCACGCTGCTGCACGAGCATGGCGCGCTGTCGTTCTGGGACTACGCGGCCGCGGCACCGTACGTCGATATCGACATGTACTCCCGGGCGGCCGATGATCCGTTGGCCTACCTGGACGCGATCTTCCTCAGTCCGCACAAGTTCATCGGTGGCCCGAGCACGCCGGGGGTGCTGGTGGTGCGGCGAGCACTGCTCACCAACCGGGTGCCGGCGGTGCCCGGCGGTGGCACCGTTGCCTACGTCAACCCGTCCGAGCACCGCTACCTGCTCGACCCCGAGCAGCGCGAAGAGGGCGGCACCCCGGCCATCGTCGAATCCATCCGGGCCGGCCTGGTCTTCCAGCTCAAGCAGGCCGTCGGCATCGAGGTGATCCGGGCCCACGAGGAATATCACCTGAGCCGCGCGGTGGCCGCCTGGAAGCAGGTGCCTAGCTTGGAAATCCTGGGCAATCTCGATTCCGAACGGCTGTCGATCGTGTCGTTCGTGGTTCGCAGCGGCAACGAGCCCGGGCACTACCTGCACCACAACTTCGTGGTCGCCCTGCTCAACGACCTGTTCGGAATTCAAGCCCGGGGCGGCTGCTCCTGCGCGGGCCCCTACGGTCATCGGTTGCTGGGCATCGACCTGGAGCGCTCGCACGAGTTCGAGCGCGAGATTGCCGGCGGGTGCGAGGGAATCAAGCCCGGCTGGGTGCGGGTCAACTTCAACTACTTCATCTCCGAACCGGTCTTTCGCTACGTGGTGGACGCGGTGTCGCTGGTCGCCCAGGAGGGGTGGCGGCTGCTGCCGGACTACCGGTTCGACCCGGCCACCGGCCTGTGGCGGCACCGGCGCGGCGCGATCGAACCACCGTTGCGGCTGCGCCAGGTGAGCTATGACGCCGACGGCATGCTGTGCTACCCACGGCACCAGAACCGGGCCCCGGAGGCGGAGCTTGCCGGCTACCTGGCCGAGGCCCGGGAATTGCTGGCGGCGACCGAATCGCTCACAGCGGCCGGATCCGGTGATCAGCCGGCGCCGGCCAGGATCGCGGTCTCGGCAGACTTCGAACAGCTGCGCTGGTTCGAGCTGCCCGCCAGCTGCCTGGTCGGCTAGCGCGGCGCCCGCTCAGTCCGTGAGGCGGCTTGGTCGTGAGACGGCTTGGTCGTGAGCCGGCCTGGTCGTGAGACGGCTTGTGACGGCCCTATCCTGGGCCACCGTGGCCCTCAGGCGGCGATGCCCAGCACGAACGGCAACACCGGCCCGGCACCGGCCAGCTTGAGCAACCGTGCGACGACGGCCATTGTCCAACCGGTATCGAGGTAATCGTCGACCAGCAGCACCGGTTGGCCACCGAACTCACCGGCCAGCGCGGCGGCCAACCGATCGGGCAACCGGTAACTGTCGACCACCGCCCGCAGTCGCTGGGCGCTGTTGGACCGAGCCGGCGCCGAGCTACCGCGGTGCGGCACCGTTCCGAGATCGGCCAACCGGCCGCGGCCACTGAGCTGGCCGGCCAGGTCGGCTACCAGCGCCGGCCGCCGGTTCGAGCCGACCGACACCACCGCCACCGGCCGGGAGGGCCAGTCCCACGCCGACAGCACCTGCACCGCCGCGATGATCAGCTGCTCGGGAACCGAGCCGTCGACCGGGTCGGCAGCCGGGTCGCTGACCAGTAGCGATCGGATCTGCTGGCCATAGCCGAGATCGGTGTAACGGGCGATGGCCCGTCCGGTCTCGGCCAGCTCGGCCGGGGCGATCTTGCCGGTCAACGGCACGCCGAGGCTGGGCATCGCGCTGGGCCATTGTCGGCGCGCGTCGATCGGCACCCCGGGCCGGCGCAGCGCCGTCTCAGCTTTGACCACGGTGCCCGCGCTGACCTCGCTCGACAGGCTCAGGCCGCCACAGTTGTCGCAGCGACCACAGTCGGCGGCGGCCGGATCGTCGAGTTGCTCGCGCAGGTAGCGCATCCGGCAACCGGTCAGGGCCAGGTAGTCGCGCATCGCCTGCTGCTCGTCGGCGCGCACCCGGCGCACCTTGGCATAGCGCTCGGCCTCGTAGCTCCATGGCTGGCCGGTGCTGATCCAACCGCCACGTACCCGCTTGGCGGCGCCGTCCACGTCGAGCACCTTCAGCATCGTCTCCAAACGGTTGCGCGACAGTTCTACCCGGGTCTCCAGCGCGGCGGTGCTCAGTGGGCCCGACGCCTGGCCCAGCACCGTCAGCGCCTGCCGGACCTGCGACTCGGGTGGAAAGCCCACCGAGCTGAAGTAGTCCCAGATGGCCTGGTCCTCAGGTCCTGGCAGCAGGATCACGCTGGCCCGTCCGACGCCACGGCCAGCACGCCCGACCTGCTGGTAGTAGGCGATCGGTGAGGCCGGCGCCCCGAAATGGATGACGAAGCCCAGATCTGGCTTGTCGAAACCCATCCCGAGCGCCGAGGTCGCCACCAGCGCCTTCACCCGGTTGTCCAGCAGGTCCTGCTCGGCGGCCAGCCGCTCGGTCTGCTCGGTCTGCCCGGAATAGGCCGCGACCCGGTACCCGTGCTCGCGCAGGTAACCAGCCACCTCGTGAGAGGCGGCGACGGTGAGCGTGTAGATGATGCCGGCACCGTCGAAGGTGCCGAGCTGGTCGGCAAGCCAGGCCAGCCGGTGCGCGGTGGAGGGCAGCCGGAGCACCGCCAGCCGCAGCGAGGCCCGGTCCAGGCTGCCGCGCAGCACCAGCACCCGGCTCTGCTCCTGATCTTCGGGCGAACCCAGACCCAGCACCTCGGCGATGTCATCGACCACCCGGCTGTTGGCGGTGGCGGTGGTTGCCAGCACCGGAATGCCGGCCGGCAGCTGCGGCAACAATGTCCGCAGCCGGCGGAAGTCCGGACGAAAGTCGTGGCCCCAGTCGCTGATGCAGTGTGCCTCGTCGACCACCAGCAGCCCGCAGCTGGCCGCCAGCTGGCCCAGCACCTGATCGCGGAAATCCGGGTTGTTCAACCGCTCGGGCGACAGCAGCAACACGTCCACCTCGCCGCGGGTGATCGCGGCGTAGGTCTCAGACCATCCCTCGGTGTTGGTCGAGTTGATGGTGGCCGCGCGGATGCCGGCCCGCTCGGCGGCGGCTATCTGGTTACGCATCAACGCCAGCAGCGGCGAGATGATGACGGTCGGCCCCGCGCCCTGGGCCCGCAACAGCGCGGTGGCCACGAAGTAGACCGCCGATTTGCCCCAGCCGGTGCGTGGCACCACCAGGGCGCGCCGGTGATCGACCACCAGCGCCTCGATGGCCGGCCACTGGTCGGCCCGCAGGCGGGTCTGCGGGCCGGCCAGCGCGCGAAGGCAGTCTTCGGCAC
>JBPCPA010000127.1:0-10503 GCA_050999655.1 Jatrophihabitans sp.
AGCAAAATTTTCCCACTGGCCTTCCCCTGTCCTCCGGGCAGCCCTGGGGCCAGCCGGCGTCGGTGGCCGATTCCGGCGGATCCGCCCGGCGCGGTAGGCGGCGGCCCGCGGCAGCGATACCGTGAACCCGATGGTCGTGCTGGTAGCACCCGGGGGGCTGGCACGATCCGGCTCGGCAACCAGCCCCAGGAGAGCACGTGTGCCCACCAGCCTCGCCCACCGATCAGGCGAGTCTGGCCGCCCAACTGCAGGCCACCGAGGTGTTCACCGCCGAGCTGACGAGCATCGACCAGGGGTTGCTGCTGCGGCTACCGGACTGGGTGGCCGAAGCCGGCTACCACCACCCGCCGCAGACGCCGGACGAGGTGGGCTTCTGGTCCGCGATCGAGGATCGGCTGCGCGAGCAACCAGCTGCCGGCGGCCTGCTGCAGCTACTGGTCGCCCACGGCGAGCAGGTGATCGCGGTGCGGCTGCGCCACCAGGACGAGCGCCGCTGGGCGATGTGCTGGGCGGCCCTGTCGGACTGCTGGGTCGACGATCGGGGACGCCACCTGCTGCCGCGGGTCACCAGCGACCGGACCACCTCGGTGGTGCTCGACACCGACGGCCTGGTGCTCTGCGCGCAGGAGCGCTACCACGAGGTGGTCGACGGGCCGGCCGGGCCGGTCGAGGGGCTGCGCTGGGATCACACGGTGCCCGCCGATTCGGCCGGCCCGGCCCGTCTGATCCTCGATGAGTTGGCCGCCGGCGAGCAGGTCGATCGAATCGTGCCCACGGCACAGGGCCGGTTGCGCTGGTTGCGGGTGCAGGCCAGCCATGGCCGGCAGGGCGGCACCGGCCGGGCGGTGTTGCTGGTGCGGATCGAGGAACTCGCCGGTGGCGGTGCCGATCCGCACTCGTTGGTGGCCCAGCTCGTCCGTGACCCGCTGACCGGGCTGTACAACCGGCGGGCCTTCTTCGATCTTGCCGGCCTGGACGCCGCGGCCACCAGCCGGTTCGTCGGGGTGTTGCTGGTGGATATCCGGCGGTTCAAGCGGATCAACGATCTGTGGGGGCAGCAGGTCGGTGACCGGTGCCTGGTCGAGGCTGCCGACTGGCTGCGCTCGATGGCTGCCGCCGAGGACGTGGTGCTGCGGCTGTCCGGTGCGCAGTTCGTGGTGCTGGTCACCGGACAATCGGTGATGGCGGCCAGCTTGCGCCGCGGCGGCGAGCGCACGGTCTACGTCAGCGGTCACCGGATATTGTTGTCGTTGCAGGCAGGTTGGGCCCCGCGCGGGCCCTCGACGACGTTGCTGACCGCGGCCGAAGAGGCGGACAAGGCCCTCGCGGTGGCCAAGCGCGAAGCCTGGCGGACGGTGGTGCACTGGACCGCGGAGATCTCTCAGGACGCGGTGGAGGCCGCCCTGGTGGAAGAGGCGGTGCAGCACGCTCTCGCGGCCAGGCAGGAGGCGGTGCTCTTCCAGCCGGTGGTGAACATGGCCGAGCGACGGGTCAGCGGTGTCGAGGCGTTGGTCCGGCTCGGCGGTCCGGCCGCCGGGCTGCCGACCGACCGGATACTGGCCGCCAGTCACAAACTCGGGCTGACCCCGCAGTTCGCCGAGCGGGTCTATGACCTCGCTTTCACCGAGGGACTGCAACTGCGGGCGGTGTTTCCCGACTGCTTGCTGGGGGTCAACGTGTCCCGGGAGTTCCTCAGCACCGGCCTGGCGATCGACACCGTGCTCGGCTCGGCCCAGCGGGCCGGGGTGGCGCCGGAGGAGGTGGTGGTGGAGCTGACCGAGGACGTCGCGGCCGGCCTGTCCGGTGAGCAACTGATCGGCGAGCTGCGCCGGGCTGCCGAGCTGGGCCTGCAGGTGGTGATCGACGACTTCGGCCGGGGCGAGACCTCGCTGTCGGTGCTGCGCACGTTGCCGCTGTCGGGCATCAAGCTGGACCGGTCGCTGCTGCCGCTCGACGACGAGGACCGGGCCTGGGACTTCGTCGAGGGAACGGTGTCGCTGCTGAGCAACCTGACCGGCCGGATCATCGCCGAGGGAATCGAAACCGAACTGCAGTCACGACGACTGCGAGCCATCGGCATCCACCTGCAACAGGGTTATTTCTTCGGTCAACCCGAGACCAGCCGGCACTGGCTGCAGGACGGCCTGGTGCTACCGGCGGACTGAGCCGATCAGCTCAGCGCACCCTGCAACCGCTGCGCGGCGGCGGTCAGGATCGGCCCGAGGCGCTGGCCGGGAGAGCGGCCGAGCCGTTCGATCGGCCCGCTGACCGACACCGCGGCCACCACCCGCCGGCTCTGCTGGCCGGGCGCGAACACCGGCGCGGAGACCGAGGCGACACCGGCCTCGCGCTGGCCCACCGACTGTGCCCAGCCTCGCCGGCGCACCTCGGCCAGGGATCGTTCGGTGAACTCGGCCGACTGCAGCAGCCCGGCGACGGCGTCCGGCAGTTCCCAGGCCAGCAGCACCTGGGCGCCGGAGCCCGCGGTCAGCGGTAGCCGGGCGCCCACCGGCACCGTGGTGCGCAGGCCGGCCGCGCGCTCGGCGGCTGCGACGCAGACCCGTTCCCGGCCGTCCCGGCGGTAGAGCTGCGCGCTCTCGCCGGAGTGCTCGCGTATCCAGACCAGCACCTCGGCGGCGCGTTCGAGCAGCGGATCGGTTGCGGTGGCGGCGAATTCGGCCAGCCGGGGACCGGGCACGAACCGGCCGTCGGGGTCGCGGGCCAGCATCCGGTGTAGCTCCAGAGCGACCGCCAACCGGTGCGCGGTGGCCCGCGGGATGCTGGTTCGCTCCACCAGCTCGGCGAGGGTCGCCGGGCTGGTAGCGGTCGCTGCCAGGATGGCGATCGACTTGTCGACCACGCCGATGCCGCTGAGCTGTCCCATGATGCGATATTAGTGTCCCAGAATTGCGGACGGCCCGGCCGGGCTCAGACGTTCGGGTGCGGGTAGTAGTCGGCGGCGGCGACCCGCTGCCCAGTCAGGGACAGCGCCCAGACCGAACCCTTTCTGGTCGGGTAGGACTCGGCCGGCGCGGCCAGGTCGCCCAGCAGGCCCGGAATGGCCCCACCCTGGCTACAGATCACCGTGCTGCCGGGCAGCGCGGCCAGCCGTTGGAGCGCGGTGTGGGCGCGTCCGGGATGGTTGCCGTAGGCCTCGTCGGAAAACTCCGGTGCGTTGGTGACCGGCAGCCCGAGCAGCCGTGCCAGCGGCTCGACGGTCTGCACGCAGCGCACCCGCTCGGCCGCCAGGATCCGCCGTGGACCGAAGGCCGCCAGCATCGCCGCGCTGTCGCGGGCATGCCGCCGGCCGATCTTGTCCAGCGGCCGCAGCCGATCGTCGCCGGCGTACTCCGAGCGCTTGCCTGCCTTGGCATGGCGGACCAGCAGCAGCGTCCGGGTGGCGGCCGGCACCCGCGCAAAATCAGCCAGCACACAGCGATCGACCGGGTAGGTCAGCAGCTGGGTCGCCTCGGCCACCGTCAGCCAGCGCAGCCGATCGACCTCCTGGCTCGGTCGGTGCTCGCCGGACAGGTAGCGCATCGTCCAGTGCGAGACCCGCTTCACCAGGTCCGCGCCGATCGGGTACTGCACCGGGGTCAGGCGCCGGCCGACCTCGACCACCGCGCCGGTCTCTTCGGCCACCTCCCGCACCGCGGCCAGCAGCACCTGCTCGTCCGGCCGGGTCTTGCCCTTGGGCAGCGTCCAGTCCTCATAGCGCGGCCGGTGCACCAGAGCGACCAGCAGGTGCGCGCCGTCCTGGCGCCACACCACGCCGCCGGCTGCCTGGGTCGCGGCCCGCTGGCCGGTGGTGCCGCTCACTCGCCGCGCGGAGCCAGCCGGGCCAGCAGGACGCTCTGGTAGTCGACCGGGTGCGGGCCGCCGCCGCGTACCCAACGATCGTCACTCTGCAGTTCCCAGGCCGCGGTCTGCGGGTCGAAGGCCAGGTCCAGGATCGAGCGAAGCTCGTCGGCGTTCGGCCCGGTGACCTGGGTCAGCACCTCGACCCGGCGATCCAGGTTGCGGTGCATCATGTCGGCCGAGCCGATCCAGTACTCCGGCTGGTCGTCGTTGGCGAAGTAAAAGATCCGCGAGTGCTCCAGGAACCGGCCGAGGATGGACCGGACGGTGATGTTGTCGCTCAGCCCCGGCACGCCCGCCTTGATGGTGCAGAAGGTGCGCACCATCAGCTCCACCCGCACCCCGGCCCGCGAGGCCCGGTACAGCGCGTCGATCACGGCCTCGTCCACCAGGTGATTGCACTTGAGCTGGATGTGGGCGTGCCGGCCCTCGCGATGGTTGGCGATCTCGCGTTCGATCCTGGTCAGCAGGCCCGGTCGCAGTCCCTGCGGCGCGACCAGCAGGGTGCGGTACTCGGTCTGGCGCGAGTAGCCGGTGAGCACGTTGAACAGGTCGGTGAGGTCGGCGCAGATCTCCTCGTCGGCGGTGAACAGGCCCAGATCCTCGTACAGTCGCGCGGTTTTCGGGTGGTAGTTGCCGGTGCCGATGTGGGCGTAGCGGCGCAGCGAACCACCCTCCTGGCGCAACACCAGCGAGGTCTTGCAGTGGGTCTTGAGCCCCACCAGGCCGTACACCACGTGGCAGCCGGCCCGCTCCAGCGCGCGGGCCCACTTGATGTTGGCCTGCTCGTCGAAGCGGGCCTTGATCTCGACCAGCACCATCACCTGCTTGCCGGCCTCGGCGGCGTCGATCAGCGCGTCCACGATCGGTGAATCGCCGGAGGTGCGATAGAGGGTCTGCTTGATTGCCAGCACGTTCGGGTCCGCGGCGGCCTGCTCGATGAAACGCTGGACGCTGGTGGCGAACGACTCGTACGGGTGGTGCACCAGCACATCGCCCTCGCGCAGCGTGGCGAACACCGACTTCGGGGTCTCGCCGTCGGCGAAGCGCGGATGGGTGGCCGGTACGAACGGACGCTCCTTCAGGGCCGGCCGGTCCACCTCATAGATCTGCCACAGCGCGGTGAGGTCGAGCAGGCCAGAGACCCGCACCACCTCTTCGGGCTGGACGTCGATCTCGCTGGTGAGCAGGGTGAGCACCGCGTCATCGATGTTCTCAGCCACCTCCAACCGGACCGCGGGGCCGAACCGGCGCCGGACCAGCTCGCGTTCCAGTGCCTGCAGCAGGTCCTCGTCGCGGTCCTCGTCCACCTCGAAGTCGGTGTTGCGGGTGACCCGGAACAGGTGGTGCTCGACGATCCGCATGCCGGGGAACAGCGCCCACAGGTGGGCGGCGATCAGCTCCTCGATCGGTAGGAACTCGGCCTGCTCGGTGGTCTGGCGCACCACCACGAACCGGGCGACGTTGTTGGGCACCTTCACCCGGGCGAACCGGTCGATGTCGTTGTCGGGATCGCGGACCAGCACCGCCAGGTTGAGCGAGAGGCCGGAGATGTAGGGAAAGGGATGCGCCGGATCGACGGCGAGCGGGGTGAGCACCGGAAAGATCTTCGAGTGGAAGTAGTCGGTGAGCTCGCGCTGCTGGGACGGATCGAGATTGTCCCAGCTGACAATGCGGATTCCCTCATCGGCCAGGGCCGGCTGGACGTCGGAGGCGAAGCACTGGGCGTGCCGCGACATCAGCTCCCGGCTGCGCTCGTTGACCACGCCCAGGTTTTCCCGGGTGGACAGGCCGTCGGTCGAGCGCACCGCAAGTCCCATCTCCAGCCGGCGCTTGAGGCCGGCCACCCGCACCATGTAGAACTCGTCGAGGTTGCTGGCGAAAATCGACAGGAACTTCATCCGCTCCAGCAGCGGCTGGCGGCGGTCCTCGGCCAGCGCCAGCACCCGGGCGTTGAAGTTCAGCCAGGACATCTCCCGGTTGGAGAACCGGTTCTCCGGCAGCTCGCCGACCGGTTCGGTGTCGCCGGTCGATCCGGTCTCGTCGGGGCCGGCCGGCTCGGTGGTGGCAACTGTCTCGCTCATGGACCAATCATGCCCGGCCCGATAGAACGGCAGGTGTCCGGGCGGCGGGCCGGCTCAGCTCAGCGGGCGGGTTCAGCGCAGCTGGCCGGCCAGCGCAGCGGTGAGCGGGCCGGTGCCGAGGCTCAGGCAGTGCGCCAGATCAGCTGCGGTGTCCACGTCGGCCCGCACACTCTCGGCGGCCGGCAACTCCGCCGCGCCGGAGTCCTGGTGCAGCCGGGCCGAGTCCGGGCCGAACATCGGCTGCAGCCAGTGCCCGGCCTCGGTGGCCAGCAGGGTGGTGCCGGTGCCGGCCAGATCCCGGACGAAACTACGCGGGTGCTCCTGGGCGGCGGCCAGCACGGCCAGCAGGTCGGCCGGGCGCAGGGCCGGCAGGTCACCGACCATGACCACCACCCCGTCGGCCGGAAAGCGTTGGGCGAGCTGGACCGCGGCCACCGACAGGGCCGCGTTCAGGCCGCCACCGGCATCTTCGAGCACCTCGATCTGGGGCGGTAGCACGAAGGCCAGCGGGCCCGCGACCACCGACAACCCGGCGACCAGCGGGTCGGTGCGCACGGCCAGCACCGCGGCCAGGGTGTCGAGTTGGATGGCGTGCACCAGCCGGGAGTGCGTCCGCTCGTCCCTGGTGGCGTCCTGCAGCCTGCTCTTGGCGGCCCCGGAATGCTTGATCGGAACCAGGACTCGCCATGCCACGTCCGGTGATGCTGCCATGCGCTGGCCGCGGTGGCAGACTCGCACCCACCGGTGGGGCGGAAAGGGAGCGTGGTGGCACGTCACAGCGAGAAGGTCGGACCGTACATGCGGCTGGCCGTCATCCTGATCTACCCGCTGACCAGCCTGCTGTTCAAGCGTCGCTGGCTCAACTCCGAACGGATACCGGCCGATGGCCCGGCGATCATCGCGGTGAACCACGTCTCCTACGCCGACCCGCTGATCTTCGGCAGGTTCGTCTGGGACGCCGGCCGGGTGCCGCGCTACCTGGCCAAGGCCAGCCTGTTCAACCTGCCGTTCCCGTTGGGCCGGATCGTCACCGGCGCGGGGCAGATCCCGGTGCACCGGGGCACTGCCGACGCGGCCGAGGCACTGCACGCCGCGGTGGCTGCGCTGGCTCGCGGTGAGATGGTGCTGATCTACCCCGAGGGGACGGTGACCCGCGATCCAGGATTCTGGCCGATGCAGGCCAAGACCGGTGTCGCCAGGCTGGCGCTGCTGGCGCCGGGGGTGCCGGTGGTTCCGGTCGGCCAGTGGGGCGCGCAGAACTTTCTGGACGTCTACCACAGGCGTTGGCGACCGCTGCCGCGCAAGCGGATCACCGTCTCGGTCGGCGAACCCGTCGACCTGACCGGCTATGCGGGACGCCCGCCGAGTTCAGAGGTGCTGCACGAGATGACCGACTCCATCATGCGCGCGGTCCGCCAGCAGGTCGCCGAGATTCGGGGCGAGACCGCGCCGGAACTGTTCTACCAGCGCCCGGCCGCCCGGTGAGCGGGGTGCGGGCGGCGGTGCTCGGCTCCGGCTCGTGGGGCACCGCCTTCGCCAAGGTGCTGGTCGACGCCGGCACCGACACCGTGATGTGGGCCCGCCGTCCGGAACTGGCCACCGCGATCAACGACCGCCACGTCAACCCCGACTACCTGGCCGGCCTCGTGCTGCCGGACACGCTGCGGGCCACCTCGGACCCGGCCGAGGCGCTGGCCGGGGTGGATCTGGTGGTGCTGGCGATCCCGTCCCAGACGTTGCGGGCGAACCTGACCCACTGGGTCCGGCTGCTGCCCGAGCAGGCCACCCTGGTCAGCCTGATGAAGGGCATCGAGCTCGGCACCGTCAAGCGGATGAGCGAGGTGATCAGCGAGGTGGCCGGCGCTGACCCGGCCCGGGTGGCGGTGGTGTCCGGGCCGAACCTGGCCGCCGAGATCGCGCGGGAGCAGCCCACCGCGACGGTGGTGGCCTGCAGCGACGCCGAGCGGGCGGCCAGCGTCCAGCAGGCCTGCACCGCGCCGTACTTCAGGCCCTACACCAACACCGATGTCATCGGCACCGAGCTCGGCGGCGCGGTGAAGAACGTCATCGCCCTGGCCTGCGGGATGGCGGCCGGGATGGGCTTCGGCGACAACACCATCGCCTCGCTGATCACCCGCGGGTTGGCCGAGACGTCCCGGCTGGGCCTGGCGCTCGGGGCGGACCCGATGACCTTCGCCGGCCTGGCCGGCCTGGGTGACCTGGTGGCCACCTGCGCCTCGCCGCTCTCACGCAACCGCAGCTTCGGCGAGCGGCTGGGCAAGGGCGAGACGCTCGAGCAGGCCCAGGCGGCCACCCACGGCCAGGTCGCCGAGGGCGTCAAGTCCTGCCGCTCGGTGCTGGATCTGGCCGGCCGGCATCGGGTCGACGTGCCGATCACCAAGATGATGAACTCGGTCTGCGACGGCAGCGTCGAGCCGGCGGACGCGGTGCGGCTGCTGATGAGCCGCTCCACGAAGAGCGAATGAGCATCGACTAGCCTGACAACCCATGGCCAAGCGGATCCGGATCGGCGTTATCTACGGCGGCCGCAGCAGCGAGCACGCAATCTCGGTGGTCAGTGCGGGCGGGGTGCTCTCGGCGCTGGACCCGCAGCGCTACGAGATCGTGACGATCGGGATCACCCGATCCGGCGCCTGGGTGCGCACTGCCATCGATCCCTGCCAGCTCGGCCAGCTCGGTATCACCAACCGGCAACTGCCGGCGGTGCCGGAGCCCGATTCGGATGAGCCCGATTCGGATGAGCCCGCTTTGAATGAGCCCGATTCGGATGAGCCCGATTCGGATGGTCGTCTGGTCCATCGGACCGGCCGGCCGGCGATCTTCCGGGCGGACTCGGCGTTGGCCCAGCTGCACGAGCTGGACGTGGTGCTGCCGGTGCTGCACGGTGCCTACGGCGAGGACGGCACCATTCAGGGACTGCTGGAGATGGCCGGCATCGCCTATGTCGGCTCGGGCGTGCTGGCCAGTGCCGCGGCGATGGACAAGGTCTTCACCAAGGTGGTGCTCAGCGCCGCCGGTCTGGAGGTTGCCCCCTACCTGGTGGTGCGGGCCGGCCAGCCGGTCGCCCGGATGGACGTCGAGCACCTCGGCCTGCCGCTGTTCGTGAAGCCGGCCCGGGCCGGCTCCAGCGTCGGGATCAGCAGGGTCAGCTCCTACGAGCAGCTGCCGGCCGCGCTGGACTACGCCTTCGAGCACGACTCGAAGGTGCTGATCGAGGCCGGCATGTCCGGCCGCGAGATCGAATGCGGCGTGCTGCAGGACGCCGATGGCACCGTCTCGGCCTCGGTGCCGGCCGAGATCCGGTTACATCCGGAATTCGACTGGTACAGCTTTGATGCGAAGTACCTGGAGGACTCCTCGGACTTCGACATCCCGGCCCAGATCGGCGAGCAGGCCATCAAGCAGGTGCGCGACGTTGCCTGCCAGGTGTTCCAGGCCCTGGAATGCGCCGGCCTGGCCCGGGTGGACTGCTTTCTGAGCGCTGACGGCCGGCTGGTGGTCAACGAGGTCAACACCATGCCCGGCTTCACACCGATTTCGATGTATCCGAAGATGTGGGCTGCCTCGGGCGTCAGCTACCCCGAACTGCTCGAGCGGCTGATCGCGACCGCGCTTGCCCGCCACCAGGCCTGATCGACCACCCTGAGCTGTGGGGCCTGAGCTGTGCACTCCCCGGCGGCGGCCAGGACGTGGGCCGTCAGCCGCCGCAGACCGGCAGCGTGGCCCCGGCATTGCCGGCCGCGTCGGTGGCCGTGCACAGCTGGGGCAGTGCCTGCACGGCCGCGGCCAGCAGCGGCAACGGCTGTTCGACATCGGCCGGCACGCTCACCTCGAGGTAGACGCTGCGGTCCACCGCGGTGTAGACGGTCTGGGACTTCTGCGGGTCCGGTTGCCAGATCACCGAGTTCACGTCGATCAGCTGCGCGGCCTGGGGGGTGCCGTACACCGCCGGACGAGCGACCCCGCAGCGCAGCACCACCGGCGGGTTGCCCCAGGCCGCCACGAAGGAGGAGTCGGTGTCGGTCCGGCGCGGAGCCAGGCTGCCCAGTTGCACCGGCAGCTTGGCGAACACCTTGACGCAGGCGTTGGCGGTGGCCAGCGACGGGCTGGGCGGCGCGGCCGGGGCCACCGCCGGCAACGGGCCGTTGGACGGCTGTGCTGCCGGGCTGTGGTCCGAACCGCGGGTCAGTACGAAGGCCAGCACCACCGTGATCGGCACGGCGATGGCGGTGGCGATCAGGGCGGCGCTGCGACGGCCTCGGTCGTTGGCAGGGCCGGCTCCGTGCTGATCGGGCTCGACTGAGGCGCTCAGAGATGCACCACCGGGCAGGTGAGGGTCCGGGTGATCCCGTCCACGCCCTGCACCCTGGCCACCACCAGCCGGCCGAGCTCGTCCATGCTCTGGGCCTCGGCGCGCACGATCACGTCGTAGGGGCCGGTGACGTCCTCGGCGAGCGTGACGCCCTGCAGCCCGGCGATCTGGGTGGCGACCGAGGCCGCCTTGCCGACCTCGGTCTGGATGAGGATGTATGCGCTGACC
>JBPCPA010000132.1:0-3568 GCA_050999655.1 Jatrophihabitans sp.
GCCCCGCAACCACGTCGTGTTCCAGCCCCCTTTTTCCCCCCCCCCCCCGCGCCGGAGTGCGGGGTGCTCGTGCTGAGCTGCTACTTGGTGTTGACGGTGATCTTGGCGATGCCGACCAGCAGGCCCGCCTTGACCGCGTCGGTGCTGAAGGTCTTGTTCAGCAGCGGGGCGGCGTCCGGCGAGATCTCGAACTTGGTGCCTTCGAGGATGGCGGTGTTGCCAGAGGTCTGCAGCGCCTTCAGTGTGCTGCCGTCCAGGTAGAACAGGTAGGCGTGGGTGGCGGCCGTGGTGCCGTTGACCGAGACATCACCGTAGAGCTTGGAGGCGCCCGGGTCGATGTCGAAGTTGGTCAGCTCGACCTTGATCGAGCCCGCGGTCAGCGAGATGCCGCTGCCGTCGTGCTTGATGTCGCCCTGCACGAACGGGTTGACCTTGCCGGGGGTGTAGTACTTCACGTTGCCGCCGGTGATCGGAAAGATCAGCGAGCCGTCGGTGAGCTTGGCGGTACCGGTGACGCCGGGGGTGAGCTTGAGCGAGGTGAGGGCGTCGGTGAAGCCCTTGTCCAACGCGACGGCCGTGGTCTGGCCGGTCAGGGACGGGATGTCTGCGACCGGCTTGGACGAATCCTTGCTGCTCGAACAGGCGCTGGCCGAGACGGCGACGACGCCGATGGCGGCGATTCCAACGATGGCGCGGGTGAGGGTGCTTTTCATGTCGACTCCTTAGTTGAAGCTTGTCGAGGAGTCATTCGGAACAGTTGCTCGACCGGTCTGGATTGCGGGCGAATATGTTTCCGGGCACGTTCGGCAATCCGATCGCCGGACCGTACCGAAACCGTCGCCACCTCCCCACCGCCGGCCCTGGCAGACCGGTTACCGTGGGCACTGCGGCACCCGAACGAGCTGGTCTTCTCTCACAAGCGCAAGGAGTTCTGCAATGCCCATCGCGACCACCAATCCGGCCACCGGCGAGGTCCTACGCACCTTCGACGCGCTCAGCGACACCGAGATCGACAGCCGGCTGGAGTCGGCGGCGCAGGCGTTCCAGGCGTTGCGCAAGACCAGTTTCAGCCAGCGCGCGCAGTGGATGCGGGCTGCTGCCGACATCCTGGACGCCGAGCAGGAGGCGGTCGCCACCCTGATGACGACCGAGATGGGTAAGACGCTGGCCTCGGCCAAGGCAGAGACCGCCAAGTGCGCCAAGGCCTGCCGGTTCTATGCCGAGAAGGCCGAGGGATTCCTCAGCGACGAGCCGGTATCGCCGGCTTCGGTGAACGCCATCGACAGCTACCTCCGCTACCAGCCGATCGGCCCGGTACTGGCCGTGATGCCGTGGAACTTCCCGCTGTGGCAGGCGATGCGCTTTGCCGCACCGGCGCTGATGGCCGGCAACGTCGGCCTGCTCAAGCATGCTTCCAACGTTCCGCAGACGGCGTTGTTCATGCAGGAGCTGTTCGAACGGGCCGGCTTTCCGGCCGGCTCGTTCCTGACGCTGCTGATCGGTTCGGGTCAGGTCGAGAAGGTGCTGGCCGACCGGCGGGTGGTCGCTGCGACGCTGACCGGCAGCGAGGGCGCCGGCCGCGCCGTGGCCGCGATCGCCGGGCAGAACCTGAAGAAAACGGTACTGGAACTGGGTGGCAGCGACGCCTACGTGGTGATGCCCTCTGCCGACATCGACAAGGCCGCGCAGGTAGCCACCACCGCGCGGTGCCAGAACAACGGCCAATCCTGCATCGCGGCCAAGCGGTTCATCGTGCACGCCGAGGTCTATGACGCCTTCGCGGCAGCCTTCGTCAAGCACATGAGCGAGCTGGTGATCGGCGATCCGATGGACTCCGACACCGATATCGGACCGTTGGCCACCGAGCAGGGCCGCGACGATGTGGCCGGCCAGGTCGAGGACGCCCGGGCCAAGGGCGCCACGGTGCTCTGCGGCGGTCAGGCCATCGACCAGGCCGGCTGGTGGTACCCGCCGACCGTGGTCGCCGACCTCACCACGGACATGGACATGTACGCCCAGGAGGTCTTCGGCCCGGTGGCCGGGCTGTACCGGGTCGCGTCCTACGACGAGGCGATAGCGCTGGCAAACAGCACCGAGTTCGGCCTGGGGTCCAACGCCTGGACGTCGGACCCGGCCGAGCAGGCCGCCTTCGCCCGGGACCTGGAGGCCGGCGCGGTGTTCATCAACGGCATGACCACCTCGTTCAACGAACTGCCCTTCGGTGGCGTGAAGAACTCCGGCTACGGCCGGGAGCTGTCCAGCCAGGGCATCCGCGAATTCTGCAACGTCAAGTCGGTCTGGATCGGCGAGACCGAGGCGGTCAGGGCCGGCGCGCACAGCGAGTAGGCCAGCGGCTGCGATCCTCACCGGTTGTCAATCGCTGCGGTCCTCGCTCCTTCGTCGCTGCGATCCTCACTCACCGGCTGTCAATCGCTGCGGTCCTCGCTCATTTACTGGTCGGCATAGCAGTCCACCTCGGTGGCCTTCGCGCTGAGCCAGACCTGCCGGCCCCGGACCAGACCCAGTTCGGCGACCGCGGCCGGGGTGATATCGACCAGCGCCGCCGGCGCGCCGAGCACCTGCACCCGCACCCGGTCGGTGAGCAGCTCCAGGCCGTCCACCACGCCGGGCCAGACGTTGCGCGGGCTGGCTGGAGCCGGCCGCTCGGTGTGCAGCGCGATCGCGGCCGGCCGGACGGAGACCAGCACCCGGCCGCCCTGGTTGACCGGCACCCGGTCCGGTCCGGCCGCACTGAGCTGGCCACCGCCGTCCAGCCGCACCACCGGACCCGCGTCCTGCACGCCCGGATAGAGGTTGAGCCCGACCAGCCGGGCCACGTATTGGGTCGCCGGCCGCCGTGCCACCAGGGCCGGCGAGGCGTCCTGCACCACCCGGCCGTCCTCGATGACCAGTAGCCGATCAGTCAGCATCATCGCCTCCAGCGGATCGTGGGTAACGACCAGCGTCGGGCCGGCGAACTCGGCAAGGTGGCGGCCGAGCTCGGCTCGCACCTGGGCCCGGGTTTGGGCATCGAGCGCGGCCAGCGGCTCGTCCAGCAGGAGCAGGTTCGGCTCGGCGGCCAGCGCCCTGGCCAGCGCCACCCGCTGGGCCTGGCCGCCGGACAGCTGCCTCGGCTTGCGACCGGCGAACTCGGTCAGCGCCAGCCGCTGCAGCCAGCGGTCGGCTGCGGCCCGGGCCGGCCCACGACCCAGGCCCCGGGCGCGGCCGGCGAAGGCGACGTTGTCCCGCACGCTCAGGTGCGGAAAGAGGCGGTAGTTCTGAAACACCAGGCCGACCGGTCGCCGCTCGGCCGGCACGAACAGCTGGGTGGCGACATCGTCGAGGATCGCCTCGCCCAGCGTCAGCCGCCCGGTGCTGAGCGCCGACAACCCGGCCAGGGTGCGCAGCAGGGTGGTCTTGCCGGCTCCGTTGGGACCGATCACCCCGAGCACCTCGCCGTCGCCGACCGCGAACTCGGCGTGCAGCTCGAAGCTGCCCCGCCGCACCGAGCCGGCGAAGGCCAGCGCCGGCTCGGTCCGGGCGTCGGTCACAGGGCGGTGCCCGGATC
>JBPCPA010000176.1:0-3009 GCA_050999655.1 Jatrophihabitans sp.
AGCCGGGGGAGGGCGGCCAGCTCCCCGGCCACAAGGTCTACCCGTGGATCGCCCGCACCCGGCACTCCACACCCGGGGTGGGGCTGATCTCACCGCCGCCGCACCACGACATCTACTCGATCGAGGACCTCAAGCAGCTCATCCACGACCTGAAGAACGCCAACCCGTCGGCCCGCATCCACGTGAAGCTGGTCAGCGAGGTCGGTGTCGGCACCGTCGCCGCCGGCGTGTCCAAGGCAAAAGCCGACGTGGTCCTCATCTCCGGCCACGACGGCGGCACCGGCGCCGCCCCCCTCACGTCGCTCAAGCACGCCGGCGGGCCGTGGGAGTTGGGCCTGGCCGAGACCCAGCAGACGCTGCTGCTCAACGGCCTGCGCGACCGGATCACCGTTCAGGTGGACGGTGCCATGAAGACCGGCCGGGACGTCCTGATCGCGGCACTGCTGGGGGCCGAGGAATACGGCTTCGCCACCGCGCCGCTGGTGGTCTCCGGTTGCATCATGATGCGGGTCTGCCACCTGGACACCTGCCCGGTCGGGGTGGCTACCCAGAACCCGGAACTGCGGGCCCGGTTCAGCGGCCGGCCGGAGTTCGTGGTGACCTTCTTCTCCTACATCGCCGAGCCGGTACGCGAACTGCTGGCCGAGCTGGGCTTTCGCAGCCTCGCCGAGGTGATCGGGCACGCAGAGTACCTGGACGCCGGCCGGGCGATCGAGCACTGGAAGGCGGCCGGCCTGGACCTGTCGCCGCTGCTGCAGATGCCCGAGCCGGCCGCCGGCACCGCGCTGAGCAAGCGGGTCGAGCAGGATCACGGCCTGGATGCCGCGCTGGACAACACCCTGATCCAGCTGTGCGAGGGCGCGCTGCTGGATTCCCGGCCGGTGCGCCTGGAACTGCCGGTCCGCAACGTCAACCGGACGGTCGGCACCATGCTCGGTTCGCTGGTGACCCGGCGCTACGGGGCGGCCGGCCTGCCGCGCGGCACCATCGACATCACCCTGCACGGCTCGGCCGGCCAGTCACTCGGCGCCTTCCTGCCGGCGGGCGTGCTGATCCGGCTGAGTGGCGATGCCAACGACTATGTCGGCAAGGGCCTGTCCGGCGGCGTGATCGCCGTCCGCCCGGACGCACGATCGCCTTTGATTGCCGAGCAGAACGTGATCGCAGGCAACGTCATCGGCTATGGCGCCACCGCCGGTGAGCTCTACCTGCGGGGCATCGTGGGGGAGCGGTTCTGCGTGCGCAACTCCGGGGCGACCGCGGTGGCAGAGGGGGTCGGTGACCACGCGCTGGAGTACATGACCGGAGGCGTGGCAGTGATCCTGGGCCGGACCGGGCGCAACCTGGGGGCGGGCATGTCAGGTGGCGTCGGCTTCGTGCTGGACCTGGACGCCGGCCTGGTCAATCCCGAACTGGTCGAGGTCGAGCCGGTCACCGGCGAGCGGCTGGCCGACCTGCGCGACATTCTGGCGCGACACACCGAGCTGACCGGCTCGCTGGTGGCCGGTCGGCTGCTGGACCGTCCGGACGAGCTGGCCGGCCGGTTCTCCCTGATCATGCCGCGCGATTACCGGCGGGTGATCGAGGCCACCCGGCGTGCCCAGGCCGAGGGCGCCGATGTCGATGACGCAGTGATGGCCGCGGCCCGCAGGTGATCGACACTCCCACCGTGCCCGATAGGTCAGCTGCCTTCCGGCGACTGGCCGGTAACGTTTAAAGTTGGCGAATGTGACCCGTCGCGCAAAGATCGTCTGCACCCTTGGCCCTGCTACCGACCCGCCGGAGCGCACCCGCGCCATGGTCGAGGCGGGTATGGACGTGGCCCGGCTTAACTTCAGTCATGGCGAGCACGCCGAGCATGCCCGCCGCTTTCACGGGGTGCGCGACGCGGCCAACGCGGCCGGCCGCAACGTGGCCACCCTGGCCGACCTGCAGGGCCCCAAGATCCGGCTGGGTCGCTTCGCTGACGGCCCGGTGATGTGGGCGACCGGTGAGCGGGTGCGGATCACCGTCGAGGACATCGAGGGCGACCACGACCGGGTGTCCACCACCTACAAGCAACTCGCCGCCGACGTCAAGCCCGGTGACCGGCTGCTGGTCGACGACGGCAACGTGGCGGTGGTGGCGGTGTCGGTCGAGAACGGCACCGACGTGGTGTGCGATGTCAGCGAGGGCGGGGTGGTCAGCAACAACAAGGGGCTGTCGCTGCCCGGCGTGTCGGTCAGCGTCCCGGCGCTGAGCGAGAAGGACATCGACGATCTGGAGTTCGCGCTGCGCCTCGGCGTGGACTGGATCGCGCTGTCGTTCGTCCGCTCCCCGGACGACATCAAGCTGGTGCAAGAGGTGATGGACCGGATCGGGGTCCGCCGCCCGGTGATCGCCAAGATCGAGAAGCCCGAGGGTGTGGAGCGGCTGGTGGAGATCGCGCTGGCCTTCGACGGGGTGATGGTCGCACGCGGTGACCTCGGCGTGGAGATGCCGCTGGAGCAGGTGCCGATGGTGCAGAAGCAGGCCATCGCGATCTGTCGCGACAACGCCAAGCCGGTGATCGTGGCCACCCAGATGCTCGAGTCGATGATCAGCCATTCCCGCCCGACCCGGGCCGAGGCCTCCGACGTGGCCAACGCGGTGCTCGACGGTGCGGACGCGGTGATGCTGTCCGGCGAGACCAGCGTCGGCACCTACCCGGTGCAGGCGGTGGCGACCATGTCGCGCATCATCGGCGCGGTCGAGCGCTCCACCGTCGATGTCGCCGCGCTGCTGCACGAACCGCGCACGCCCGGTGGGGTGATCTCCAAGGCCGCCAAGGAGATCGCCGAATCGCTCGGCGCCACCGCGCTGGTCGCGTTCACCCAGAGCGTTGACACCGCCCGCCGGCTGGCCCGGCTGCACGCGCACGCCGCGGTGCTGGCCTTCACCCCCGAAGAGGCGGTGCAACGCCAGCTGGCGCTGTCCTGGGGCGTCCAGGCGCACCGAGTGTGGACGGTGCAGACCACCGACGAGATGGTC
>JBPCPA010000277.1:0-13735 GCA_050999655.1 Jatrophihabitans sp.
GATGGCGTCCGGCCCGGTCACTGAAACGGCCCCGCTGGACTCCCGGCGGCCGGATCAGGCACGTCTCTCACCGGCGCGACCGGGCAGCGGCGTCCGGATCGGGCCGTGCCCGGTGCGCTCGGCCCAATCGGTGACCAGCTTGGTCTGCAGGCCGAACATCTCGCGTTCGGTCTCGGGGTCGCCGTGGTCATCGCCCAGCAGGTGCAGCACGCCGTGGGTGATGAGCAGGTAGAGCTCGGCATCGGTGGAATGACCGGCCTCGACCGCCTGTGCCTGGGCCACCTCGGGACACAGGATCACATCGCCGAGCAGGGCCGGCCCCGGATCGGCGCCCAGGCCCGGCTTGTCGTCCAGGGTGTCCATCGGAAAGGCCATCACGTCGGTCGGCCCGTCCAGGTCCATCCACTGCTTGTGCAGGGTGGCCATCGCCACCGAGTCGACCACCAGGATCGACAGCTCGGCCATCGGGTTCACCCCGAGCGTGTCCAGCACATGCCGGGCCGCCGAGGTGATGGCCAGCTCGTCGACCACCACGCCGGATTCGTTGTTGATCTCGATGCTCATGCCCGGTCGCTGCTCTCGCTGCGATGCCCACTCAGCAACATCTCGCTCTTCGCGCACGCGCTCATCGCCGAACCCGCTCCGCTCCTCGCTCGCTGACGCTCGCTGCGATGCTCACTCATGTGGGGCAGGGCCTAGCTCGCATCGTCGTACTTGGAGTAGGCCTCGACGATGTCGCCGACCAGCTGGTGGCGCACCACGTCCTTGGCGTCGAGGTAGGCGAAGTGGATGTCGGCGACCGAGCCGAGGATGTCGCGGACCACCCGCAACCCGGACTTGGTGCCGCTGGGCAGGTCCACCTGGGTGATGTCGCCGGTGACCACGATCTTCGAGCCGAAGCCGAGCCGGGTCAGGAACATCTTCATCTGCTCGGGCGTGGTGTTCTGGGCCTCGTCCAGGATCACGAAGGCGTCGTTGAGCGTCCGGCCACGCATGTAGGCCAGCGGCGCCACCTCGATGGTGCCGGCCTGCAGCAACCGGGGCACAGATTCGGGATCGAGCATGTCGTGCAGGGCGTCCATCAGCGGGCGCAGGTACGGATCGATCTTGTCGTTGAGGGTGCCGGGCAGAAAGCCGAGCCGCTCACCGGCTTCGACCGCCGGCCGGGTCAGGATGATCCGGTTGACCCGCTTGGCCTGCAGCGCCTGCACCGCCTTGGCGACCGCCAGGTAGGTCTTGCCGGTGCCGGCCGGCCCGATCCCGAACGCGATGGTGTGCGCGTCGATGGCATCGACGTAGCGCTTCTGGTTCACCGTCTTGGGCCGGATGTTCTTGCCACGCCGGGACAGGATGTTGAGGCTGAGCACCTCGGCCGGGCGCTGTTCGGTATCGGCCTGCAGGATGCCGAGGGTCCGGCCCACCGCGTCGGGCGTCAGGTCGTTTCCGGATCGCATCAGCTGCACCAACTCTTCGAATAGCCGGACGGCCAGGGCATTGTCGGCGGCCGGGCCGGTGATGGTGACCTCGTTGCCGCGGACATGCACCTCGGAGTTCAGCCGGGCCTCGATGAGCCTCAGCAATTCATCGCGTGGCCCGAGCAGGCCGACCATGGGCAGCTCACCGGGGACCACGAAGCGCGTCGTGACATTCTGCTTGTTTCGGCCAGGCCCGTCCGGGCTGACTGGCGAAGGTTCCGACAAGTGCGATGCGCTGCTTTCCGGGCTGGACGACGTGGAGCCACCCACTTTACCCGGGCCGGGGCGAATGCCGAAGTCCGTTTTGCCGACCTCCACGCCGCCGGGACGGCTCGCCCCGCTGTGCGGCCTTCGCCGGGCCCGCTGCTCAGCCGGGCGGCCAGCTCAGCGAGCGACCGGCCAGCACGTGGGCGTGCACGTGAAAGACCGTCTGGCTGGCCTCGGCACCGGTGTTGAAGACCGTGCGGTAGGAACCCAGGCCGAGCTGGGCCGCCACCGCCCCGACCCCGGCCACCACCGCGCCGGCGCTGACCGGATCACCGGCAAGCTCGCCGAGGTCGGCGAAGTGCTTCTTCGGGATCACCAGGACATGGGTCGGCGCCTTCGGGGCCAGGTCGGCGAAGGCCAGCACCCCGGCCCCGTCATAGACGACGGTGGCCGGAATATCGCCGGCGACGATCCCGCAGAACACGCAGTCAGCAGCCATGCCGACACGGTAGCTGGCCGCACCCAGTCAGCCGGTCGCCCAGTCAGCCGGTCGCCCAATCAGCAGGCGGCCCGGTCAGCCGGCAGCCCAGCGTCCCAGGGCAACCGACAGCACCGCCAGCGCGGCGGCACCGGCCGTCGAGGTTCGCAACACCTCAGGCCCCAGCCGGGCGCAGCGAGCACCCTCGGCCTGCAACAACGCCAGTTCCTCCGGCGCGATGCCACCCTCCGGCCCGACCACCACAAGCACCTCAGCGAGCTCGTCCGGTCCGGGTCCGGCGTGCCGGCCGGCCGTCCCGGCAGTCTGCAGCACCTGCTCCAGGCCGCACTCGGCGGACTCGTGCAGCAGGATTGCCAGGCCGGCGGCCCGAACCCGGCGGGCGACCTCGGCGGTGCCGGCCAACTCGCTGATCAGCGGGATCCGGGGCCGCCGGCTCTGCTTGGCCGCCGCCAGCGCGGTCCGCCGCCACTTGGCCAGGCCCTTGTCGAGCTTGTCGCCCTTCCAGGCGCCGATCGAGCGGGCCGCCGACCACGGCACGATCTCGTCCACCCCGAGCTCGGTGAGCACCTCGACCACCAGTTCGGCGCGCTCGCCCTTGGGCAGCGCCTGGACGACCACGAAGCGCGGCCGGGGCTCGCGAACCTGGCTGCGACGCTCGACCGCGCAGCGCACCCGATCCCGCTCCACCGCGACCACCACCACCTCGGCCAGCCCGCCCCGGCCGTCGGCCAGCAGCGCGCGCTCGCCGACCGCCAGCCGCGTGACGGTGCCGGCGTGGTGGGCTTCGGCACCGGTCAGCTCGATCTGGTCACCGCTGCCGAGGTCGGGCACCAGAAACAGCGGCGGGCTCATCGGCTACCGGGTGCCGAAGGCGTCGCGGACCTTGGAGAACAGCCCGGCGCGATTGCCGCCGACGCTGATGTCCTCGTTGCGCAGCTCGGCCAACTCGCGCAGCAACCGCTCCTGCTCGGCGTCCAGTCTGGTCGGCGTGCGCACCTCGACATGCACGTGCAGGTCACCGCGGGCGCTACTGCGCAATCGCGGAACACCCTTGCCCCGCAGGGTGATCACTGCTCCGGACTGGGTGCCGGGCCGGATCTCGATCTTCTCGGTCGAGTCCAGGGTGGCCAGCTCCAGGGTGCTGCCCAGCGCCGCGGCGGTCATCGGCACCGCCAGCGAGCAGTGCAGGTCCGAACCCTCCCGGCTGAAGGTCTCGTGCGGCTGCTCGGTGACCTCGAGGTAGAGGTCACCGGCCGGACCGCCGCCGGGGCCCACCTCGCCCTGGCCCGACATCCGGATGCGCATTCCGTCCTCGATGCCGCCCGGCACGTCCACCGAGACGCTGCGCCGGGCCCGTACCCGGCCTTCGCCGGCACAGTTGGGGCAGGGCGACGGGATCTGCTGGCCGGTGCCCGCACAGGTCGGGCAGGGCCGGCTGGTCATCACCGGGCCTAGCAGCGAGCGCTGCACCGACTGCACCTCGCCCCGGCCGTTGCAGGTACCGCAGGTGCGCGGGGTGGTGCCCGGCGAGCAACCGTCACCGTGGCAGGACTGGCACACCACCGCAGTCTCCACGGCGATCTCTTTGTGCACCCCGAAGGCCATCTCGGACAGGGTCAACTCGATCCGCAGCAGCGCGTCCGCGCCCTGCCGAACCCGGCTGCGGGGTCCGCGGGCACCGTTGCCGCCGCCGAAGAAGGTCTCGAAGATGTCGCCGAAACCACCGAAGCCGGTGAAGCCCGCACCACCGCCACCGCCGCCGGGGGCCAGCGGGTCTCCGCCCAGGTCGACGACCCGGCGCTTGTCGGGGTCTGAGAGCACCTCGTAGGCGGCGGTGACGTCCTTGAACCGGTTCTGGGCCTCCGGGTCCGGATTGACATCGGGATGCAACTCGCGGGCGAGCTTGCGGTAGGCGCGCTTGATCTCCTCGGCGGTGGCGTCGCTGGCTACGTCGAGCAGCCCGTAGTAATCCCGCACGGAACCTGGCACCGGTGTTTCACCTCAAAGTCGTAGTTGGCACTCCTGGCGGCCGAGTGCCAGTGTACGGACGCTCCCGGCTCAGCTGTCGGCGAGCAGTCGCACGCCGGCTACCCGGTCCTCGGCCAACAGATCGCCGCCCGTATCAACTGTCGGCCAACAGATCGCCGACGTAACTGGCGACGGCGGCGACCCTGGCCATCGTGTGTGCGTAGTCCATCCGGCGCGGACCGAGCACCCCGACGCCACCGAGGGAGATGCCACTGGCGCCGTAGCCCGCCGAGACCACCGAGGCACCGTGCAGGCCCTCGTGGGTGTTCTCGTTGCCGATCCGCACCAGGATCCGGCCGGCGGTGGTGGACTCCTGGTCCAGCAGCCGCAGCAACACCACCTGCTCCTCCAGCGCCTCCAGCACCGGGCGGATCGCTGGAAAGTCCAGCACGTGCTCGGTGAGGTTGGCCGAGCCGGCCAGCACCAACCGCTCGGACGGGTGCTCGACCAGCGCCTCGCTCAGCACCGAGGACAGGATCGACACCAGGTCGCTCAGATGGCCGGGTATCGCGGTGGGCAGGTCGGCCACGATGGCCGGCGCGTCGGCCAGCCGCTGGTCCTTGAGCCGGGCGTTCAGGGTGGTGCGCAGGTCGGCCACATCGTCGGGCTCAACCGGCGCGGGCAACTCGACGACCCGCTGCTCGACCCGGCCGGTATCGGTGATCAGCACCAGCATCAGCCGGGATGGGCTGAGCAACACCGTCTCCAGGTGCCGCACCCGCGAGCGCGACAGCGACGGGTACTGCACAACGGCGACGTTGCGGGTCAACTGGGCCAGCGCCCGCACGGCGTTGCGCAGCACCCCGTCGAGGTCGACGGCGTTGTCCAGGAACTTCTCGATGGCCCGCCGCTCGGCCTGCGACAGCGGCTTGACCGACGTGAGCCGGTCGACGAACATCCGGTAACCGGCGTCGGTGGGCACCCGACCGGCCGAGGTGTGCGGCTGGTGGATCAACCCCTCGTCCTCCAGGGCCGCCATGTCGTTGCGGATGGTCGCCGGCGAGACGCCGAGATTGTGCCGTTCGACGATGGCCTTGCTGCCGACCGGCTCGTTGGTGGCGATGAAGTCGGCGACGATGGCCCGCAGCACCTCGAGCTTGCGTTCCTCGACGTTCATCTCATCGCCTCCTCACACCTGATCCTAGTTTGCCCGCGTGGCCTCTGTGGCGCACAGTCCTGAGTTGCGAAGTTATCGGTAGCGCTTACGCGCTAAGGTGTCCGGGCAATTGCTGTCAAAGTATCGGGGGGAACGGTCTCGTGATGTGCCGATGATCTTCAAGGCGGTGCGGGACGGCAAGCCCTACCCCGACCACGGTTTCTCCACCCGGGACTGGGCGAACGTGCCACCGCGCTCGGTCCGGCTGGACGAGTTGACCACCACCAAGCGAGAGCTCGCGCTGGACAAGCTGCTGGACGAGGACTCCACCTTCTACGGCGACCTGTTCCCGCACGCGGTGCACTGGGACGGCGAGCTGTACCTGGAGGACGGCCTGCACCGCGCGGTCCGCGCCGCCCTGCAGCAGCGGCACACCCTGCACGTCCGGGTGCTCGATCTGGACGAGCTGCGGCCCAAGAAGGCCGAGGCCAGGCGGAGCTGAATCCGCGGGCCGTTCAGCCGATGGCGGTGAGCAGGTCACGCACCACCGCGTCGGCCAGCAGCCGGCCACGCTGGGTGAGCACCAGCCGGTCCTGGCCCAGCGGCACCCGTTCGGCCAGTCCCCAGGTCACGCACTGCGCGGCATGGCGGCCGGCCGCCGGCGGCAGCGTCCGCAGGTCCAGGCCGTCCACCATCCGCAGCTGGAGCATCAACCGCTCGGTGAGCCGGGCCGCCTCGTCCAGGCTCTCCCGGCCGGCCGCCGGGCTGCGACCGGCGTCCAGCGCCGCGGTGTAGCGCGAGGGATGCTTGAGGTTCCACCAGCGGGTCCCGCCGACATGGCTGTGCGCGCCCGGCCCGGCGCCCCACCAGTTGGCGCTGGCCCAGTACAACCGGTTGTGGGCCGACTGCGCCGCCGTCCCCCGGCTCCAGTTCGACACCTCGTACCAGTCGAAACCGGCGGCGGCCAGGGTGTCGTCGGCCTGCAGGTAGCGGTCGGCCAGCACGTCGTCGTCCGGGGCCTGGATCGCCCCGCTGGCCACCTTGCGCGCCAGCGGGGTGCCGTCCTCGACGATCAGCGCGTAGGCGCTGACGTGGTCGGCCCCCGACGCCACCGCGGCGTCCAGCGAGGCCTGCCAGTCGGCGTCGGTCTCACCGGGCGTGCCGTAGATCAGGTCGAGGTTGATGTGGGTGAAACCGGCCGCCCGGGCCTCGGCCACCGCCTGCACCGCCCGCTGCGGCGTGTGCTGGCGATCCAGCACCGCCAGCACGTGGCCGATCGCGGACTGCATGCCCAGCGAGATCCGGCTGAAACCGAGTTCGCGCAGCTTGGCCAGGTAGGCCGGGGTGACCGATTCCGGGTTGGCCTCGGTGGTGACCTCGGCGTCCGGGGCCAGGCCGAACTCGGTGGCGATCTCGGCCACGATCAGGCCCAGGTGCTCGGCCGGCAGCAGGGTCGGGGTGCCGCCGCCGAAGAACACCGTTGACACCGGCGGCGCGCTGGCCGGCAGCACCGCGCGGGCCAGCCTGATCTCGGCGAGCACCGTGTCGGCGTAGGAGCCCCGGCTCACCCCGTTGCCCAGCTCCTCGGCGGTGTAGGTGTTGAAGTCGCAGTAACCGCAGCGGCTCGCGCAGAACGGGACGTGCACGTAGAACCCGAGCGGCTGGGCGGCCAGGCTCAGGAGCGTGGACTCGGGCAGCTGGCCCGACGGCGGCGCCGGGTCACCGAGCGGCAGGGCGGATGGCATGGTTCCAGTGTCAGTTGCCTACAGTGCGAAGTCAGCACCGACCCGCCGGAAGGTGAGCAAGTCGGCCCGACCAGCGAAGGAGCAGCGGTGAGCAGTGTCGGTTACTCGGTCAGCGAATCGGTCGCGACCATCACCCTGGACTCGCCCCGGCGCCGCAACGCGCTGTCGGGTGAACTGCTCGCCCAGCTGCGCGGGCACCTGGACGCTGCCGAGACCGACCCGAGCGTCCGCACCGTGGTGCTCAGCCACGCCGGCCCGGTGTTCTGCTCCGGGATGAACCTGAGCACGGTTACCGACGTGCCGGCGGCCGACCAGCCGATCGTGGCCTTTCCGCAGCTGTTGCAACGGCTCTGGGAGTTCGGCAAGCCGGTGATCGCCCGGATCGATGGCAAGGCACGCGCCGGCGGCATCGGCCTGGTGGCCGCCTGCGACATCGCGATCGCCGCCGAGCACGCCGACTTCGCCTTCACCGAGGTGCGCCTGGGCCTGGTGCCGGCGGTGATCTCGGTGCCGGTGCTGCCCCGGCTGCTGCCCCGGGCCGTCCTGGAGCTGTGCCTGACCGGGGAGACCTTCGACGCCCGTCGGGCCCAGCAGATCGGCCTGCTGACCGTCGTCGCCGACGACTTGGACGCCGAGGTGGCCCGCTACGCCGCGCTGCTGCGCCAGGGCGAGCCGAACGCGCTGGCGGCGACCAAGGCGATGCTGCTGCGCGAGCCGGGCGGCAGGTCGATGGCCGAGGACTTCGCCGCGATGGGGCAGCTGTCGGCCCGGTATTTCGCCAGCCCGGAGGCGGCCGAGGGCATTGCCGCGTTCACCGCCAAACGGCCACCATCCTGGGCCGGCTGACCGTCCTGCCCGGCTGACCGTCCTGCCCGGCTGACCGTCCTGACCGGCTGACCGTCCTGCCCGGCTGACCGTCCTAACCGGCTGACCGTCCTGCCCGGCTGCACGTCCTGCCCGGCGATAGTGCTGCCCGGCGATAGTACTAGCCGGTCAGGTCGATCTGGATGAGCGAGGCGTAGTGGTCGCCGGTGTAGTAGAACCGGCCGTCCTGTCCGGTGACGATCCGGCGGGTGCCCCGGTCGGCTGAACCCGGCGTCTGCACCGTGTACTCGTGGTAGAAGCCGGCCGGCTCGATCGGCAGCTGACGCTCCAGGTTCTGGTAGACGATCCCGTCGTGGCTGTAGGGAAACGGCCCGTGCCGCTGGATCAGGCTGACCGTCTGGCGGGCCTGTGCCGGCAAGCCGGACAGTGGCACGGCGCCGGCAGCCGCGCTGACTGCCGGCTGTGGGTTGGCAGAGTGATTGCCTTCAACAGCACGGCCGACGTAGCCGCCGACCAGCAGCAACACCAGAATGAGCAGAGCGAGCAACGGACGGCGGCGAAGCGGCGTCCGGGGTACAGGCACGGCGCCAAGCCTAGAGGCAGGCCGGACGCCGCCGGAGGAGGAGCATTCGTGAACGACGGTATTACCGCCGAAACCATCCTGATCCGTGGAGACGGCAACAACGAGATCGAGGCCTACCACGCCGGACCGACCACCGAGGGAGACCGGGGCGGGATCGTGCTGATCCACCACCTGCCCGGCTACGACCGCTGGACCAAGGAGGTCGCTCGCCGGTTCGCGGTCGACGGCTATGACGTCGTGGTGCCCAACCTGTACTCGCGAGAGGCGCCGGGTGCGGATCCCGATGACGCGGCGGCGATCGTCCGAGCGCAGGGCGGCGTGCCCGACGCCCGGCTGGTCGGCGATGTCAATGGCGCGGCCGGTCACCTGCGCCGGCTGCCGATGGCCAACCAGAACGTCGCGGTGATCGGGCACTGCTCCGGCGGCCGGCAGGCGGTGCTGGCCGCGTGCAACCTCGAGCTGCAGGCCGTGGTCGACTGCTACGGCGCGTTCGTGGTCGACGATTCGCCGGCCGAGTCCCCGGTCAGCATGACCAGCCTGGAAGACCAGCTGGACAAGCTGTCCTGCCCGTTGCTGGGCCTGTTCGGCGCCGAGGACGGCCACCCGTCGCCGGCCGACGTCGCCAGGCTCGACGAGCTGCTCACCGGCCACGGCAAGGAGCACGAGTTCTTCAGCTATGAGGGCGCCGGGCACGGCTTCTTCAGCACCGATCGGCCGGCCTATCGGCAGGAGCAGGCGGTCGACGGCTATGCCCGGATCGCGGCGTTCCTCCAGCTGCTCATCGGCCCGGTCGGGCGCTAGCCGTGTGCACCTACAACACCGAGCACGCCGAGATCACCGGCAGCGGTAAGGGTCGCGATGGCTGGTTCGCCCTGAGCACTGCCACCGTCTACTACGACCATCCGGTGCATGCCCAGGCCGGGCACACGCTCAACATCGACTTCGCCGACCCGGCCGGCTCGCCGGGCAGCCGGGTCGCGGTGGAGCTGACTGCCAGCTCGGCGCGGGAGCTGGTCGCGGCCATCGAGCGTGCGCTGGAGGCGGTGCCCGCGGCGCTGCTGTGATCTGGCGCCGACGCTGACCCCGACCGTGGCGCAGACCCTGACGCCGACCCCGGTGGGCTGGGCCGATTAGGGTCAGGCGCTATGCGAGCTGCCTACGCCAGTGCCCTCAATCCCGAGTCACCGCTGACCGGTCTGGTCATCGGAGAGCGCCCGGAGCCCGAGGTCAGAGCGGGCTGGTCCATCGTCGCGGTGAAGGCCGCCAGCCTGAACCACCACGACCTGTGGACGCTGCGCGGGGTCGGCATCAAGGCCGAGCAGTTGCCGATGATCATCGGCTGCGACGCGGCCGGCATCGACACCGCGACCGGGGCCGAGGTGGTGGTGCATTCGGTGATCAGCGCCGAGGGCTGGACCGGGGATGAGACCCTCGACCCGGGACGCTCGCTGCTGAGCGAGGCGCACCAGGGTTCGCTCGCCGAGCTGGTCACCGTGCCCAGCGCCAACGTGCTCGCCAAGCCGGCCGAGCTGAGCTTCGCCGAGGCGGCCTGCCTGCCGACGGCCTGGCTCACCGCCTACCGGATGCTGTTCGTGAACTCCGAGCTTCGGCCGGGACAGACCGTCCTGGTGCAGGGCGCGTCCGGCGGGGTGGCCTCGGCCTGCATCGGGCTGGCCCGGGCGGCCGGCCTGCGAGTGTGGGCGACGGCGCGCACCGAGGCCAAGCAGGCCGCCGCGCTGGACCTTGGCGCGCACCAGTCCTTCGCGCCGGGCTCCCGGTTGCCCGAGCGGGTCGACGCGGTGATGGAGACGGTGGGGGCGGCAACCTGGTCGCACTCGCTGAAGTCGCTGCGCCCCGGCGGCCGGGTGGTCATCTCCGGCGCCACCTCCGGCGCCACGCCGCCGGCCGAGCTGAACCGGATCTTCTTCCTGCAGCTGCAGGTGGTCGGCTCGACGATGGGCACCCGGCAGGAACTGGGTGAGCTGATGAAGCTGCTGATCTCCACCGGCCTGCGGCCACGCATCGACCGCCGCCTGCCGCTGGAGCAGGTCGGCGACGGCCTGACTGCGATGGAATCCGGTGAGCTGATCGGCAAGATCGTGATCGAGCCCTAGCCAGTCACAGCCTGGCGAACCCCGGGCGGGGCGGATAGATTCGACAGGTAGTTACCGGCAGGTAGCCCGGTGGCGGATCGGATGCGCAATGGACTTCTCGCTGAGTGAAGAAGAGCTCGCCACCCGCGACTGGGTGCGCACGTTCGTCCAGCGAGAGATCCAGCCGCTGGAGGCGACCGCGCTGCGCCGCGAGCGGCTCGGCCAGCCCGGGGTCACCCACGACGAGCTCAGGGAATTGCAACGCAAGGCGCGCCAGTCCGGCTTCTTCGGCATCCAGACGCCCGAGGAGTACGGCGGCATGGGACTGTCGTCGGTGCTGACCGCGCTGACCGAGGTGGAGCTGGGCCGGTCCTTCATCCAGTTCCGGTTCGGTGGCTACGCCGACAACATCCTGTTCCACGCCAACTCCGAGCAGAAGCAGGAGTACCTGCTGCCGACCATCGAGGGCGAGAAGATCTCGTGTTTCGCGATCACCGAACCCGGTGCCGGCTCGGACGCCACCGCGATCAAGACGACCGCCCGCAAGGACGGTTCGGACTGGATCATCCGGGGCGAGAAGACCTTCATCACCTGCGGCAACGAGGCCGACTTCACCATGGTGTTCGCCATCACCGACCCCGACAAGGGGGTCAACGGCGGGGTCACCTGCTTTCTGGCCGACCGGGATATGGGTTGGAAGTCCGAGTACATCGACACCATGGGTGAGTGGGGACCGGCCGCGCTGATCTTCGACGATGTCCGGGTGCCCGAACGCAACATCCTCGGCGAGGTCGGACAGGGATTCGCCTTGGCCATGCAGTGGATCGGGCGAGGCCGCTACCTGCTGCCGGCCCGCGCGCTGGGCGCCTGCGAGCGGCTGGTCGAGATGGCGATGGAGCATGCCCGCAACCGGGTCACCTTCGGCCAGCCGATCTCGGAGCGGCAGGCCATCCAGTGGATGATCGCCGACTCCGCCGTGGAGATCGAGGCACTGCGCTGGCTGGTGCTCTCGGCCGCCTGGCAGGTGGACACCGGCCTGGACTCGAGGCAGGGCCAGTCGATGGCCAAGCTGTTCGGCGGGGTCAAGGCGAACGAGATCGTCGACCGGATGCTGCAGATTCACGGCGGGATGGGCTACACCCGGGAACTGCCGATCGAGCGCTGGTACCGGGAGCTGCGGTTGCTGCGGATCTATGAGGGAACCGACGAGATCCAGCGCCGCACCATCGCCCGCAATTTGTTCAAGGGTTACGTCTCGGTGCGCGGCGCGCTCGGCTAGCTGCAGTTCATCAGGACGTTGTGGTCAGTGCGGCTTGACAGCCTGCAGGGTATAGGTCAGCGGTAGCCGATCGGGACGGTCGATCAACTGCCACTCCCCCGCGTCGATCTCGACCATCCGGCCGGGCAGCGCGCACCAGGGCACCGATCGGTGCTCGACCAGGTCGGTGAGTCGCAGCCCGGCGTCCAGTACCGAGCCGACGATCTCGCCGAGACCGTGGTTCCAGGACGCCGTCCGGTTGTGCACGAACTGCACGTCGGTCTCGACATAGGTCTCCGGGTCGTCCCAGATAACCGGTTCCACCGTTTCGAAATAAGGGAAATCCGCGACCAGCAGGCCGTCCGTACGGCGCTCGTCGATCGACCACAGGCTCGGGTGGCCCTCGCGAATGAACAGCCGGCCACCGGGCGCGAGCAGGTCGGCCACCAGTCGCCCCCAGCGGGCGATGTCAGGCAGCCAGCACAGCGCCCCGATGCCGGTGTAGACGAGGTCGAACCGGCCGGGGCCGAACCTCTGGACGGCGTCGTAGGCATCGGACTCGACGTAGTCGATGTCCGCGCCGGCCGCGGTGGCCAGGCCACGGGCCGCCCCGAGCGCGGCCGGCGAGAAGTCCAGGCCGGACATCCGGGCGCCGAGCCGGTGCAGCGACAGCGTGTCGGTGTCGACGTGGCACTGCAGGTGCAGGCTACGCTGGCCGGTGAGTTCGCCGAGCCGATCGCGGTCGAAGCGCACCACATCGGAGAGAAAGTCCGGATCCTCGATGAACTGCTGGACGGAGTAGCCGGGCGAGGCGGCGTGTGCGGGCGCCCGCTCGTCCCAGTTGGCCTTGTTCAGGGTTCGGTAGTCCTCGTCGCTCACCGAAGCAGTGTCGCAGGGCTGGCCAGCCGATTATTGCCCGGTGAGGTAACCGGCGATGCTGGTGGGCGTCAGCTGGGTGCGGACGCCGGCGCGGGTGCGGATGCGGGCCGGTCAACCACCGCCGGCAGTCGGCTCTGGTGGCCGGCCAAGCGGACCGAGGTGTGGTGGCCCACCACAATGGCCGACAACCCGAACCCGGTCCAGAGGATGAGAACCACGAGGTGCCCGGCCGCGCCGTGGCCGTCGAAGTAGGCGGTGCTACGTAGCAGGTTCGCGCCGGCCCCCGGAGGCAGCCATTGTCCGAGGTGATCGACCCAGTCGGGCAGCAACTGCGGCGCGGAGGTGACGCCGGCGAACGGGTTGCCGACGAACACCAGCAGGATCGCGCCGAGTCCGAAGCCCGCCGAACCGATCAGCGCGATGAGACCGGCGGTGACGCTGCTGATTGCGAGCATCGTCAGCGACAGCGACGCCCAGGTGGCCAGGTGCTCGTGCGGCAATGCGCCGAGAAACCCCTGGGCGATCAGCAACGCACCCAGACCGGCGGCCGCCGATACGACGGCCAGGGCCACGATCTGGCGCCAGGCCGGCCGAAACCCGACCACCAATCCGATCACCGAGGCGATGATGATGCTGCAGATCGTCAACGGCAACAGCGAGGCGCTCAGGACCAGGCCACGCGGGTCACCCGACGAGTTGGGCACCACATCGACCGACGTGACGTCCACGGCTGCGCGCTGAGCGCCGGTTCCGACACTGCCGCCAACATTGCCGCCGACGCTGCCGCCGACATTGCCGGCCAACTGCTGACCGGCGACAGTCAGCAGCTGGGCCACCGTGGCCGAGGCCGCACTCGCCTCGAACACGGTGATCGAGCTATCGGTGATCACGAAGGCGCCGTAGACGTCCCGATCGCGGATCGCGGAGCGAGCCGAAGCCTCACTGGCATAGAGGTGAAAGTCGAAACTGCCGGGGGGGGGGTGGCCCGGGTGTTTCACCCCCTGCTCGCCGATTGTATTCTTTTCCCCGCCGCCCGCCCACAGCACC
>JBPCPA010000031.1:0-8728 GCA_050999655.1 Jatrophihabitans sp.
GACGAGGAGCTGGTCGCACGGCCGCCGGTGGTGACCGTCATGGGTCACGTCGACCACGGTAAGACGCGGCTGCTCGACGCCATCCGCAAGTCCAACGTCATCGCGGGCGAGGCCGGTGGCATCACCCAGCACATCGGTGCCTACCAGGTGCACGTCGACCACGAGGGCACCGACCGCGCGGTCACCTTCATCGACACCCCCGGTCACGAGGCGTTCACCGCCATGCGTGCCCGCGGTGCCTCCACCACCGACATCGTGGTGCTGGTGGTGGCCGCCGACGACGGCGTGATGCCGCAGAACACCGAGGCGCTCAACCACGCCCAGGCGGCCGGGGTCCCGGTCGTGGTCGCGGTGAACAAGATCGACAAGGAAGGTGCCAACCCGGGCAAGGTCCGCCAGCAGCTCACCGAATACGGTCTGGTGGCCGAGGAATATGGCGGCGACACGCTGTTCGTCGACGCCTCGGCGCGCAACAACCTCAACATCGACGGGTTGCTGGAGGGCATCCTGCTCACCGCCGACGCGTCACTGGACCTGCGGGCCAACCCGACCCAGGACGCGCAGGGCATCGCCATCGAAGCACACCTGGACCGCGGTCGCGGCCCGGTGGCCACGGTGCTGGTGCAACGCGGAACGTTGCGGGTCGGTGACTCGATCGTGGCCGGCGACGCCTTCGGCCGGGTCCGGGCGATGCTCGACGACGACGGGCAGAACGTCGCCGAGGCCGGTCCTGGTACCCCGGTGATGGTGCTCGGTCTGACCTCGGTGCCCGGTGCCGGTGACTCGTTCATCGTGGTCGAGGAGGATCGGATCGCCCGCCAGATCGCCGACCGGCGTTCGGCCCGGGAGCGTAACGCCCAGTTGGCCTCCAACCGTCGCCGGATCTCCCTCGACGACCTGGACAAGGCGCTGGCTGCTGGTGAGGTTCAGCAGTTGAACCTGATCATCAAGGGTGACGTGTCGGGTTCGGTCGAGGCGCTGGAGGACTCGCTACTCAAGATCGAGCTGAACGACGGCAACGACGAGGTGTCCCTGCGAGTCATCGGACGCGGCGTCGGCGCGATCACCGATAACGACATCAACCTGGCGATCGCCTCTGATGCCGTGGTGATCGGCTTCAACGTCCGGCCCGAGGGCAAGGCTCGCGAGGCTGCCGAGCGCGAAGGCGTGGACGTCCGGTACTACACGGTCATCTACCAGGCCATCGACGAGATCGAGGCGGCGCTCAAGGGCATGCTCAAGCCCGAGTTCGAAGAGGCCCAGCTCGGCACCGCCGAGGTGCGCGAGGTGTTCCGGGTTCCGAAGATCGGCAACGTCGCGGGTTCGATCGTCCGGTCGGGCACCATCCGGCGCAACTCCAAGGCCCGGTTGGTCCGCGACGGCATCGTGGTCAACGAGCACCTGGCGGTGGATTCGCTGCGGCGGTTCAAGGACGATGCCACCGAGGTCCGCGAGGGCTTCGAATGCGGTATCGGTCTGGGATCCTTCAACGACATCAAGACCGGCGACATCATCGAGACCTTCGAGATGCGCGAGAAGCCGCGCGGCTGATCGAAGGTCGCACCAGTTCGAAATGTCATGCTCAGCGTCGGCGGCGGCCCGCGCTGAGCGTGGCATTTCTGCCCGTGAGAGCAAGGAGAACACCGTGGCTGATTCGCCGCGCGCCCGCCGGATGGCCGGCCGCATCAAGCAGATCGTGGCCTCCTACATCGAGAGCCAGCTCAAGGATCCGCGCCTGGGCATGGTGACGGTCACCGACGTCAAGATCACCGGCGACCTGCACGACGCCTCGGTGTTCTACACGGTGTTCGGCGACGAGCTGGAGCGTAGCGAGTCGGCCGCCGCGCTGGAGGCGGCCCGCGGCCAGATCCGCACCGAGGTGGGCCGGCAGACCGGAGTGAAGTTCACCCCGACCGTCGCCTTCTTTCTCGACGAGCTGCCCGAGTCGGCCAAGCACATCGACGACCTGCTCGCCGTCGCCCGGCAGGCCGACGCGCAGGTCGAGCAGGTGCGTGCCCACGCCGTGCCGGCCGGCGATCCGGACCCGTACCGCAAGCCCCGGGTCATCTCCGACGACGAGGAGTAGCCCGGCGATGTCAGCGCAGTCGCCGCAGCTGCTGCCGCGGTTCCGGCTGGCCGACGAGCGGGACTGGCCGCTGATCTGGCCGGTATTCCAGCCGATCGTGGCGGCCGGCGACACCTTCGCCTACGACCCCGCCACCAGCTACGAGCAGGGCCGTGGCACCTGGCTGGCCGCCGCACCCGACCAGACCTGGTTGGCGGTGGTCGATGACGCCGTGCTCGGGACCTACAAGTGCGGTCCGAACCGGCTGGGCGCCGGCTCACACGTCGGGACCGCCTCGTTCATGGTGGCTGCCGCCGCCCGGGGCCACGGCATCGGAGGCGCCATGGTCGGGCACTGCATCCAGCGGCTGAGCCAGGCGGGCTATCGCGGCGTCCAGTTCAACGCGGTCGCGGCCAGCAACGTCCACGCCGTCCGGTTGTACGAGCAGTTCGGTTTCGCCACCGTCGGCGCCGTGCCGGGTGGTTTCCGGCATCCGCAACAGGGTTTTGTCGATCTGCTGATCATGTACCGCGACCTGTGAGCAACCAGCCTGCCGAGGTGACGGCCCGCCGGATCGCCAGCCTGGCCCTCTCGGCATTCGTGGTGCTGGCCGCCGAGCCGCTGTTCGTCCTGGTCGATACGGCAGTGGTCGGCCACCTCGGCCGGACCCAGCTGGCGGCCCTGGGCGCCGCCGGCACCGTGATGACCCTGCTGGCCATCGTCGGCAGCTCGCTGGAGTACGGCACAACCGGACGGGCCGCCAGGTTCTTCGGTGCCGGCCGGCGTGAGGCGGCGGTCAACGAGGGCGTGCAGGCGTCCTGGCTGGCGCTGCTGCTGGGGCTGCTCGCAGTGCTGATCGGCGAGCTGATCGCCGGTCCGGTGGTCCGGCTGATCACCGGCGGCCCCGGTCCGGTTGCCGACGATGCCGTGCAATGGCTGCGGATCGCGATGCTGGGCCTGCCCGGGGTGCTGCTGGTGCTGGCCGGCAACGGCTGGCTGCGCGGCGTCCAGGACACCCGGACGCCGGTCCGGATCGTGCTGCTGGCCAATGCGATCTCGGCCGTCGCCTCGCCGTTGCTGGTCTATCCGGCCGGGCTCGGCCTGGCCGGTTCGGCGGTGGCCAACGTCGCCGCGCAGTGGCTTGCCGCGGTGCTCTGCGTCCGGGCGATCCACGCCGAGCGGGTGCCCAATCGCCCGCAGTGGCAGGTGATCCGTTCCCAGCTGGTGGTCAGCCGGGACCTGGTGGTACGCGCGATCGCCTTCCAGGCGGCCTTCATGGTGGCAGCCGGCGTGGCGGGCCGGCTGGGCTCGGCGCAGCTGGCCGCCCACCAGATCGGTTTGCAGCTGTGGGAGTTCGTCGCCCTACTGCTGGATTCCTTTGCCATCGCTGCCCAATCGCTGATCGGCGCGGCGCTGGGCGGCGGTGATGTGAGCTCTGCCAAGCGCACCGCCTGGCGGGTGAGCGCCTACAGCCTGTGCGCCGGGGTGGTGTTCGGGCTGCTGTTGCTGGCAGGGTGGTACGCGATCCCGGCGCTGTTCAGCTCCGATGTTGCCGTGCAGCATCAGGCACACCTGCTGTGGCCGTGGCTGGTGGCGATGCAACCGGCGGCCGGCATCGTGTTCGCGCTGGACGGGGTACTGCTCGGCTCCGGCGACAACGCCTTCATCCGTAACGTGACCCTGGTGGCCGCGCTGGTGGGTTTCATCCCGCTCTGCCTGCTGGCCAGGCCCCTCGGCTGGGGCCTCGGCGGGGTGTGGGCCGGCCTGACCGCCTTCATCGTGCTGCGGCTGATCGGGATGGCCTGGCGTACCCGCAGCGGGCGCTGGCTGGTGGTCGGCGAACAACGCTGACCCGCGTCTGCGAGAGGGTAATCGTTAGCGCGGCGTCTCTGACCCGAGACCCGATCGAGACCGCCGGTTGGCAGGCTGGCTCGAATGGTGGCCAGACAGCCCGGAGACTCGGTGGCGCGGCCGTCCTGGGCGACAGATCGGCCGGCGGCCGGCCCCACCGGCTCGCTCGCGGCTGGCCGGCAGCGACTGGGCCGCTGGCGGGAAGGCTTCTCCTTCTTCGACACCCTGGTGGCGATCGCGGCGGTGGCCGCCTTCGACCTTCTCGGGGTGCTGGTGGTGACCGGCTGGCAGACGATCCGCTGCGGCGACGGCTGCGGGCTGCGTACCCAACTGCACCTGATGCACCTGGCGACGATCCTCTGCGCGGTGCTGGTGGTGCTGCCGCCGCTGCTCTGCGTGCTGCTGCTGCGCCGCGTGAGGCTACTGATCACCGCGATCCAGGTCCTGTTGTGCCTCGGGATCGCGGTGAACGTGATCAGCACCCAGCATCGGCTCGTCCCGCGTATCCACGGAACCGCCCGCTGCTGGAATCCGCTGTACTCGAACGCGGAATACCCCTGGGGCCCCACGAACTGACAGCGGCGATACCCTCGGCGGATGGCGCGCAAGGGTCCGACCGGTCCGGGTGGGCTGATCATCGTCGACAAGCCGGCCGGCATGACCTCGCACGATGTGGTGGCCAGAGTCCGCCGGATCGCCGGCACCCGCCGGGTCGGGCACGCCGGCACCCTGGACCCGATGGCCACCGGAGTGCTGGTGCTCGGGGTGGAACGCTCCACCAAGCTGCTCAACCACATTCAGCTGACCGACAAGACCTATTCGGCCACCATCCGGCTCGGCGCCAGCACCAGCACCGACGATGCCGAGGGCGAGGTGCTGAGCCGGGCCGACGCGTCCGGGTTGCTCGGCCAGGACATCGAGGCGGCGGTGGCCGAGTTGACCGGTGCGATCCTGCAGCGACCGTCCTCGGTCTCAGCGATCAAGGTGGACGGCGAGCGCGCCTACGCCCGGGTCCGGGCCGGCGAGACGGTGCAACTGGCGGAGCGTCCGGTGACCATCGACCGGTTCGAACTGCTCGGCGAGCCGCGGTTCGGCAGCTGCGCGGGCGGGGGCCAC
Organism: Jatrophihabitans sp.; assembly: GCA_050999655.1. Taxonomy (GTDB): domain Bacteria; phylum Actinomycetota; class Actinomycetes; order Mycobacteriales; family Jatrophihabitantaceae; genus Jatrophihabitans_A. The sequence continues at coordinate 5,033 of JBPCPA010000031.1, forward strand.
GGGGGCCACTGTGACCCCGGTGGCCACTGTGATCTTGACGTCGAGGTGGACTGCTCCTCGGGCACCTACATCCGGGCGCTGGCCCGCGATCTCGGGCAGCGGCTGGCGGTCGGCGGCCATCTGACCGCGTTGCGCCGAAGCCGGGTCGGCCCGTTCGGTCTCGAGCACGCGCTGAGCCTGGAAGCGCTCGCCGAGCTGGCCGATCCGATCGCGCTGCCGCTGCCGGCCGCGATCGCGGTGGCGATGCCGACTCGCACCCTGCTCGCCGACGAGGCCTACGAGCTGACCTTCGGCCGCACCATCGCGCCGGCCGGGATCGCCGGCGAGTACGGCGGCCTGGCTGCCGACGGTCACGCCGTGGCGATCCTGCGCGAGTGGGACGGCCGGGCTCGGCCGGTACTCGGGTTCACGCCGGCCAGCTGAGCCCGTCACCGCTGGTGCGGGCGGCCCATCGCGAGCCGGTAAACTACGACGTTGGCAGCCGATCCGGCGCGCCCGCACCGCACACCTGCTGCTGCCTGAGGAGACCCACCGCGTTATGGCCACCACGAACGACCTCAAGAACGGCCTCGTGCTCAACATCGACGGCCAGCTCTGGACCGTGGTGGAATTCCAGCACGTCAAGCCCGGCAAGGGTGGCGCCTTCGTGCGCACCACGTTGAAGAACGTGCTGTCGGGCAAGGTGGTCGACCGGACCTTCAACGCCGGTACGAAGGTCGAGACCGCCACCGTCGACAAGCGATCGATGACCTTTCTGTACAAGGAAGGCGAGGACTTCGTCTTCATGGACGGCGACACCTACGAGCAGCTGCACATTCCGGCCGCGGTGGTCGGCGACGGCGCCAACTACCTGCTCGACAACGCCGAGGCCGCAGTGGCGGTGCACGAGGGCGTGCCACTCTACATCGAGCTGCCGACCTCGGTCGAGCTGCTGATCACCTACACCGAGCCGGGCCTGCAGGGCGACCGGGCGACCGGTGGTACCAAACCCGCCACTGTCGAGACCGGGGCCGAGGTTCAGGTGCCGCTGTTCGTCACCACCGGCGAGAAGATCAAGATCGACACCCGCGACGGCCGGTACCTCGGCCGGATCAACAGCTGACCCTGACCTGTGGCAGCCCGAAGCAAGGCCCGCAAGCGCGCCGTCGACCTCATCTACGAGGCTGACCTGCGCGGCGCCGACCCGGTGAGCACGCTGGCCGAGCGGATCGCCCTGGCAGACCCGCCGATCAACGAGTACACCGTCGAGCTGGTGGAGGGGGTGGCCGAGCATCGCGAGGCCATCGACCAACTGCTCACCGACTACTCCGAGGGCTGGACGCTGGATCGGATGCCGGGAGTGGATCGGGCAGTGCTGCGGATCGGGCTCTTCGAGCTGCTGTGGTCGCCGGGGGTACCGGACGCCGTGGCCATCGACGAGGCGGTGGAACTGGCCAAGGCGCTGTCGACCGACGAGTCACCGAAATTCGTGAACGGAATTCTGGGCCGGGTGCTGCGCGACCAGCTGCCCTCGACCTGAGTTGCCGCTCACCACCCATACCTCAGACCGGGCTCGGGCTCGGCCCCGGCCTTCAGTCGGCGGTGTGGCCCACCGAGCCCGGTGCCAGCACGCCCCAGCCGATCAGCTTCTCGGTGAGCTGGTCCAGCGAGGTGTCGAACATCAGGGCCAGCGCGCGAAGATCCTCGCCGCGGATCGAGAGGACCTTGTTGCCGTAGTCGCCACGCTGGCGCTGGATGGACTGGGCGTAACGAACCAGCGGCGCGGCATCTTCGGCCGGCACGTGTTGCAGCTTCTGCAGGTCGAGCACCACCTTGCCGCTGGCGTCGATCCGGGCGCTCGGTGCACCTTCCTCGCTGGGCAGCAGCTCGGAGATCGGCACTCCGTAGAACTCCGCCAGCTCGGCCAGCCGGGCCACCGACACGGCGCGGTCGCCGCGCTCGTAGGAGCCGACCACCACCGCCTTCCACTTGCCACCGGACTTGCGCTCCACGCCGTGCAGGGACAGCCGTTGCTGGGACCGGACCGCTCGCAGCCGGGTACCCAGCGCGCGGGCGTACTCGCGGTCATCGGGCGCGAGCCCGGCCGAATCCGCCACCGCCTCGGGTGGCACGGACCCGACAGCCCGCTCGCCATCGTCGCCGATGATTGGACTGCTGTGCTCTGTCACGTCCCCGTCCTCAAACATCTGACGTAGTGGATTTGGCAACACCCAGTAACCGGTGAAGTCTCGCTTGTACGAATCTGTGTTGTAACGCTGACCTCACAGGGTAACAGTTCTGAACGCACGGTAACGGATGGCTCGACACGGCCCGCCGCGGGTCATCGTCGCGAGCAGCTACTGATACCGTCGTCAACAATCCGACATCCTTTAACGACTCGTCCGGTGAGGCGAGGAAGGGAGTCTGGGCAGCATGCCTGCGCAGCCTACGTCCCGGCCGCTCGATCGGCCCATCGGGGACGACGACAAGACCGTGTTGCACGCCGAGGACCTGTCCCGGGTGCTGGACCGGATTGCCCATCAGATCCTGGAAAAGACCCGTGGCGGCCACGACGTGGTGCTGCTCGGGATACCGACCCGGGGCCAGCCGCTGGCCCGCCGGCTGGCCGACCGGATCGCCACCTTCGGCCAGCTCAGCGTCGGCCTCGGCGTCCTGGACATCACGCTCTACCGCGACGACCTGCGCACCCGGGCGGTGCGGCCGTTGGGCCAGACTGTGGAGCCGCTCGGCGGCATCGACGGCAAGCTGGTGATCCTGGTCGACGACGTGCTGTTCTCCGGGCGCACCGTGCGGGCGGCCCTGGACGCGCTCAACGACCTCGGCCGGCCGCGCGCGGTGCAGCTGGCGGTGCTGGTGGACCGAGGCCACCGGCAGCTGCCGATCCGGGCCGACTACGTCGGCAAGAACCTGCCCACCTCGGCGGCCGAGCAGGTCCGGGTCAGCCTGGTCGAGACCGACGGCATCGACCAGGTGACGATCCTGGGCGCCGACGGGGGTACGCGCTGATGAACCGGCATTTGCTCTCGGCGGCCGACCTGAGCGCCACCGACATCGCCCAGATCCTCGATTCGGCCGAACAGATGGACGCGATCCAGAACCGCCAGGTCAAGAAGCTGCCGGCACTGCGCGGGCGCACCGTGGTCAACCTGTTCTTCGAGGACTCCACCCGCACCAGATCGTCCTTCGAGATCGCTGGCAAGTGGTTGTCGGCCGACGTGATCAACGTCAGCGCCAAGGGATCGAGCGTCAGCAAGGGCGAGAGCCTGCGTGACACCGCTCTGACCGTGGCCGCCCTCGGGGTGGACGCGCTGGTGGTGCGGCACGCCAGCTCCGGGGCGGTGCACCGTATCGCCGGCTGGGTGGACTGTCCGGTGATCAACGCCGGCGACGGCACCCACGAGCACCCCACCCAGGCGTTGCTGGACGCGTTCTCGCTACGCCGCCGGCTGGGCGAGTTGGCCGGCCGGCACATCGTGATCGTCGGCGACCTTGCGCACAGCCGGGTCGCCCGTTCCAACGTGCTGCTGCTCAACACCCTCGGCGCCCGGGTCAGCCTGGTCGCACCGCCCACCCTGATGCCGGCCGGTGTCAGCAGCTGGGGCTGTGCCACCAGCTGGGACCTCGACGCCACGCTGTCGGGCAAGCTGGCCGGCGAGGTGGACGCGGTAATGATGCTGCGGGTGCAGCGCGAGCGGA
>JBPCPA010000161.1:0-2931 GCA_050999655.1 Jatrophihabitans sp.
CACCAGGTGGTCATAGCCGATCGCGGCACCGCGCTGGTGTTCGGCCACCGCGCCCAGGTCGGCGTCGTTGCCGACGTAGACCTCCAGCACGTCCGGCAACTGCGCGGCCAGCAGTTCGGCGAACGGCACCGCCCGCCAGTTGAGGTTCGGCGCGTGCTCGACGAAGCCGTCCTGGCGGCGCACCGTGCCCGGAATGCTGACCCCGATGCCGACCGGGCCACCACCGCCCGGCCGGCGCTGGGCCAGCCAGGTGGCGTCGCTGACGATCCGGGCGATGACTGCCTCGGGCCGCCGTTGGGCGCCCTCGATCGCGATCAGCCGGCGCTCGTGCACCGCACCGCCCAGGCCCACGGTGGCGGTCACGATCCGCCCGACGGCGACGTCCACCGCCAGCACGTAGGGCCCGTCCGCGCGCGGCGCGACCACGTGGGACGGCCGGCCGGCGCGGTCGCGAACCGAGGGGATGTACTCGGTGACCAGGCCGAGGCCGACCAGGTCCGAGACCAGCGCGCCGATGGTGCTGCGGTTCAGCCCGGTCGCGGCGGTCAGCTCGGCCCTGGTCAGCTCGCCGTGCTGATGGATGTGGCGCAGCAGCAGGCTGAGGTTGTGCCTGCGGATCTCCTCCGGACGTACCGCAAGCCGCTGCGCCACCGACTCGTTCCCTTCTTCGGACCGCGGTTGCTAGCCGAGTCCGGCGGCGCCGGCCCGTCGGCGCGACAGCGCGTCCACCGCGGCGGCCAGCAGCAGCACCACACCGGTCACGATGTACTGGATGGCGTCACGGTTGTTGCCCTGCACCAGGTCGGCCATACCGTTGGCGATGACCGCGACCACCAGGCCGCCGATGATCGCGTCCGCCGGCCGGCCGCGGCCACCGAACAGGCTGGTGCCACCGATGACGGCCGCGCCTACCGCCAGCAGCAGGGTGTTGCCGCCGCCGGTGTTGGCGTCCACCGAGTGGGTGTTGGAGGCCAGCAGGACGCCCCCGATGGCGGCCATGGACGAGCTGATCACGAACACCGAGATCCGGATCGCGTCCACCCGGATGCCGGCCCGACGCGCCGCCTCAGTGTTGCCACCGACGGCGTAGACGTGCCGGCCGTAGCGGGTGCGGGTGAGCACGAAGGTCCACACCACGAAGAAGAACCCGATCAGCAGCACCACCCAGGGCACTCCCTGAAGCGCCGGTGGCTTGACCAGCACCAGCTTGCCGCCCTGGTTGATCAGCTGGCTGCCGCCGTTGCCGCCGCGGTTCTTGTTGAGCAGCAGCACGACCACCGCGGCAACCACCGCGAGCGCGATCACCTTGATCACCACCAGCGCGATCGGCTCGGCGATCAGGCCGGCCCGGCTGCGTGAGGTGACCTGCTGCAGCTTGACCAGCGCGTAGCCGACGATGGCGATGCCCGCGATCAGCCAGCCCAGCCACGGGTCCATCTGACCGTTGTAGAGGTTGGTGATGAAGTTGTCGGTGATCGAGATGTTGCCGTGCGCGCCGGCGCCGTTGAGCACGATGAACAGCGTCACGCCCTGCAGGCCGAGGTAGAGCGCCAGCGTCACGACGAAGGACGGGATGCGGACCTTGGCGCACAACCAGCCGGTGCCCAGCCCGATGGTCAGGCCGGCCACCAGCGCGATGCCGACGGCGAACGGCCAGGACCAGCCGTAGCCGACCGACATCCGCGCCATCAGCGTGGCGCAGACGCCACCGGCGGTGCCGGCCGCCAGGTCGATCTCACCGAGCAGCAGGACGAACACCAGTCCCATCGCGATGAAGATGGTCGGCGAGGACTGCTTGAGCAGGTCGGAGAAGTTGGCCAGCGAGCCGAACTGGCTGTGCAGCGACCAGAACACGATCACCAGCACGAGCAGGCCGGCGGTGGCCGGCAACGATCCCATGTCACCGCTGCGGACCCGCTGGGTGTAGATGCGGAAGTAGTCGCCCAGGCCGCCCTCGATCGGGGCGGTCGCCGCGACCGTGGCCAGGTCGTTGTCGACCAGGTCGCTGTCACTGATCGACAGCTCGGCTTCCGGGGTGGGGCTGGAGGTCGTCATCTCACACCGTCCCTGCGGTCGCGTGGTTGTCGAGCAGACCGATCGTGCCGGTCCGGCCGGTGGTGATCAGCTCGACGAGTTGCTGCTGATCGACCTCCTTGCGATCGACGATGGCGGCCAACTGGCCCAGGTACAGGCAGGCGATCCGGTCCGCGACCTGCAGCACGTCGTTCATGTTGTGGCTGATCAGCACGACCGCGACACCCTGATCTGCCAGCCGGCGGACCAGGTCGAGCACCTGCGCGGTCTGGGCGACGCCGAGCGCGGCGGTGGGCTCGTCCAGCAGGACGACCTTGGACTGCCACAGCACGGACTTGGCGATCGCCACGGTCTGGCGCTGGCCGCCGGACAGGCTGGAGACCCGCTGCCGGACGGACTTCACGGTGCGCACCGACAGGCTCTTGAGCGCGCCGGCTGCTGCCTTCTCCATCGCGATCTCATCCAGCAGCGGGCCGTTGTGCGCCTCGCGGCCGAGGAACATGTTCTGCACGATGTCGAGGTTGTCGCACAGCGCGAGGTCCTGGTAGACGATCTCGATGCCGAGTTCGGAGGCCTCGCGCGGGGTGTGCACGGTGGTCTGCTTGCCGGCGAAGCGGTACTCACCGGAGTCGATGGTGTAGCTGCCGCCGATGCACTTGACGAGGGTGGACTTGCCGGCGCCGTTGTCGCCCACCAGCGCGGTGACCTCGCCCACCCGGGCTTCGAAGTCGACGTTGCGCAGGACGTGTACCGGGCCGAAGCTCTTGTTGATGCCCCGTAGGGCCAAGATCGGTTCAGACATGCTTGCCTAGCTCCTTTCCGCTGGTTGCACACACAAGGGCGTCCGGATAAGCAAATGGGCGGCGGGCCCGATCGGCCCGCCGCCCACCGCCGGCT
>JBPCPA010000201.1:0-12857 GCA_050999655.1 Jatrophihabitans sp.
TCGTTTCGGAGATCGCCGCGGCCCAGTTGCCGGGCCGGAAACAGCACCATCGCGTCGTCGAACTGCTTTTCCATGGCTGCGATCGCCTCGTCAATGCCGTCAGAGCCGCCGGTGCCGCCGGAGCCGCCGGAGCCGCCGAAGAAGGACTCGGGCGTGGCATCCATCGTGCACCGTCCTCTGCCAGCTCGTTGCAAAATACAATATTAGCCTCATAGCTTGACAGGGCTGACTCGGGTGCGATCTTTGCCCTACCGGTCATCCTGGTCGAATGCGAACGCGCGCAGTGGCGCTTATCGCGGTGCGGCGGCCGGGGCCACCGACGTAACCTGATGCGGTCATGCCGCCACCGACCCTGATCGCCGTCGCTCATGGCACCGCCGACCCCCACGGCCTCGCCGAGATCCGCCGGCTGGTCAACATCGTGCGCACCATGCGCCCGGACGTTCCGATCGAGCTGTGCTGGCTGGAGCGGGCCGAACCGCGGTTCGCCGACCTGCTGGCCTCGCTCACCGGTCCGGTGGTGGTGGTGCCGACCCTGCTGTCGACCGGCTATCACGTCAAGGTGGACATCACCGCGGTGGCCGCCGCCCGGCCGGACACCACGGTCGCTTCCCCGCTGGGCCCGGACCCGCGGATCACCCGGGTGGTCCTGGAACGGTTGCTGGCCGGACGCGGACCCGACCAGGAGGACGTGGTGCTGTTCTCCGCCGGTTCGTCAGACCCTGAGGCGCTGACGCAGCTGACCACGGTCGCCCAGCAATTGCAGCGGGAACTGCATCTGGCCGAGGGATCGGACTACGCCACCGTGCATCCCCGGATGCTGGCCAACAACCCGGCCTGGCGCGCTGGCCTGCCGCGCTACTGCGATGCCGCCAACTACCTGCTGGCACCGGGGGTGTTCAACGACGTGCTGCGGGCACATGCCGAACGCGAGCTGAGTTCGGGCTACATCGCCGCGCCGATCGGGGCGCACCCGCAGGTGGCCGCGGTGCTCTGCGACCGTTACGACGAGGCAGTCCGGCGACTGCCGGCCGGGCTCGGCTGATCGAGGGACGAGCGGTTCGGTAGACTCTGCCACGCTCGCCGCGACGGTTGCGGCCGGCGGTACGGCCAGGTAGCTCAGTTGGTACGAGCGACCGCCTGAAAAGCGGTAGGTCGGCAGTTCGATCCTGCCCCTGGCCACCTCAGAACCCCCGTATTTGCTGGGCCAAGTGCTCGGTGACGCGGGGGTTCTCGCATGAGTGGTAGCAACCCGGTAGCAACCACCTCACGTCCGTGGACGGCTCCGGACGGCACGTCGGAGCGAGCGGAACGGCCGCACACGTGATGTCCATGAACAGGCGGTGCCGAGCGGACTGACCCCGTCCCGCGCAGAACTGGCCGTCCGTGCAGCTGCCCACAAAGTCGCGATGGCGGAACGCGAGCTGGCCGACGTGCCGGCAGTCCTCGCCGAGGTTGAAGGCTCTCCATCCCTGTCGTGGGACTGGGCTGGGCACGTCGGTTGGTGGTGCGGCCTGTATGAGCCGGAGGAGACGCGGACTGCTGACGGTCCGCTTCGGCGGCTGGAGGACCCCGACGGGTCGCCCTCGGAAGCAGTGGAGCTTTGTCGGCGGGTCCTTCGAGGCGAGACAGCGGACCGACATCGATGCCACGGCCGTGAACTGTTGGGATGCCGCGCGGAGTGCGCACGATCAGACTAGCGGTGAAGCACTTCGATGACCTGGCGGGCGACGGCTGGTGCGACTGAATTGCCCAGCTGAGCTTGCACGCTCGCGCGGTTGCCGACTAGCTGGAAGTCGTCCGGAAAGCCGAACAGCCGCTTGACCTCGGCCACGCGGAGCCTGCGGTTGTCCCAGTGGAACGGACCCACATTTGGTCCGGGCTGCGCCTGGATGGTCGGCGAGGGGCGGTTCGGGTCCAGCTTCAGTAAGAACGACCAGTACCGGCTACGCCAGTCGAAACGTGGGCTCGGGTGGCCGCGCTGCGCGGTGTAGTGCAGGTAGTTCTCGCCGGGTGGGATGTCGTTGAGCAAACCCGAGAACTGGCCGCGATGGACCTCCTCCGGCTCGGGGTCGGTGACAAGCCCCCGCAGCGCTTGGCTGGTCGTGACGTGCGGCAGGCCGCCTTCGAGCCCCGTCTTCCTCCGCTCCCAGCTGCCTGAGTGGGTCGGCGGCGGCAGCTCGGGCTGCTTCTGGCCCTTGCGTACGCCGACGATGAAGAGGCGCGGACGGGCCTGTGCGACGCCGTAATCGGCGGCGTTGAGCACGGAAGCACGGAAGGTGTAGCCGGCGTCGTCGATCTCGCGGAGCAGCCGCTCGTACGCGGGTCGCGAAGCCTTGTTGTTGTAGGTCAGCGCGTAGACGTTCTCAAGCACGAACGCGCGGGGTCGCGCCTCGGCGAGCACGCGGGTGTAGGCCTGCAAGAGGGATGCGTCCGGGTCCAGCCCGGCCCGCTTCCACTCCAGCCAGAACCCGGACTTGCTGAACGGGGTGCAGGGCGGCCCGCCGATGAGCAGCTCCGGACGCCGTGAGCCCTTCATCCTTGCCGCCCGCAAGATTTCGCGGGTGGGAGTTTGGAGGATGTCCTTGCGGATCACCGGCGAGGCCAACGTCGAGAAGTTTTTCTCCATGGTCTCGGCGGCGTCTAGGTTGTGCTCGACCGCTGCTCGCACGGCGTACCCAGCCTGCTCGGCCCCCAGGTCGAGACCCCCGGCCCCGGAGAACAGCGAGATCGCTTCTCCTTGGATCTCCTGCATGCCGCCAGCTTGCCAGGCAGGTCAGACAACCCGGCGCTGCCAGCGGCGTGTCCCGTACAAATGCGGCTCGGATCACTGATAGACACGCGTGCGATGAGACTGCCTGAGCCGACACAGCGCCGCGAGGACCTCGCGGGCCGGTCCTACCCCCGGGTGTACCGGACGACCGGCAAGTTGGACGTCTGGCGCTTCCTGCTCCACGCCGTCGAAAAGTCCGGCGCTCACGTAGTCAGCGCAACGGATCATCGTCGTGCTCCAGTGTTCATAGGCGCAACGACAGCTGCTGGTGAGCGACTCGGCATGCTGGTTTACCCGTTTCGGTCGACGACGAAGGTCACCAACAAACGCCCCGCAGACGAGTCCCGAACGCAGATCCGGCTCGGGTCGGAGGATGTCTGGGTCGAAGAGCACCACGTCGCCTTCGACCCAGCCTCGGTCGACATCACAATGGTCCTTGGCTGCCATCTCGACTCGGGGGTGTTCATCGGTTTCGACCCGATCGCCTACGACCCGCTCCCGATGGGGTCGTCGGTCTGGGTGAAGGACGCGGAGGTCGCTCGGGCCGCTGATCTCGGGTGGCACCCGCTGACAAAGGAGACCCACTCCGGGGTCAAGCGCTCGGACGCACGCGCCGACGGGCTCGAAACGCTCGTCCTGTTCACACCTGATCGGCTTATCGACTACGCCTACCTCGACCGACGCTCAATCGACCTTGGCCTCGACCCTCCGCTGCGGTATAGCGCCGCACTAGCTGTGGCAGAGCCCGCAGGAGGTGACAGCGGGACGCTGCATGCCCTGGAGGCACAGTTCGGGCTCTCCAGTCCCGAGATCCTCGACATCATCGCCGGGAGGTCTCGCCTCAGCGTGGCCGTTCGTGGTGGGGTCGCTGAGCACCACCTCCAGAAGGCACTCGATGCGAGCCCGCACGTGGCGTCGGCGACCAGACTGGACCAGGACGGTGAACCGGATTTCGATGTCGAGCTGACCAACGGCCAGCACATCCGGATTGAGTGCAAGAACGCGTCGCCCACGCGCTACGCGAACGGTGACGACCGTGTGGAGGTTCAGAAAACGCGGGCGAGCAAAGGCGACCCAGCCAGCCGGTTCTACGAGGTATCGCACTTCGACATCGTCGCGGCTTGCCTCTTCTCAACCGCGGGTGAGTGGGTCTTCCGGTTCCATAAGTCGGCGACTCTGGAACGACATGCGGTCTTCGGTGACCGCCTAGCCCCGCTCCAACGCGTCAACTCTACGTGGCACGCTGATCTTGGCTGGCTATAGCCGGCCACGTGGTAGCAACCGTGGTAGCAACTGAGGCGGTCACGGTCCGTTCCTGCACGCTAGGCTGACGCGTCAAGCCCAACAGATATGCGGATTTGGACGGATCGAGACGGTCAACCTACAGCCTGAAAAACGGTAGGTCGGCAGTTCGATCGTGCCCCTGGCCACCCGCGTTGGGTCTCCGATCGCACCTGTGACCCGGCGGGCCGTGCTGAGAGACTGCGCATACTGTCGCCGGTTTGGATGAGCCGGTGACATCCGACAAGGCGGCCCGCACCCGAGCCGTCCCGCCCGTGATCGTGGCCGACGCCGTGCGGGCTGCGCTCGGCCGGCTGCATCGCGACGATCCGATGACACCGGGTACCGGCGGCCCGGCCGGCAACGCCCGCCTCACCGCCTGGACGGGTTTGATGCTGCTGGTGTTGTCGCTGGCCGAGTTGGTGACGCTGATCGATGTCGGGGGCCTGATCAGCTGGCACATCGTCATCGGCACCCTGCTGGTGCCACCGGCGCTGCTCAAGACGGCCAGCACCGGCTGGCGTATCGCCCGCTACTACCGCCGCAACACCTCCTACCGCCGGGCCGGACCGCCGCCGATGCTGCTGCGCATTCTCGGCCCCGGCGTGGTGGCCTCGACCCTGGCCCTGCTCGGGTCCGGACTGGTGCTGATCCTGCTGGGCCAGGACCGCAGCCGGACGGTTCTGGTCACCGTGCTGGGTCAGCGGGTCGACTGGCTCACCCTGCACCAGGGCCTGTTCATCGCCTGGGCGGGCATGACCGGCCTGCACGTGCTGGCCCGGACCGTGCCAGCGCTGCAGCTCACCGTGCCGCGCCGGCACCGGAAAGTCGTCGACGGCAGCACGAGCCGGGCGGTGACCCTGCTCGCATCCGTAGTGGTGGCGGCGGTGGCCGCGGCGCTGGTGCTGGCCACGGCCGGATCCTGGCAGCACGATGGGCACGACAGCGGGCACAACAGCGGGCACGACGATCCGGGCAGCCGCTCGTCGCTGCGGTAAGCCGGGCGCTGATCGCCAGTCGACATCGCCGCTATCTCGCACCGTGGACGCGCTCAGAAGTTGCCGGTACGGCGCAGCCGGCGGCCCCGACCGTCCGGGTCATAGACCACCCGGTACAGCGGGGTGGCCCAGCGCAGCGTCCTGCTCGGCAGGTCCGGCCGGACGTAGGGCCGAAGCCGGCCGGGCGGTCGAGCGCCGCGGCCACCGCCGTCGTGCCAGCGCTGCAGGGTGGCCGCGCTCTCGGCGAAGGCGTCGAAAGCCGCCACCGGGTCGCACAGATCATCGACGTCGTGCTCGTCCCGGTCGAGGTGCTCGGCGGCGAGTTCGAGCCGGAGCCGGCGGGCAAAGCTACGCGCGCCGCTGCCCAGCGCATCGATGGTGGACGGCTCGCGCGCGTCCGGCGCCTCGTCGATGACCGCGCAGGACAGCTCGGAATCGTGCGTCCAGGATCGGCGGTTGATGTTGTCCGAACCGACCGAGGCCCACACGTCGTCGACGATGCCGACCTTGGCGTGCACGTAGACCGGTGTGCCCGCGTGGTTCTCGATGCCGTACACGCCGACCCGATCACCGCCGGCCTGGCGTACCAGGTCCAGCGCGTGCTGGCGCCCGACCAGGTTCGGTGGCATCGACAGCCGGCCGTCCTGATCGGGGTAGCGGGGCAGCACCACGATCAGCCGCAACGACGGTGCGGCGGTCAGCGCCTTGGCGAAGCTACGCACCACGTCGGCGTTCCAGAAGTACTGGTCCTCGACGTAGACCAGCGACCTGGCGTGCCCGAGCACCTTCTCATAGCCACGGGCGACGCTGCGTTCACCGTTGCGGGCAAAGGGAAAGGACGGCCGCTTACGCGGGTAGGTACGCAGGATCTGGACCTGCGCGGTCCCCCGCGGGTCCGGCGGCGGCAATGGCGGCGGCAACGGTCCCGCCGACACGTCCTCGCCACGAAGGCGGTCGACGAGATTGTCCACCGGGTTGCGGTTGAGGGGGGTCGGGTCCAGCCAGCGTTCCCGGAACACCGTCTCGATGTCAGCGACAGCCGGCCCGCGAACCGCCAGCTGGATGTCGTGCCACGGCGGCCGGTCCCCATAGACCTTGGCCATCGGCTGGCGCTGCGCGTCGCCCAGGTGCCGGTGGTCATCCAACCGGCTGTGGCACAGGTCGATACCGCCCACGAAGGCCACGTCCCAGTCCGGACGTCCCGGATGGCGTAACACCACGAACTTCTGGTGGTGCGAGCCACCCGGACGTACCCGCATGTCCCGCAGGCACTCGCCCCCGGCAGCGTTGATCTCATCGCCCAGGTGGCGATTCTCCTGCTCGCTGAAGGCGAACCGGTCCAGGTGCGAGCGCCAGACCAGGCCCTTGACGATGACGCCGCGGGTGGCCGCCTCGCACAGCACCCGGGACACCTCGGTGTCCGGACCTGCCATTCGCTGGTCCGGATCGCCTCGCCAGTCGGTGAACAGCAGCAGGTCGCCGGCCACCATCCGCTGCACGCAGCGCAGCAGTTCGGGCAGGTAGCGCGCACCGTGTACCAGCGGCTCGACCTCGTTGCCGGCCGTCCAGGCCCGGCCGTCGGCATGGTCTCGATCGAGCCGGGTGGACGGGTTACCCCGTTCGCCGGCGCTGAGGAACCATCGGTCGGCGCTCATCGAGCTATCTAACCGCACCCAACCAAACCCACCAGCCAGCCGAACCCAACCGTGCCCCTGTCGTTGCCGCACAGCTCGCGGCCACCCGGCTGGCGGGTGCGCATTTCTCAGCGGAATCGAAGCCGGCACCTGCATATCCCGAATCCGGACGTCGGCGGCATCGGGTCCTGGGTGCGGCAGTGCTGCCAGCCGGTCCCGGCCTCGGCCTACGGCGGCCCGATAGGCAGCCTGGCCGCCCAGCGGCTGTACTCCTGCCTGCCGGCCGACATCCAGACGCCCCGGCCGATCGGCCCGGGCGTCCACCGGGCGCTCAGGCCGGTAGGCCGACCCGCAGGGATGCACCGGCCGGAGCGGTCGGGGTGATCGCGGCCTGCACCGCGGCACGCTCGATCTCACCGCACAGCGCCACCATGTCGGCCACGGTGAAGTGCCGTGCGTCGAAGGACACCTGGAGCTCGATCAGACCGGGCGGATCGTTGACGTTCATGAACATCGGCGCAGCGGGCAGCGCGTGCTCGGTGTCCTCGGTCCAGCTGCTGAGCGCCACCGCGTCCCGCAGCTGATCCTCGGTGATCGGTGCGCCGGCAGCGGCAGCCGGCCGGCCGCCGCTGCGATCGTTGTAGTAGCAGCACAGGTCGACCGGCTCAGGCAGTTCGCGGCCGAGGCGAGCTATCAGCTCATCGTGCTGGCGGCTGTCGTAGTAGGCGGTCTTGTAGGTGTGCAGCAGGTTGCGCTGGGTCTGCGAAACGGCCTCGGCCAGGCTCAGGCCGGCCAGATCGATCCGGTACGGACTCGATTGCGCCAGCTGGCAGGCCGAATCGGCCAGGCCGGGCCGGAACCGGTTGTTGACCAACACCATCGCCCAGACCAGGTCGCGTTGCAGTCGCCTGGCCAGGCCCACCGCGAACATCGCCAGCACCGCCGACGAACTCGACACGGTGTGCTCGGCGACGATCCGGCGCAGCGCCAACTCGCTCGCCGGCGAACGGTAGCTGATCCGCCGGTAGCGAGCCGGCCTGTCGGGGTCCGGATCGCCGAACATCGCGGCGGGCACCGTGCGCAGCACCTGCTCCAGGTGCCGCAACGAGGCCTCCGACTGGCGGCGGGCGGCCGGACGGGCCTGCCGACGGGCCAGTTCGAGTGGCTGGATGGCGGTGATCGGGCCGGCGGCGGCACCGGTCAGCGGGTCGCGGGCGGCCAGGTCGGCCACCACCACCTCGATTCCGGCGGCGTCTACCGCCAGGTGCAGGTAGATGGTCACGACGTGGCTGACCAGACCATCGACGGTGATCACCGCCATCCGCACCGGCCAGTCCTGTTCGTAGTCGAAACCCTGCCGCTCCAACCGCACCTTGATGCGCTGGGCGCAGGCGTCGGGCTCCTCACCGGCCGCGTCCACGACGAGCAGGGACGCCGCTCCGCTGGTCGAGCACACCTGGCGGGGCCGTCCGTCCGGACCCAGCCGCAACCGGGTCCGCAGGGCCTGGTGCCGGCTCATGATGAACCGCAGCACCTCGAGCACGTCCTCGACGGTGGTGCCGGCCGGCATCTGATGCACGCCACCGATCGTCACCGCCGCGCCGGAGTCGGTGCTGCTCTGCCAGACGTCGAGTTGCGCCCAGGTCAGTGGCGCCTCGCCGGCGCCGAGCCCTTCGAAGGGCACCGGCACGCTCCGAACCGGGCCCTGCTCGTCCGTGCTCATCTGCCAGCCCGATCCGTCACTCGCCACCTGCACCCTCGCTGATCAGTCAACAAAATCTTGGTGGGCAGCCACGCGCACTGTCAACGCCCGTCCCAGCTGCTGGGCCGGATGTCAGCCGCCCCGGTCGGCGCCAGCCTCACCCGGGCCGCTACGACAGCCGCCGCGCTTTCGTTCGCCGGAAGGAGGGGACTATCCGGTACGGACAGTATCGGATATATTGCCTGAAACTATCTTTCGCCTCGAGACAGGTGCGTGCCATGGTCGCCCGCAAGCTCGCCACCGGCGCGGTCGCGCTGGCGGCCATCGTCGCGCTGGGCGTGCCGGCCGCGCCCGCGCAGGCCGCAGCCCGCTATCCGGTCGGCAACGCCGCGACCGGGTACGCCACCCTGCTGGTCGATCCCGAGGCCAACCCGCCCGGCGTCAACGTCTGTAGCTGCCGTCCGAGCGCCGCACACCCGCGACCGATCGTGCTGGTGCCCGGCACCACCTCGAAGGTGATCGCGTCCTGGTCGGCGCTCGGCCCGATCCTGGCCAACCTGGGCTACTGCGTCTATGGCCTGAACTACGGGGCCACCTGGCTGACCACGCTCAGCGGCGGACGGATCGGCGCGGTGGGCGACATTCCCAGCGCGGCGGCCGAGCTGGCCACCTTCGTCGACCGGGTGCTCAGCGCCACTGCAACGTCCAAGGTCGACATCGTCGGCTGGTCGCAGGGTGGCATGATGCCCCGCTACTACCTGAAGAATCTCGGCGGCGCCAGCAAGGTCGCCAGGCTCGTCGGGCTCGCCTCGTCCAATCATGGCACCACCGTGGACGGCCTCAACACCCTGCTCAACGGAGCGGGCGCGCTGGCCGGCTTTCCGCTGACCTCGTTCATCGGCTGCCCGGCCTGCACCCAGCAGGTGCTGCCCTCGGCGTTCATCAGCAACCTGAACGCTGGTGGCGACACCCTTGCCGGCATTGACTATTCCGTCATCGAGACCCGCTACGACGAGGTGGTGACGCCCTACACCTCGGCGTTCCTGGCCGGCGCGCGCAACATCCTGCTGCAGGACCAGTGCCCCGCCGATATCACCGACCACCTCGGCATCAGCTACGACAGCAACGCCCTGCAGGACGTGGTCAACCTGCTCGGCCCGGCCGATCCCAGCTTCCGACCGGTGTGCGGCCTGGCCCTACCGCTCATCGGCAGCCCGCAGCCGGCCGCGACCAGCCAATCACCAGTCCGGATGCGGTGATCTGCTACACCATTGACATGGCCGATGTCCCCGAGCTCAGTGGCCGGGTGCGGCTACGCCGGTTCGTCACCGGCGATGTGGGCAACCTGGTCGAGCTCGACAGCGATCCGGAGGTCATCAGGTACCTGTTTCGCAAGCCGCCGGATCGGTACGCCGTGCAGGCCGCGCTGGCAGGGATTCTTGCCGGCTATGAAAGGCATCCGGGGTTCGGGCAGTGGGCGGCCGAGCTCGTCGAGTCGGAGGAGTTCATCGGCTGGTTCTCCCTGCACGCATCCACACCCGACACGCTGAGGTGTCCCGAGCTCGGTTACCGGCTACGAAGGCGGCACTGGGGTCAAGGACTGGCCGGCGCGGCCAGCGTGCAGCTCGTCGAGTGGGCATTCCTGGTACGAGGTGTCGACGCCGTGCGAGCCCAGACCATGGCAGTGAACATCGCGTCCCGCCGCGTCATGGCAAAGGCAGGACTACGCCACGTGCGCACCTTCCACCTCGACTTCGACGATCCGCTGCCCGGCACCGAGGCCGGCGAGGTCGAGTACGCGATCAGCCGCGCGGAATGGCTGCGGCAACGCGAGGGCGCCTTCAGGCGGTAGTCGAGCACATCAACTACCTGCTCTTCGACGTCGCCACCGAGACCCCTGGCCGAGCAGAGCCTGGTCCGCAGCGTGCTCGCCCTACAGTTGCCGACCGAGGAGGCAGCGGCCATAAATCTGTTCGGCGACGCCGCCGGCGCCTTCAGCGAGGACGCGCTGGACATAGCCAGCATCTTCGCCCGCCCACGCCTCCAGCCTCGTGGCGCTATATGAGAGCGAGAACAAGGCCGCGCATCTAGACATCGCCCTGCACACAGCAGGCAGATCGGCACCGCAACCGGGATCCTGATGGCTCACCGCAAAGTGACCGAAGACCAAGGCTTCACCCTGCTCCGGGTGGCCGGCCAGGGCTTACACCGCAAGCTGCGCCAGATCGCTGACGACGTCATCGAGACTGGAGCCCAGCCGAGCTACCCGAGCCGCAGCCTATGAGGTCAAATGGCCGGCTCACGACGCTGACGCGGCCGCAGACATGAACGCCTGCTTGGCTCGGTACGCGTCCTGCTACTTAACTGGCGCCTCGGCAGCGGCCAGATATTTCGGCCACCCAATGTGTCAGAGTCCGACGTGGTTGGCGGCGTAGGTTGCCTGCGCAAGGGTGTACTGCTCACCGGCAGTCGAGGTCAGCTGCTCAATGAGCCCGGCGCGCGAAAAACCGCCCATCTTCATGTACGACTTCGCCGACTCGAGCGCCTCCTTGTTCCAGTCGACTGTGATGTGGTTGACCGCGAACACGGCGTCCGCAACCAAGAACCCATCGCCAGCCTTCGAGGACAGTTGCTGGATCAGGCCCAGGCGGCTAAAACCGGAAAGGGCCACGTACGACCGTGCCGCCTCGATCGCGCTCTGCTGGGCGACAGAGTATTTCGGCGCGGCCGGCGCCGTTGTCTTGATTGCCGTGGTGGTCGCTTGATGCGTCGTGCCGGCGGCATCGCTTCCGTTCCCCACGCTGCCGCACCCGCTTAGCGCGACGACAGCGCTGGCAGCAACAAGGATGCCGCTGGGTGTCCTCTTCATGGTGGTGTCTTCCTTCTAAGATGCCGGTCGGAGCCGAACCTGTCCCATCTGCGCGGCCATGTCCTCGACACTGTCGGAAGTCACCCTTCTATGAATAGGGCCTAACGTCCTAAGTGCCTCTGAGCGCAGTTCCCTCATTGCCGTCTGGGTTGAGAGATCCGAGGTCGGCTGCTCGGGCTTACATCTCAATGGCGGACACGACATGGTGAAGCCCAGCAGCGTCGGTCACATGTTGCAGGTGGAGGGGCCGACTCTCAACGTGGTCGTGGCGGGCAACCCGTATGGGGCGCCAGTTGACGCGATGGCTCCGATGCTGTCGCCTCGGCCTGCGATCAGCTGGGCGGGGGTTGGCTGAGGCGGGTGGTGGTGCGACCGTCGCCGAGGTGAACGGTCGTTGTATAGCCGGGCCGCCGTTGTTTGCCTAGTAGTAGGGGAGGAAAACGATGTACCAGCCGTTGCCGACGGTCGCGGAGATCGCCTTTTGCCTGGCGGCGTTGACAGAGACGCTGACAGCGCCGTCTCCTTTTCAGCGGCCAGCACCTCCGCCAATTAGGCAAGGTGCGTCTGTCGTTCCCGACTCGCGATCTCGGCCAGCCGTGCTGCTTCGGTGCGGACAGTCGGCAGGTGCAGCTCGCGGGCTGCGGCTCCGATCGAAGCCTGTGCTGCTGCGTCGATGGTTGGACACTAGATGTGGGGTGCCACTCGGCGCGCTGCCGCAAATGGGTGTAGGTACGCAGGTGAAATTTCAACCTCTACCTACATCCAATTGCGGTCGTTCCGAAGCTGGCGGCACAGCACACGATGACCGCAGTACAGCGCCAAGCGCAACGCGAAGGCCTGATTCATCAGCTGGGCGAGAGGTGATCGCCTTTGGCCGATTCGGCCGAGTGGCGGGCTTAGAGGTAGGGGACGACGTAGTTGTAGCCGCTCACTCGGTGTTTCTGACCGATGATGCCGCCGCAATACGGGTCGGCTGTGCTCGCGCCCCAGACCAGCGCTCCGCATCTTGAGCACCAGCGCCAGCCTGCTTGGTAGCCGGTACCGGCGCTCAGGACAGCGGTGTACGGCACACGATAGTTGTAGCTCGTTCCAGAGTGGCCCGCGGCGTCCCACGAACAGTGCCCGGCGCCAGTTGGCGTCACGGCGTCGTAACGGGGCGTGCCTGGCCAGTACAGGACGCCGCACTTGCCGCAATATCGCCACCCGGACTGTCCGGGCCACTCCGACGCCGTGGTGGGAAGGTAGTAGTCCCG
The DNA here is from genome assembly GCA_050999655.1 of Jatrophihabitans sp. Lineage (GTDB taxonomy): Bacteria > Actinomycetota > Actinomycetes > Mycobacteriales > Jatrophihabitantaceae > Jatrophihabitans_A. The sequence continues at coordinate 12,511 of JBPCPA010000201.1, forward strand.
GCTGCCCGGCGTGTGCGCACCGTTGTAGCGCCCATTGTTGGAGTTGTACTCGCAACAAGCGCCCGGGTTGAACGTGGTGGAGTTGCTGTATTTCAGCGCAGCGCAGGCTTGGCAGTAGCGCCAGTCGACCTGCGTGGGAGGGGTCGCCGCCTCGGCCGTCACCGGACGTGCTAGCGATGCACCAGCGGCGGCGACAATGCCCAGTCCGAGCGTGCCTCCGGAGCGGATGAAATTGCGGCGGCTGACCCCGTCGTTGCTGCTCCTTTCGCCCGCTCCGTCCGTCTGTTTCTCACGCTGTACTGATATGACCAGCGCCTGCTCGACGACGATCGGCCGACGACCTGAAC
>JBPCPA010000249.1:0-19368 GCA_050999655.1 Jatrophihabitans sp.
CTTGAGCCCATCGCCGCCTCACCGGCCGTGCGTCTCCGTGGTTTTCGTCCCCCCGTCGCCGACTGTGCCACGGCCACCGTCCGTGCGGGTTTCGCGAGCGGGCAGCTAGCGCCCGGTGACGATCAGCTCGGCCTTCTGGAACTCCTTCACCGACGAGTAACCGCACTTGGCCATCGCCCGGCGCAGCGACCCGAACAGGTTGTGCTCGCCGCTGGGATCAGCCGTCGGGCCGACCAGGATCTCTTCCAGCGACGGCCGATCGGCCGGATCGATGCCCAGGTCGACCAGCGCCGAGCGGGGCACCCGGGGATGCGAGGCGGTGGGATCCCAGTACCGGCCACCGCCCGGGGCCTCGGCGGCGCCGGCCAGCGATTCGCCGAGCATCACCGCATCGGCGCCACACACCAACGCCTTGGCGATGTCGCCACCGGTGGTGATGTCGCCGTAGGCGATCAGGTGGACGTAACGCCCGCCGGTCTCGTCCAGGTAGGCCCGGCGGGCGGCCGCGGCGTCGGCGATGGCGGTGGCCATCGGCACCTCGATGCCGAGCGCGGAATGGGTGGTGGAGCACGAGTGGGCGCCGTAGCCGACGATCACGCCGGCCGCGCCGGTTCGCATCAGGTGTAGGGCGGTCTGGTAGTTGGACACGCCGCCGACGATCACCGGAATGTCGAGGTTGGCGATGAAGGTCTTGAGGTTCAGCGCTCCGTCGGAGGACTCGTCCGAGGCGACGTGTTCGGCCGAGATCACGGTGCCCTGAATGACCAGCATGTCGACCGCACGCAGCACCGCCGGCGACAGCGACACCGTGTGCTGCGGTGACAGCCGGACGGCCACTCGCACCCCGGCGGCCTGCAGGTCGGTGATCCGTCGGGCCAGCAGGGTCTCTGATACCGGCTGGGCATAGATCCGCTGCAGGGTGTCGGTGGTGCAGCCGGCCGGGTCAGCGATCGCGGCCAGCGACTCGGCCGGGTCCTCGTACCGGGCCCACAGCCCCTCGCCGTTGAGTACCGCCAGCCCACCGAGGCGCTCGATCTCAACCGCCATGTCGGGTGAGACCACCGCATCGGACGGGGCGGCCACCAGCGGCAGCTCGAAGGTGTGCGCGTCGATCTGCCAGCTGGTCGACACCACCGACGAGCCCCGGGTCCGCCGGGTCGGCACGAGCGCGACCTCGTCCAGGTGATAGCCACGACGTGCCTCGCGACCCAGTCCGATCTCCACGGTTTCAGGCATGGGCCGAAGTCTGCCCTATGCCGGACAACGGCCGGTGCCGGACCGCGGGCGGTGGCGGTGTCGGACCGCGGGCGGTAGCCCGCGCCGGCCGGCTCAGGCCGCCAGGCTCGCGTAACGCCCGTTATGCTCCAGCAGGCTGTCGTGGGTGCCGGTCTCGATGATCCGGCCGTGACCGATCACCGCGATCTGGTCGGCGTTGCGCACGGTGGACAGCCGGTGCGCGATCGTGATGGTGGTGCGGCCCCGTGCCAGGGCGTCGAAGGCGAGCTGGACGGCCCGCTCGGTTCGGGTGTCCAACGCGCTGGTGGCCTCGTCCAGCACCAGCACCCGGGGATCGCGCAGCCGGGTGCGGGCGATCGCGATGCGTTGCTTCTCACCGCCGGAGAAACGGTGTCCGCGCGATCCGACCATCGTGTCGTAGCCATCAGGCAGATCGGTGATGAGGTCATGGATCTGGGCGGCGCGGGCAGCCTCCTCGATCTCGGCGTCGGTGGCGGCCGGCTTGGCGTAGCGCAGGTTCTCGCGCACCGTGGTGTGCAGCAGGTATGTGTCCTGGCTGACCACGCCGACGATGGTGGCCAGATCGGCCAGGCGCAGGTCGCGGACATCGATCCCGTCGATGGTGACCGCGCCGCTGGTCGGGTCATACAGCCGGGCGACCAGCGAGGCGAGGGTGGTCTTGCCCGATCCGGTCTCGCCGACCAGAGCCGACGTGGTGCCGGCGGGCACGTCCAGGTCGATGCCGCTCAGCGCCGCGCGATCCGCACCCGGATAGCTGAAGCCGACGTCGGCGAACCGGACGTGGCCGCTGACCCGGGCCGGATCGAGTTCGACCGGGTTCGCCGGGTCGTCGATCTCGACGGGCAGGTCGAGATACTCGAAGATCCGCGCGAACAGCGCCAGCGAGCTGATGACCGAAACGCTGGTGTTGAGCAAGCCCGTGAGCGGACGGAACAGGCTGTTCTGCAAGGTGGTGAAGGCGATCAGGGTGCCGATGGTCATGGTGCCGGCGGTGACCGGCAGGCCGGCGCTGAGGTAGATGATGGCCGGGATCGCGGCGAAGATGATGCCCAGCGATGCCATCCGCCAGCGACCGGCCAGCTGCGAGCGCAGTTCCAGCTCGATCAGCCGGGCCGAGGACTCGGTGAACCGAGCGATGTTGGACGGGCCGGTGCCCATCGTCTTGGACAGCTGGATGCCGTTGATCGACAGGCCCTCGTCGATGCTGACGTTGAGGTTAGCCAGCTCGCGCTGCTGCTGGGTGGTGATCGAGCGGCGCAGCCGGGCAACCTTGCGGGTCAGGTAGATCGCCGGCGGCATGACCACCAGCGAGATCAGCGACAGCCGCCAGGACAGCGCGACCATGGCCACCGAGGTGGCGATGGCGGTGGTCAGGTTGGCAGCGATCGAGGTGGCCGTCGAGGTGACGACCGACTCCATCCCGCCGATGTCGTTGGTGATCCGCGACTGCACCTCGCCGGTCCGGGTGCGGGTGAAGAAGGCGATCGACTGGCGTTGCAGGTGGGCGAAGACGCCGGTCCGCAGGCCGTGCATGACCTGCTGGCCGATCTTGGTGCTGATCCAGGTCTGAATCACCCCGAACGCGGCGCTCAGCACCGCGACCGCGACCATGCCGATCACCAGCCAGCTCAGCAGGTGCAGGTTCTTGGTGGGCAGCGCGGTGTCGATGACGGCCCGAAGCAGGAACGGCGAGCCGAGCCCGACCACCGAGGACAGCGCGATGATGGCGGTGACGCTCACCAGTGACCAGCGGTAGGGCAGGAAGAGTTGGCCGACCCGGCGCAGCGACACCTCACGGGCCTGGGCCCGTTCGGCGGCGGTGACTGATCGCGGTTCACGGCCCGGGCGTCCCGCCCGGCGGATGTCTTGCTCTGTCTGTGGGGATGCCAAGAGGTTCTCGATTCTGCCGGTGCCAAGTATTTGGTGAGGTTACCTCACTATGAGGGTGCAACGCACATCGTTGGTAGGCTATTCCGGTGCCCCAGGACCGCGAAGACGTCCGCGATACCCACGAACACGCCGACAAAGACGCTGACAAAGACGCCCGCGCACACGCTCACAGAGACGCCGACAAGAACGCCTCCAAAGACGCCCCTAAAGACGACACGCTGGCCGAGGCGTTCTGGGCGCTGGCCCGCCAGCTGCGCCGGGCCTCGCTGGAATCGCTGGCCCGCTGGGACGTCACCCCGTCCCAGTCGCGCGCGCTGCGGATGCTGGCCCGGCACGGCACGCTGCGGCTGACCGACCTGTCCGAGCAGCTGCGGATCGCGGCCCGTTCGACCACCGAGGTGGTGGACGACCTGCAGGCCAAGGGCCTGGTCGAGCGCCGGCCGGACCCGCACGACCGGCGCGCCACCCTGGTCGGGCTCACCGCGCAGGGCGTGGCGGTCGGCCAGCAGATCCGGTCCAGCCGGGGCAGCGAGGCCGACCGCCTCTTCGACCGGCTCAGCGACACCGACCGGGCCCACCTCACCCGGATCCTGAACACGCTGCGGGACTGACCGGAAAGCCGAGCCGGACGGGCGCACAATGGCCCGATGCTGACCGTCGCCGACCCCTGGGTGCCGCGGCCATGATCGCCCGGCTGCATCACGTCGTGCTCGACTGCCCCGACCCGCAGCTGCTGGCTGAGTTCTACGCCGCCCTGCTCGGGCAGCCGGTGACCTACCGCTCGCCGGACTGGGTGGTGGTCGCCGAGAACGACACCTCGTCCGGGCTGGCCTTTCAGCGTTCGGACAGCTACCAGCCACCCCGGTGGCCCGACCCCGATCGTCCGCAGCAGTGTCATCTCGATCTGATGGTCGCCGATGTGGCTGCCGCCGACGCCTGGGTGCGCGGCCTCGGAGCGCGCCGGTTGCCCGCCGGCGACGCGGTGTACGCCGACCCGGCCGGGCACCCGTTCTGCCTGGTCCACAAGCCGTCCTGGGCGGCTGACATCATCGGTTGATGTTTCGCATCGCGTTCCTCGAACCGAAGATCGCGCCGAATGCCGGCAACGCGATCCGGATGGTGGCCGGCACCGGCTGCGAGCTGCACCTGATCGGCCCGCTCGGCTTCGAGCTGTCGGACGCCAAGCTGCGCCGGGCCGGGCTGGACTACCACGACCTGGCCTCGGTCACCGTGCACGACAACCTGGCCAGCGCCTGGCCGGCATTGCTGCCCGGTCGGATCTTCGCCTTTACCGCCCAGGCCGAACTCAGCTACACCGAGGTTCGATACCAGCCCGGTGACGTGCTGCTGTTCGGCACCGAGCCGACCGGGCTGCCCGAGGCGGTGCTGGCCGATGATCGGCTCAGCGCGACGGTCCGAATCCCGATGCTGGCCGGCCGCCGCTCGATGAACCTGTCCAACGCCGCCGCGGTGGCGGCCTACGAGGCATGGCGGCAACACGAGTTCGCCGGCAGCGGGCGGCCCGGCCCGGCACCCGGCCGCGGGTAGCGGCGCACGGCGACCGACACCCGTGCGGCAGCCCGCGAACCGCCGGGCTCGGCAGGCAGGGAATGATCGATGCCATGACGATCGCTCCCTACGGCAATTGGATCTCACCGATCAGCGCCGCTGACCTGGCCAGCAGCGGGCACCCGGTGGCCTGGGCCCGGTTCGGTGCCGATGGCGACGTGTGGTGGACCGAGCTGCGCCCGTCCGAGGCCGGCCGGCAGTCGGTGAGCCGGCTCACGGCCGCCGGCGAGCTGATCGAGGTGCTGCCGGCGCCCTGGAACACCCGCACCCGGGTGCAGGAGTACGGCGGTGTGTCGTGGGTGGCTGCCGAAGACGGCACGCTGTACTTCGCCGAGTTCGCCGATCAGCGGTTGTACCGGCTCGAACCGGGCGGCGACGCGCCGGTGGCGATCAGCCCGGCCCCGTCCACACCCGCGGCGCTGCGCTATGCCGACCCGCAGCTGTCGCGCGATGGCAGCGAGCTGTGGTGCATCCGCGAGGCCCACGCCGCGGACGGCACCATCACCCGCGATCTCTGCGCCGTCCCGGTGGACGGCTCGGCGGCCGAGCGTGCCGAGGCGGTCCGCTCGATCGTCGGCGGCTCGGATTTTCTGGCACACGCCCGGCTCTCCCCGGATGGCCGGCGGCTGGCCTGGATCGCCTGGAACCATCCGCAGATGCCGTGGGACGGCACCGAGTTGCGGGTCGCCGAACTGGACGAGAACGGCCGCTGCGGGCCGGCCCGGTGCCTGCTCGGTTCGGCCACCGAGTCGGTGCTGCAGCCGGAATGGCATGGCGATGACAGCCTGTACCTGATCAGTGACCGCACCGGCTGGTGGAACCTGTACCTGCTGTCACTGGCTGGCCAGCTCAGCCCGCTGTGCCCGTTCGAGGCCGACTTCGCCGATCCGATGTGGCTGCTCGGCGCGCGCTGGTACGGGCTGCTGCCCGACGGCCGGTTGCTCACGGTGCGCACGCTCGGCTCGTCCCAGCTGGCGGTGCTCGATCCGGCGACCGGCGAGCTGGCCGACATCGACCTGGGCAATATCAGCACCCTGGCGTTGAGCGAGGTCAGCGGCACCAGGGCGCTGCTCGGCACGGCCGGATCGCGCACTGCCACCGGCATCCGGCTGCTCGAACTGGACTCCGGCGAGCTGAGCGAGGTGCGCCTCGGCCTGGACTCGCTGCCCAATCGCGACTACCTGCCCGAGGCCGTCCCGATGACCTTCGCCGGGCCCGCCGGGCGTGAGGTGCACACCCTGGTCTACCAGCCGCGCAACCCCGATTTCCAGGCGCCGGAGGGCGAACTGCCGCCCTTCGTCGCCTTCGTGCACGGCGGCCCCACCGCGCACGTGTCGCCGAGCGTCAACCTGCCGGTCAGCTACTTCACCAGCCGGGGCATCGGCGTGATCGATGTCAACTACGGCGGGTCGAGCGGTTACGGCCGCGCCTACCGCGAGCGGCTGCGCGGGCAGTGGGGCGTGGTCGACATCGAGGACACCGTCGCCGCCGTGCAGGGGCTGGCCGCGGCCGGCCTGGCCGACGGCAACCGGCTTGCGATCGAAGGCGGCTCGGCCGGCGGCTGGACGGTGCTCTCCGCGCTCACCAGGACCGAGGTCTTCGCGTGCGGCGCGTCCTACTTCGGTGTTGCCGAGCTGGTCGAGTTCGTCAAGCACACCAACGATTTCGAATCCCGTTATCTCGACGGCCTGATCGGCCCGCTGTCGGAGTCGCTGCAGCTCTCCCGTGAGCGCGCGCCCCTGAGCCACGTGGACGGCCTGTCCTGTCCGGTGCTGCTGTTGCAGGGCCTGGACGACCCGGTGGTGCCGCCCAGGCAGGCCGAGATGTTCCGCGATGCCATGGTGGCCAAGGGGATTCCGCACGCCTACCTGGCCTACGCCGGCGAGTCGCACGGTTTCCGCCGGCTGCAGAGCCAGATCGAGTCCCGGGAGGCGGAGCTGTCCTTCTACGGTCAGGTGCTGGGCTTCGAGCCGCCCGGCATCCCGCTGTTGGAGCTGTGGCGTCCGCAGTAGCGGATGCGGTTACTGTCGAGGGATGCCTATCGTTGAGAGTTCGGGATACGCCCACGTCCGCATCACCGTCACCGACATAGCCCGATCCAAGGCCTTCTACGACGAGGTGTTCGGCTGGCCGATCGCGATCGATGCCTCCGACCGGATCGACGAGCCGGGGATCACCGAGTCCCAGGCCGACTTCTACGGCGGGACGGTCTACCAGACTCCGGGCGGCACCCTGTTCGGCCTGCGTCCGGTGGCGGCCGCCGATGACCGGTTCGACTCCGAGCGGACCGGCCTGGACCACCTCAGCTTCGCGGTCTCCTCGCGCGCCGACCTGGTCGCGGCCGCCGCGGCCTTTGCCGACAAGGACATCCCGCACGGTGAGGTCACCGATCTGACCGGTGCCGGCCTGGCGATCCTGTCCTTCAGCGACCCGGACGGCGTCCACTGCGAGTTGACCGCACCGCTCTAGGGCCGGGTCCAGGGCCGGATCCAGGGCCGGATCGGCCTCAGCCGACGACGTGGCGGGCGTAGAGGGCCTTCGCGCGGTTCAACCCGCCGGCCCCGTGGATCAGCGTCCGGCCGCTGGCGAACGCCAGGATGCGGCAGCCGTCGATCTCGACCTGGACGCACTCCGGCAGCGCCCGCAACGAGGCGTTGGCGTGGTGGCGACGGCGTAACCGATCCAGGTCGGTGCTGGCGGCCGGAGCGGCCAGCAGCACCGTGTCATCACCGCACAGCTCCCGCGCGACGGTGCTGTGCTCGCCGCGCAGGTAGCCGAGATCGTGCTGAGCGCAGCTGGGGCAGGTCCGGGATTCGGTGGCGAACGCCGGTAACGCCACCTTGCGCAGCACGGCGTCCCAGACGTCGACCCGCACCAGCCCGTTGAGCGTGACCGGGTCGAGGTCGAGCAGCAGCTTGAGCGCCTCGGTGTACTGCAATGCCGCGACCGTCGCGGCGGTGCCCGGCAGCAGGCCGCGGGTCTCGCAGGTCAGCCCGGCCGCCGCCTCGCTCGGCACCGGCCACAGGCAACGCAAGCAGTGCGAGCGGCCCGGCCGGATCGCCAGCACCGCGCCTTCGGCGCCGGCACAACCGGCGTAGACCAGCGACGTCCCGGTCGCGACCGCGACGTCGTTGAGCAGCAGCTTCGTTTCCAGATTGTCGGCACCATCGATGATCAGGTCGGCGCCGGCCGCCAGTTGCCGGGCGTTGCCCGGGGCGTAGTCGGCGACGATTCCCTCGATCGCACAACCGGAGTTCAGTTCGCGCAGCCGTGCGGCCGCTGCCTCGGCCTTGGGCAACCCGAGTGCCGCGTCCTGCTCGGTGTAGAGGACCTGGTGGGCGAGGTTGCGCACCTCGACCACGTCGCGGTCCACCACCCGTACCCGGCCGACGCCACCGCGCACCAGGTGCATCGCCACGGCTGAACCGAGCGCCCCGCAGCCGACGACCAGGACGCACCTGGTCGCCAGCAACGAGTAGTCGACCGTCCGCAATGCTGCCACCCGGCTGACGATGGCGTACCGGTCGACCGGCGTGGCCGGCTCAGCCGGTTCAGCCGACACGGTCGGTTCAGCCGACACGGTCGGTTCAGCCGACACGGTCGGTTCAGCCGGTTCGGCCGTGGCGGTCGGCTCAGGCTCCGGCAAAGAGGGAACCGTCCACCTCACGAAGCTCGCCGTAGAGCCGGCCGTGCGCAGCGCCGAGATCGACCGCGGCCACGTCGTCGAGGTTGTCCAGGCTGTTCAGCCGCAACCAGGTCTGCTCGTGCCCGACGGTCGAGCCGACCACCGGCTGCAGGGCCTGCGAGGACACCACGCCGGAGACTCCTGCGACCGCGCTGAGCCGGTCGGCCGACCGCAGCGAACCGCCGGTCGGCGAGTGGAACACCAGGTGCACCGCTGCCTCAGAACCCTTCAGGTCCTCGCAGTAGGACTCGGTGCCGGCGACGTGGCTGGACACGTGCGCCCGGGCGGCCGAACGGGCCTTGAACCAATCCTCCCGAGCCTGCCGCCAGCCGTTCTCGCCGGACTTGATCGTCTCGTCCACCCGGGCCAGGGTGGCCAGCGACTCGATGTCGACCCGCCACTGGTATTCGAATTCGCCACCCAGCGACAATGCGCTGGAGAGCAACAGAGTGCCGCGCACTCCGGGAATATCGCCCCAGAGCTTGGGCCAGGTGCGGGCCGCGTCCGCGATGTATTCTCGCGCGCTGTCAGTGCGGCCCAGATCGAACTCCATCACATAGCTGTACATTTCTTCGCCCTTCATAGCCGCTGAGGTGGATTGGTGCAAAAGACACACTCGGGGCTCACGCCCGCAAAGTCGATGTTACGTATCGTGGCGCTGTGACGACTCTGCGTCAAGATGTTGCTGGATGAATTTCCTGGCAGATCTCGAAGCACATCTCGAACGCGGTTATATCCTCGCGCCACCCGCCGACCGGCTCATCCGGCCATCACTTATCGATGGCTCCGCGCAATCACCTGACGCAATAAGGGCAGAATCAGATGACTGCACGGGTTTCTGCTGGCAGCGCACCGCCTGCCAACAACTGCGCCGCGGCGTCGGCCAGTGCGGTCAGCGCCACCCGCTGGGTCCAGGGACCGTAGGACACCCGGGCGACACCCAGTTCGGCCAGCCGGGCCAGCGGCGGCGCGCCGGGCGAGACCATCAGGCTCACCCTGCCGCTGCCGATGCCGTCCACCAGGGCGGTGATCAACGATTCGGACGTGACACCCGGCACGAACACGCAGTCGGCGCCCGCATCGAGAAAGGCCCGGCCGCGGACGACCGCCTCGGCGAGCACGGCGCCCGGATCGCGCTGGCCAGCCAGCAGGAACGCGTCGGTGCGGGCGTTCAGCACGAACGGCACCCCCTCGGACGCCCCGGCCCGCACCGCCGCCTCGACCGCAGCGACCGACTCGGCCAGCGGCCGCAGCTCGTCCTCGAGGTTGCCGCCCACCACGCCGACCCCGATGACGGCACGCACGGTGGCTCCGACATCGCCGTAGCCGGCTTCCAGATCGGCGCTGACGGGTAGCGCCACGGCGGCCACGATCCGTTCCAGGGTGGCCAGCATCAGCGCGAAGGGCAACTGCTCACCGTCGGGGTAGCCATGCGCGGCGGCGATCGAGTAGCTCGCGGTGGCCACCGCCCGACAGCCCGGCTGGCCGGCGATCACCGTAGCGCTGGCGGCGTCCCAGGCGTTGACCAGCACCAGCAGCTCAGGGTCGGTGTGCAGTCGACGCAGCGCCTCGGCGCGCTGGGCGGCGGTGGTTGTCATGGCCTCACCCTAGACAGCCGCACCGACAGTCACCGGGGCAAGCGGGCCGCCTCGTCAGCGACCCGGGTAGTTCGGCGCCTCGACGGTCATCTTGATGTCGTGCGGGTGGGATTCCTTCAGCCCGGCCGAGGTGATCCGGACGAACTGGCCGTTGGCCTGCAGTTCGGCGATGGTGTGCGCTCCCACGTAGAACATCGACTGGCGCAGGCCACCGATCAGCTGGTAGGCCACCGCCTCCAGCGGGCCGCGGTAGGGCACCTGGCCTTCGATGCCCTCGGGGACCAGCTTGTCGTTGTCGGTCACATCGCCCTGGAAGTACCGGTCCTTGGAGTAGGACTTGGCCCGGCCGCGGGTCTGCAGGGCGCCGAGTGAACCCATGCCGCGGTAGGACTTGAACTGCTTGCCGTTGATGAACACCAGCTCGCCGGGTGACTCCTCGCAGCCGGCCAGCAACGAACCGAGCATCACCGTGTCGGCGCCGGCGACCAGGGCCTTGGCGATGTCGCCGGAATACTGCAGGCCGCCGTCCCCGATCACCGGCACGCCGGCCGCCCGGCAGGCCAGCGCGGCCTCATAGATCGCGGTCACCTGCGGCACCCCGACGCCGGCCACCACCCGGGTGGTGCAGATCGAACCCGGCCCGACACCGACCTTGACGCCGTCGGCGCCGGCGTCCACCAGGGCCTGCGCACCGGACCGGGTGGCCACGTTGCCACCGACGACATCCACGTGCGCGGCCGCCGGCTCTGCCTTCAACCGCGTGATCATCTCGGTCACCCCGGAGGCATGCCCGTTGGCGGTGTCGACCACCAGCACGTCCACCCCGGCGTCGACCAGCGCCATCGCCCGCTTCCAGGCGTCGTCGAAGAAGCCGATGGCCGCACCCACCCGCAGCCGGCCGGACGGATCCTTGGTAGCCAGCGGGTACAGCTCGCTCTTGGTGAAGTCCTTGACCGTGATCAGGCCCTGCAGCCGGCCGGCGGCATCGGTCAGCGGCAGCTTCTCGATCTTGTGCTTGGCCAGCAGGCCGAGCGCGACGTCCTTGTGCACCCCGACCTGGGCGGTGATCAGCGGCATCGGCGTCATCACCTCAGCCACCGGGCGCGACAGGTCGGTCTCGAAGCGCAGGTCCCGGTTGGTGATGATGCCGACCAGCAGGCCGTCGGAGTCGATCACCGGCAGGCCGGAGATCCGGTAGCGGGCACACAGCGCGTCCACCTGGGCCAGCGTGGCATCCGGGGTGGTGGTCACCGGGTGGGTGACCATACCGGCCTCGGAGCGCTTGACCAGATCGACCTGCTGGGCCTGCTCATCGATCGAGAGGTTGCGGTGCAGGATGCCGATGCCACCCTGGCGTGCCATCGCGATCGCCAACCGCGCCTCGGTGACGGTGTCCATCGCCGCCGACACCAGCGGCAGTCGCAGGGTGATGTTGCGCGACAGCTGCGAGGTGGTGTTCACCTCACTCGGGATCACGTCGGTGGCACCGGGCAGCAACAGCACATCGTCGAAGGTCAGGCCGAGAGTGGCGAACTTGGCCGGAACGCCCGCGCCGACCGATGGGTTGCTGATCTCTGGCGAATCGTTCACGTGAAGGCTCCTCGGTGCCGGTGACTCATTCTAGGCGAACCGCTGCCGGCCAGTGACTGCCCTGAGGGTGACATGACAAACATCAGGGGTTATTCAGGGTTGTCCCCACTGCCGGTCGGCCACCGGATGCAGAAGTCTGCAGTAGTTGCAGCGTTCCGGCGCTCGGCACGATCGCCCGGACACCGAACCGTCACGAGAGGCAGCACATGAACCCGCCCGTCAGCACGCCGATCACCGAAAACAGACCCGGTGCCGGCACCCGGCAGCTCGGCTCTCCGATCGCCGCGGCCGCGACCGGCCTGAGCAAGATCTACGGCCTCGGCGACACCCAGGTGTACGCCCTGCGCGACGTCTCAGCCGACTTCCGGCGGGGCGAGTTCACCGCGATCATGGGCCCGTCCGGTTCGGGCAAGTCGACGCTGATGCACTGCCTGGCCGGCCTGGACAACGCCACCTCGGGCTCGGTCCGGATCGGTGACACCGAACTGACCGGCCTGTCGGACAAGAAGATGACCCAGCTGCGCCGGGACCGGATCGGCTTCGTGTTCCAGGCCTTCAACCTGGTGCCGACGCTGACCGCGCTGGAGAACATCACGCTGCCGATCGACATCGCCGGCCGCAAGCCCGATCAACAGTGGTTGGACTCGGTGATCGACACCCTGGGCCTGCGCGACCGGCTGGCGCATCGACCCTCCGAGCTCTCCGGTGGCCAGCAGCAGCGGGTCGCCTGCGCCCGGGCGCTGGCCAGCCGGCCGGAGATCATCTTCGGCGACGAGCCGACCGGCAACCTGGACTCCCGCTCGTCCGGCGAGGTACTCGGCATCCTGCGTGACTCGGCCAACCACCTCGGTCAGACCGTGGTGATCGTCACCCACGACCCGCGGGCGGCAAGCTTCGCCGACCGGGTGGTGTTCCTCGCCGATGGCCAGATCGTGGACGAGCTTCGCGAACCGACCCCGGACAAGATCCTCGACCGCATGAAGAACCTCGAAGGCATCTGATCATGACCGCGACCCTTACCCGACCGAACCCGGCCGAGGCGAGCCCGACCAAGCCCGCAGGCGGCAACGTGATGCGCAAGGTTTCGCTGCGCAACCTGGCCGCGCACAAGGTGCGGCTGGCCCTCACCGTCCTGTCGGTGGTGCTCGGCACCGCCTTCGTGACCGGCTCCTTCGTTTTCACCGACACCCTCGGCCATACCTTCCACGGCCTGTTCGCCAATGTCGCCAAGGGCGTGGACGTCCAGGTCACCGGCGCCAACGACCGCGGCAGCGGCGTCCCGGTCGCCGACCTCGACCGGATCAAGGCGGTGCCCGGCGTCCGCGCGGTGGACCCGCAGATCAACGCCGAGATCGTGCTGCTGGCGGCCGACGGCAAGCCGATCAAGAGCGGCGGCGCGCCGACCCTCGGCATCGGCTACTCGCCGCCGGATCAGTTCCTGGGCGGTGACCCCTATGCGTTCATCGCCGGCTCGCCACCGCAGCAGGCCGGGCAGATCGCGCTGAACAAGGGCGCGATGAAGCTCGCGAAGCTCAAGCTCGGTGACCACACCAAGGTGCTGGTACCCAGCCACGACACCGTCGAGGTGACCATCACCGGCGTGTACGGCACCAAGTCCGACACCGGTGGCTACGTCGGGGCGCTGTTCGCCCGGGACCAGGCCATGCAACTGTTCACCGACGGCCAGCACGTCCAGGCAGTCAACGTTGCCGGCGCCGGACTGTCCCAGCAGGCGCTGGCCGAACGGGTTCAGCAGGCGGTGCCCGGGCTGAGCTACAAGACCGGCAAGCAGGTCACCAAGGACACCCAGGACAGTGTCACCAGCGCGCTGAAGTTCATCAACTACTTCCTGCTCGCCTTCGGTGCGATCGCGCTGCTGGTCGGGACGTTCATCATCTACAACACCTTCTCGATGATCCTGGCCCAGCGGTTGCGTGAACTGGCCCTGCTGCGCGCGGTGGGCGCCAGCCGACGGCAGGTCAACCGCTCGGTGCTGCTGGAGGCGGGCCTAGTCGGCCTGGTCGGCAGCATCATCGGTATCGGCGGTGGCATCGGCTTGGCCTACGGCCTCCGCGCGCTGCTGAACAGCTTCAACGTCGGCCTGCCGTCCGGTCCGCTGCAGTTGCAGCTGCGCACCATCATCGTGGCCCTGATCGTCGGTGTCGGGGTAACCACCTTCAGCGCCTACAGCCCGGCCCGGCGGGCCGCCAAGACCTCACCGGTCGCGGCGATCCAGCAGGAGTTCGCCTCGGCCGGTAGCTCGCTACGGCGCCGGACGATCGTGGCGGTGGTGTTCTCGCTGCTCGGCGCGCTCGCCCTGGTCGCCGGCGGCGTCGCCAAGGGTGGCGGTGGGGCAGCCGGACTGGTCGGCATTGGTGCGCTGCTGCTGATCCTCGGCGTGCTGCTCGGCGCACCGGCGCTGTCCCGCCCGATCGTGGCGATCGTCGGCACCCCGGTGGCCGTTCCGTTCGGGGCGGTCGGCCGGCTGGCCCGGACCAACGCGGTGCGCAACCCGCGCCGGACCGCCGCCACGGCTTTCGCGCTGACCCTCGGGCTGACGCTGGTGAGCGCCATCGCGGTGTTCGGCGCGTCGGCCAAGCGCAGCGTCGACGCGATCGTGGACAACACCGTCACCGCCGACTACATCCTCACCGGCCCCAACGCGATCGGGGTGCCGATCGGGGTCGGCCCGGCGGTGTCGAAGGTGCCCGGGGTCTCCTCGACGGTCGCCCTGCACCCGGTGGACGTGAAGTTCAACGGCGCCACCCATGAGGGCACCGGAGTGGACGGATCACTGGACGAGATGGCTCGTTACAACCTGGTCTCCGGGTCGCGGCAGCTGACCGGCAACGACCTGCTGGCCGACCAGCCGACCGCGCAGAAGTACCACTGGGGCATCGGCAGCAAGGTCGCGGTGACCACCTTCGACGGCGCGTCCCGGACGCTCACCGTGACCGGGATCTACCAGCAGAACGAGCTGCTCGGTCCGTGGCTGACCTCCGGTGACTTCTACCGGCAGGTGACCCCGAAGCAGAGCCTGATGGACGAGGTGGTCCTGGTACGGGCCGCTGCCGGCACCGATCTCGGCAAGCTGCGCAGCAACCTGGAGACGGCCACCGACCCGTTCCTGGTGATCACCGTGCAGGATCGGGAACAGTTCAAGGGCAGCCAGGCCAAGCAGATCAACGGCCTGCTCGGCGTGCTCTACGGCCTGCTCGCGCTGGCCATCGTGATCGCCGTGCTGGGCATCATCAACACCCTGGCGCTGTCGGTCGTCGAGCGGCGACGCGAGATCGGGATGCTGCGGGCGGTGGGCATGGCACGCAAACAGGTCCGCCGGACGATCTACCTGGAGTCGGCGCTGATCGCGGTCTTCGGCGCGATTGTCGGGGTGGCACTCGGGCTGACCTTCGGCACCTTGTTCGTGCACACCCTGCGCAACGGCGGCCTGAAGCACATCTCGGTGCCCTGGGGCCAGTCGGCGCTGATGCTCGTGCTGGCCGCGGTGGTGGGCGTCCTGGCAGCGCTGTGGCCGGCCGTCCGGGCCGCCCGGACCAGGCCGCTGGAGGCGATCGCGGATCTGTGAGCCGGCCGCCGGGGCCGCCGCGCTGGTCGCTGGGACCGGCGACTAGGGACCAGCCCGGACATTTTTCTGGCCCGAAGTTGGAATCGAGAGCGCGTGGGGCGTTACCTTTAACGGGTGACGTCCCACGACTCTTCTTCGGATCCGCTCGGCGGACCCCTCGACCCGTTCCTGGACGATCCCAACGATCCGTCCGGCCTGCTGGAGGATCTGGATCCGGTCGAGCCGCTGACGGAGGAGGACCGCAGGGAGATCGCGGCTGACCTCGCCGAGCTGATCGAGTTCGAGGCGGCCCTGGCCCCGCACGCCATCGATGGCATCGTGGTGGACTGCGCCGACTGCGGCGAGCAGCACTTCTTCTCCTGGGCGTTGATGGCGGCCAACCTGCGCAGCCTGCTAGGCAATGGCCGCACCGGTGTGCACGAACCGGCGGCCGAGCCCGCCCCGGACGCCTTCGTCACCTGGGACTACGCACGCGGCTTCACCGACGCGTTGGCCCACCGCAGCTGAGCACAGCGGGCGACCGGCGGTCGCCCGAGATAGACGGTCGCGGAATTTCGTCTATTTACCCATCGCTTCCCATCCGATCACTCGACGGGTCCGAATTGCCCTCGAGACGGCTTCGGACGTCCCGGCGCACGCTGCTCTCCACGATTACCGTATTTGTGGTGACTCAGCGTTACCTACTCCGGACCGGCTCGTTGACTCGATGCAAAGGCGCATTCCTCAGCAGCACGGGGCATAGTTCGGGAGGTAGCGATGGCGGATGTTTCCCGCTTGCCCGCACCGCGCGCGGCGGACTGGGAATGGCAGATGGAAGGCGCCTGTCGCGGATTGGATTCAGCGACTTTCTTCCATCCGGAGAACGAGCGCGGGCCGTCCCGGGCTCGCCGGGAACAGGCCGCCAAGCAGGTGTGCGCCAGCTGCCCGGTCGCGCAGGAGTGCCTGAACTGGGCGCTGCGAACCCGCGAGCCGTACGGCGTCTGGGGTGGCAAGTCCACCGAGGAACGGGCCCAGCTGATCAGGCTGCAGGCCTGCTAGAACTCCGGCTGCGCGCCATCACGGCAGCGCGGCCGGAAAGGGAACTCCCCGCTCGCATTGCGGACGATGCGAGCGGGGAGTTCCTTGTTGCTGGGCTTGCTGGGCTTGCTGGGCGCTAGTGGCTGTGCCCGTGGCCGCCGTGCGAATGGCCGTGACCGTGCTCGGACTCCGACTCGGCGGGCTTGTCCACCACGGTGACCTCGGTGGTGAGCAGCAACGAGGCGACCGAGGTGGCGTTCGCCAGCGCCGCCTTGGGGACCTTGACCTGGTCCACGATGCCGGCCTGCAGCAGGTCCTCATACTCGCCGGTCGCGGCGTTCAGGCCATGGTTGGCGGCCAGCGCGGCCACCTTGCTGACCACCACGTAGCCTTCCAGGCCGGCGTTGTTGGCGATCCATCGCAACGGCTCCACCAGCGCCTTCGCCACGATGGCCACGCCGGTCGCCTCGTCCCCGGTCAGCGACAGGCCGTCCAGCGCCGAGCGGGCGTGCACCAGCGCGGCACCGCCACCGGCGATGATGCCCTGCTCCACCGCTGCCCGGGTCGCGGCGATCGCGTCCTCGATGCGGTGCTTCTTCTCCTTCAGCTCGACCTCGGTCGAGGCGCCGACCTTGATCACGCCGACGCCGCCGGCCAACTTGGCCAGCCGCTCCTGGAGCTTCTCGCGATCCCAGTCCGAGTCGGTGGACTCGATCTCGGCGCGGATCTGGGAGATCCGGCCGGCGATGTCATCCGGCTTGCCGGCGCCGTGGGTGACGGTGGTCAGGTCCTTGGTGACCACGATCCGGCCAGCCGTGCCGAGGTCGTCCAGCCCGATCTGGTCGAGCTTGAGACCGACCTCGGGCGAGATGACGGTGGCGCCGGTGACGATCGCCAGATCCTGCAGGAACGCCTTGCGCCGGTCACCGAAGAACGGGGCCTTGACCGCGACCACCGAGATGGTCTTGCGGATGGCGTTGACGACCAGCGTGGACAGCGCCTCGCCGTCGACGTCCTCGGCCAGCAGCACCAGCGGCTTGCCGGCCTGGATGACCTTCTCCAGGATCGGCAGCAGGTCTGAGATCGCCGAGATCTTCTGGGTGGTGATCAGCAGGTACGGGTCATCGAAAGAAGCCAGCAGGCCCTCGGCATCGGTCACGAAGTAGGGCGAGATGTAGCCCTTGTCGAACTGCATGCCCTCGGTGAACTCGAGCTCGGTGGCAAGGGTGTTGGACTCCTCGACGGTGATCACACCGTCCTTGCCGACCTTGGTCATCGCCTCGCCGATCAGCGCGCCGATCTGGGCGTCCTGAGCGGAGATGGTGCCGACGTGGGCGATGCTGCGCTCACCCTCGACCGGGGTGGCCGCGGCGTCGAGCGCGTCGCAGATCGCGGTGACCGCGGCGTCCATGCCACGCTTGAGCCCGCCCGGATTGGCGCCGGCCGCGATGTTGCGCAGCCCTTCGGACACCAGCGCCTGGGCCAGCACGGTCGCCGTGGTGGTGCCGTCACCGGCCACGTCGTTGGTCTTGGTGGCGACCGACTTCACCAGCTGGGCGCCGAGGTTCTCGATCGGGTCGGTCAGCTCGATCTCGCGAGCGATGGTGACGCCGTCGTTGGTGATCAGGGGCGCACCGTAGGACTTGTCCAGCACCACGTTGCGGCCCTTCGGGCCAAGGGTGACCTTGACCGTGTTGGCCAGCTTGTCCACGCCGCGCTCCAGAGCGCGGCGGGCGTCCTCGTTGAAGCTGAGGATCTTTGCCATTACTTGGGTTCCTCTCTCACATACACGTCTTTGCGCAGGCGACAACCGGCCGGGCCGGGATCGCAAGAACTGAGAACGCCCCGGCGCGCAGAGCGCTCCGGGGCATTGTCAGGGGCTGGAACTACTTGACGATGACAGCGAGGACGTCGCGCGCCGAGAGCACCAGGTATTCCTGGCCGGCGTACTTGACCTCGGTGCCGCCGTACTTGGAGTACAGCACGACGTCGCCCTCGCCGACGTCGACCGGAACGCGGTTGCCCGTGTCGTCGAGGCGGCCGGGGCCGACCGCCAGGACGGTGCCTTCCTGCGGCTTCTCCTTGGCGGTGTCGGGAATGACGATGCCGGACGCGGTGGTGGTCTCGGCCTCGAGGGACTGAACGACGATGCGGTCTTCAAGCGGCTTGATGTTGACCTTGGTGGCGGTCACGAGCAGCTCCCCTCCTTGGGGTCCATCTGTGTTGTGCAGGAAATGTGATGTCGAGTTGTTCCGGCTGCAGCCGCCGTCGCGGGGGTCAGCTGGGCCTTGACTAGCACTCTAGCTCGGAGAGTGCTAGC
Organism: Jatrophihabitans sp.; assembly: GCA_050999655.1. GTDB lineage: Bacteria > Actinomycetota > Actinomycetes > Mycobacteriales > Jatrophihabitantaceae > Jatrophihabitans_A. Next base: position 18,513 of record JBPCPA010000249.1, read on the forward strand.
TCTCAACACCGGGTCCCGCGCCTCTAGTGAAAGGTGTGGGACGTCCAGCTCCTGCCGGCGTCCGTGGTCGTCCAGACGGTGGCCGTGCTGCCGACCCCACCGGGGCCGATGCCGTCGAGCACCCGGCCGACCTGGGCGGTTTCGAAACCGATGAACGACGCCCCGGCCGGCGCGTTACCGCTGACCCGCTGCCAGTGCTTGCCGGCGTCGGTGCTGCGGTACAGCCCATTGGCCTCGGCGAACAGGATGCTCGCCGACGCCGCGCCCACCACGGAGGCATCCGGAGCGCCCAGGCCGGCCGAGGCGCTGAAGTGACTGCCACCATCGGCGGAGGTCAGGGTGAACTGGCTGCCGCCGGCGGTGCGTGCCCGGCACGCAAGGGTGATCGAGCCGTCCGGAGTTACGGTGACCGCGACGCTGTCGTACTCAGCCCCGGTCTGCGGGCACGGCTCGCCACGTGCCGTCCAGCTCGCCCCGTCATCGGTAGAGGTGAACAGCGTCGAGGTGGCGTTCTGCGCGCCGCCGGCAATGTGGCCGGTGGTGAGCAGGCTGACCCGGTGGCCGCTGCGGGCCAGCTGAGCACCGTAGACCTGACCGCCCGGCGGCAGTGCCACCGGAGTCCAGCTGTTGCTGCCGATCGTGGCCCGCTGCAGGGTGAACGGGCAACCGGGCAGGCAGCCGGCGGTGACCCGCAGCACGCTGCCGTTGGCGATCTCCAGGCCGTAGGCGCCGCCGGTGCCGCGCTGCCAGTGCCGGCCGCCGTCGGTGGTGACGAACAGCGCGCTCGGGCCGAAGGCATAGCCGTCCAGGGCGTTGGCAAATCGCAACGAGCCGATGCAGGCCAGCGAGCCCGAGC
>JBPCPA010000279.1:0-13714 GCA_050999655.1 Jatrophihabitans sp.
ATCAGCACCACTTCTGCGTGGGCCTTGGCCACCCCTGCCGCCGCCGTGCCGACGCCGGACTCGGCGACCAGCTTGACGTAGATCCGGGCGGCCGAGTTGGCATTCTTGAGGTCGTGGATCAGCTGGGCCAGATCCTCGATGGAGTAGATGTCATGATGCGGTGGCGGCGAGATGAGCCCTACGCCCGGCGTCGAGTGCCTGGTCCGGGCGATCCACGGGTACACCTTGTAGCCGGGCAGTTGGCCACCCTCGCCGGGCTTGGCGCCCTGGGCGATCTTGATCTGCAGGTCATCGGCATTGACCAGGTAGTGCGAGGTCACCCCGAACCGGCCCGGGGCGAACTGCTTGATCGCCAAACGACGCAGGTCGCCGTTGGGGTCCGGGGGGTAGCAGTCGGCGTCCTCACCGCCCTCGCCGGAGTTGGACTTGCCGCCTAGTCGGTTCATCGCGATGGCCAGCGTCTGGTGCGCCTCGGCCGAGATCGAGCCGTAGGACATCGCCCCGGTGGCGAATCGCTTGACGATGGATTCGACCGGTTCCACCTCGTCAATCGGCACCGGCGGCCGCTGCCCGGTACGGAACTCGAACAGGCCGCGCAGCGTCGCCCCCTCGCGGCTGAGCCGGTCGACCTCGTCGGTGTAGGCGCCGAAGATGTCATAGCGCTTGGCCCGGGTCGCGTGCTGCAGCTTGAACACGGTGTCGGGGTTGAACAGGTGGATCTCACCCTCCCGCCGCCAGGAGTACTCGCCGCCGACCTCGAGCCGGCGGTAGGCCTGCGAGGCGGTGTCAGATCCGAAGGCACGATCGTGGCGGGCCGCCACCTCGTCGGCAATCACGTCCAGGCCGATGCCACCGAGGCTGCTGCGGGTGCCCAGGAAGTAGCTGTCGACCAACTCGTCAGACAGCCCGAAGGCCTGAAAGACCTGCGCGCCGGTGTAGGACGCCACGGTCGAGATGCCCATCTTCGACATCACCTTGAGCACGCCCTTGGACAGCGACTTGATGTAGGCGTCGATGGCCGTCTTCGAATCACGGCCGCCGATGACGCCGCGACCGATCAGGTCATCGATCGACTCGAACGCCAGGTACGGGTTGACCGCGGCAGCGCCATAACCGATCAGCAGCGCGATGTGGTGCACCTCGCGGGCCTCGCCGGTCTCGACCACCAGGCCCACCCGGGTCCGCTCGCCGGTGCGCACCAGGTGCCGGTGCACCGCGGCGGTCAGCAGCAGGGACGGGATCGGGGCATGGTCGGCATCGCAGTCCCGATCGGACAGGATGATGATTCGGGCTCCGGCGGCCGCTGCCGCCGTGCACTCGTCCTGCACCCGCAACAGCGCCGCGGTCAGCGCCGGGCCACCGCCGTGCACCCGGAATCGTCCATCGATCAAAGCACATTGGAAACCGGGTAGATCGCCATCGGCATTGACATGCCAGATCTTGGCCAGGTCGTCATTGTCGATCACCGGCTTGGGAAGCACGATCTGACGGCACGAGGCGGGCGAGGGCGCCAGCAGGTTCTGCTCCGGACCGATGCTGCCGGCCATCGAGGTGACCAGCTCCTCGCGGATCGCGTCCAGCGGTGGGTTGGTGACCTGGGCGAACAGCTCGGCGAAGTAGTCGAACAGCAACCGGGGACGCCTGCTCAGCACGGCCAGCGGGGTGTCGGTGCCCATCGAGCCGAGCGGCTCGCCGCCGGTGGTGGCCATCGGGGTGAGGATGATCCGCAGCTCTTCCTCGGTGTAGCCGAACAGCTGCTGGCGCCGTCCCACCGACTCGTGGGTGTGCACCACGTGCTCGCGGTCGGCCAGGGTGTCCAGCTGCAGCAGGCCGGCATGCAGCCAGTCACCGTAAGGGTGCTCGGCGGCCAGCGCGGACTTGATCTCGTCGTCGTCGCGGATCTCGCCGGCCTCGGTGTCGACCAGAAACATCCGGCCCGGCTGCAGCCGGCCCTTGGCGATCACGGTGGCAGGGTCGATGTCGATGACGCCGGCCTCGCTGGCCAGGATCACCAGGTCATCGGAGGTTCGCCACCAGCGGCCGGGCCGCAGGCCGTTGCGATCGAGCATCGCCCCGCCCGCGGTGCCGTCGGTGAAGGTGACACAGGCCGGGCCGTCCCAGGGTTCCATCAGGGACGCGTGAAAGGCGTAGAAATCCCGTCGTGCACGATCCATCCGATCGGCGTTCTCCCAGGCCTCCGGGATCATCATCAGTACCGCATGGGGCAAACTGCGCCCACCGAGGTGCAGCAACTCCAGCACCTCATCGAAGGAAGCCGAGTCCGAGGCGCCCGGCGTGCAAATCGGAAACAGCCGCGACAGGGTGCGCTCGTTCTCGCCCAGCAGGTCCGAGGCAAGCTGGGACTGCCGGCTGAACATCCAGTTGCGGTTGCCGCCGATGGTGTTGATCTCGCCGTTGTGCGCGATCATCCGAAACGGCTGGGCCAGCGGCCAGGACGGAAAGGTGTTGGTGGAGAACCGGCTGTGCACCAGCACGATGGCCGTGGCGAACGCCGGGTCGGACAGGTCCGGGTAGAAGGTGGCCAGCTGGGCGGTGGTCAGCATGCCCTTGTACACCAGGGTGCGGCCGGACAGCGACGGAAAGTACAGCTCGTCGCCGGCCGCGGCGGCCAGCCGTTCGGACACCTTGCGCAGCGCGAACGCCCGTCGTTCCAAGGTGATGCCGGACAGCGGCTGGTCCGCCGCGCTGACGAACAGCTGCTCGAAGGCCGGCATCACCGACAGCGCGGTCGGGCCGAGGCCGGTGGTGTCCACCGGCACCGGCCGCCAACCCAGCACCCGCAGGCCCTCGGCAACGGCGATCTCCGCGACCAGCGCCTTGACCCGATCGCGGGCTGCCGGCTCGATCGGCAGAAAGGCGATGCCGGTGGCGTAACTGCCCAGTTCTGGCAACTCGACGCCGGCCTGTTGCCGCAGGAAGGCGTCCGGAATGCCGATGGTGATGCCGGAACCGTCACCGCTGGACGGTTCGGAGCCGGCCGCGCCCCGGTGGTCCATGTTGTGCAGGGCGATCAGCGCGTTGCGGACCAGCGCGTGGCTGGGGCGGCCCTTGAGATCGGCCAGGAAGGCCACCCCGCAGGAGTCGGCCTCGGCGGCCGGATCGTAGAGACCCTGCTTGGCGGGTAGCGCTGAAAAGGGCATCGCGGACAACGGCACGCATGCTCCCCTCGTCCGGGGCCCGCATGGCGCGGCCCGCTGCTGTCTGAGAGATCGCCGGGTGGGTGACGATCCGGTGTGCGTCGAGCGGGACAGCGTCGGCCCTGAAGCGGATTGCTGGTCATAGGTTACCGGTCGCCTCGTGGGGTAGGCGAACGAGAATGGGTGTGAGCCATCTCGCCCACCGTGGACCTCGCGCACCGCGCGGCTGCCGCCCGCTGCACGGTTCGTGGCAGAGTGCACAGCCATGAGCGAGGTTGCCGCCTTCTTCACCGCCATCGCCGCCGGCGACGTGGACCGGGTCCGGGGGTTGCTCGACCAGGACCCGGCGCTGCTGGCCGAAGCCGGCCCGGACGGTGAATCGGCGGCGCTGGCCGCGCTCTACGCCGGTCAGCCCCGGCTGGCCGACGAGCTGGCAGCCCGGTCCGGTGAGTTGTCGGTCTTCGAGGCCGCGGCCTTCGATGACTCCAGCCGGCTGGAGGAGCTGATCACCGCCGAGCGGGCCGTGGTGGACGGCTGGAGTGCCGACGGCTGGCAACCGCTGCACCTGGCGGCCTACTTCGGCCGGGCCGAGGCGGCTCGGGCATTGCTGGACGCCGACGCCGAGGTGGGGCAGGCCTCGCGCAACGCGCTGGCGGTGCAACCGTTGCACGCCGCGGCGGCTGGCCGGCACGCCGAACTGGTGTGGATCCTGATCGCCTCCGAGGCCGACGTGCACGCCCGGCAGCCCGGCGGTTGGACGCCGCTGCATGCTGCGGTCGCCAACGCCGACCTGGATTCGGTGCAGGCATTGCTGTCGGCCGGCGCGGACCCGCAGTTGGCCAACGACGCCGGCCAGAGCCCGCTGCAGCTGGCATCGGATCCGGGGATCCGGGCCCTGTTGCTCGGCAGCGAGTCGGCCGGCGGATGAGCCTGGCGAGCCGCGCGCGCCGCCAGCCCTCGGCGGTGCTGCTGGGCGTGCAGTTGCTGGGCGTGCTGATCTACCCGTCCTTCGGCGACTCGCGCGGTGGCACCAGCGCCATCTCGCTGTTCGGGCTGATGGTGCTGGCGCTGGCGATCTGGTCGGTCGAGACCACCGCCTGGACGGTCTGGATCTCGATCCTGCTGGGCGCGCCGGCAGCGATCTTCGCGCTACTGCAGGTGTTCTCCGACGCGGCGGCCTGGCAGGGCTGGGGTTCGGGCTTCGCGGCGGCGTTCTACTTCTACGCCGCCGGCAGCCTGATCGCCTACATGCTGGCCGACCGGACCATCACCCGCGACGAGCTGTTCGTCGTCGGCGCCACCTTCACCCTGCTGGCCTGGGCCTTCGCGCACCTGTTCGTGGTGACCCAGGTGATCTGGCCCGGTTCGTTCACCGCAGCCGTGGCCGCCGGCCAGCCGCGCACCTGGATGGAGCTGCTGTTTCTGAGCTTCACCACGCTGTCGTCGACCGGGCTCAGCGACGTGGTGCCGATCCAGCCGCATGCTCGCAGCTTCGTAATGATCGAGCAGCTGGCCGGGCTGGCCTACGTGGCGATGATCGTGTCCTGGATGGTGGGTCTGACGGTGGCCCGGGCACGCAGCCGACCGGTCGAACCGGGCGATCGGCCGGTCAGCTGATATTCGCCCCGACCAGGTGCCCGACGCCGTAGGTGATCGCCGCCGACACCAGGCCGAACAGCACCTGCCGGCCACCGACGTACCACCAGGGCCTGATGGTGAACCGGGCGGTCAGCACGCCGGTGATGAACAGCCCGATCAGCGACAGCACCGCCGCCAGCCACAACACGTGCGAGGCGAACAGGAACGGCAGCAGCGGGATCAGCGCGCCGACCGAGAACGACAGCAGGGACGAGACCGCGGCCAGCCGCGGATCGGGCAGGTCGTGAATGTCGACGCCCAACTCCTCCTGGGCATGGATCTCCAGCGCCTGCAGCGGATCGGCCGACAGCTGCTCGGCCACCAGCCGGGCCAGGTCCACGTCGACGCCCCGGTTGATGTAGATCTGGGTCAGCTCGTCCAGCTCGGCCTCGGCGTTGTGCGCCAGTTCGACCCGCTCGACCTCGATCTCGGCCTGCATCGACTCGTTCTGGCTGCGTACCGAGACGTACTCACCGCTGCCCATCGAGATGGCGCCACCGACCAGGCCGGCGATACCGGCCAGCACCACCGGCTTCGCGGTGTCACTGGCCGCTGCGACCCCGGCGATCAGCGCGAAGTTGGAGACCAGACCGTCCACCATGCCGAACACGGTCGGGCGCAGCCAGCCGCCGGAGACGTCGCGATGTTCGTGGCCGACCTCATTGCCGGGGTCACCGATCCGATGATGCGGGGCCGTCGACGGGCCGGCTGTGCCGTCCGAGGGGTTGGGCGGGCTCGGCAACTGGCTGGTCCGGTCCGGGATCGGCTTCGGCGCGCTCACCGCGTCCGGCCGTTTCGGCGTCGTGCTCGACATGAGGTGAGTCTAGGTGCCGCTCCACCGCCGGCTCGGAGTCAGGATCACCTAAGCCGGGCCGGCCGGCGGTGCTGCGTGCGGTGCCACGCTGGCGCCAGAACAGGGCCAGCGCGCCCAGGAACACCGGGATCGACACCCAGCTGTTCACCCGCATGCCCAACACGTGGTTGGCATGGTCCTCACGCAGCGCCTCCACCCAGAACCTGCCCACGGTGTAGGCCATCACGTACAGCAGGAAGACCTGGCCCCGGCCCAGTCGCCGGCGCCGGTCCAACCACAGCAGCAGCGCACCGACGGCCAGATCCCACAGCAGCTCGTAGAGGAACGTCGGCTGGAAGTAACCGAGCACGATCGCATGCCCGGACGAGTCCCGCGCCGCCTTGCCGCTCACCACGTCCAGGTTGTGGATCTGCAGCTTCCAGGGCAGCGTGGTGGCCCGCCCGTAAAGCTCGTTGTTGAACCAGTTGCCGACCCGGCCCAGCGCCTGGGCGATCACGATGCCGGGTGCCGCGGCGTCGGCGAAGGCGACGAAGTTCAGCCGGTGCCGGCGGCAGCCGATGTAGGCGCCGAGGCCGCCCAGCGCCACGGCACCCCAGATGCCCAGGCCGCCGTCCCAGATCTTCAGGGCGTCCAGCGGATGCCTGCCGTGGGTGAAATACAACTCCGGGTCGGTGACCACGTGGTAGAGCCGGCCGCCGACGATGCCGAAGATGACAGCCCAGCCGGCCACGTCGCCCACATCGTGCTGGTCACCGCCACGTGCCCGCCAGCGGCGATCGGTCAGCCACAGCGCGAGGAGGATGCCGGCCACGATGCACAGCGCGTACAGGTGCACCGGAAGCGGACCGATCCGAAAGACGCTGACCGTCGGGCTCGGGATGGACGCGTGGATGCTCTGCACGCGCTCACGGTAGACGACCCGGGGCCGGCCCTTCGCTACCGCATCACAGTTCTTATACCGTGCAGGAATGTCCCCGCATCAGACGGCAGCCATGGTGGTCACCGAACACGGCGGCCCGGACGTGCTGCAGGTACGCCAGCGGCCGGTCGCCGAGCCCGGACCGGGCCAGCTGCTGGTCAGGGTGGCGGCCGCCGGGGTGAACTTCGTCGACATCTACCAGCGCGAGGGCGTCTACCCGGTCCCGACCCCCTACGTACTGGGCAACGAGGGCGCCGGGACGGTCGAGGCGATCGGCACCGGGGTGCGCCAGGCCGGGATCGGTGACCGGGTGGCCTGGTCACAGACCCTCGGCAGCGCAGCCGGCCTGGCGCTGATCCCGGAGTCCGACACCGTGCCGGTTCCGGACTCGGTCTCAGACGAGGACGCCGCGGCGGTGCTGCTGCAGGGCATGACCGCCCACTACCTGCTCAACTCCACCTATCCGGTGCAGCCTGGTGACGCGGTGCTGGTGCACGCCGCCGCCGGCGGGGTGGGGCAGTTGCTGGTGCAGCTGGCCAGGGCCAAGGGCGCGCTGGTGATCGCGACCACCTCGACCGCGGCCAAGGCGGCCAAGGCCCGGGCGCTGGGCGCGCAGCACGTGCTCGACTACACCGATATCGACGACCTGGCCGCGGCGGTGCGCGAGCTGACCGGCGGCGTGGGGGTGGCCGCGGTCTACGACGGGGTCGGCAAGACCACCTTCGACGCCTCGCTGCGATCGCTGCGCCCGCGCGGCACCCTGGCCCTGTTCGGCGCCGCCAGCGGCCAGGTGCCGCCGGTCGACCTGCAGCGGCTCAACGCCGGCGGCTCGCTGTTCGTCACCAGGCCATCGCTGGGCCACTACATCGCCAGTCGGGACGAGTTGTTGTTGCGCGGCAACGAGATCTTGGCCGCGGTGGGCGATGGCCGGCTGCGGGTCGAGATCGGCGGCCGCTACCCGCTGGCCGATGCCGGGCAGGCCTATGCCGATCTGACCGGTCGCCGGAGCACCGGAAAGCTGCTGCTGATTCCGTGATCGGGGCCGGGCGAAGGCCGGAAACGATTGCTGACATATATGGTGCGGTGCGCCAACAATCCTTTATAGACAGTGGATATCCCGATGTCATAGCCTGACCGTCTGCTACCCCGATGCCCATGTTGTCATGGGTCCTGATGGCATGATCGGAGGTGAGGACCATGCGGCGCGTACTCAACGACTAGTGGTGGCGCTTGGCCAGGCAGGCTCCGGCGCAGGTCGATGCCGGAGCCGGTCTGCGTCCCGGGCATCCTCGACCAGCACGACCAAGCATTCGTGAGCGGACTACATTTCGTGAACGACGTACATTTCGTGAGCGACGTACCAAGAATCCGTTATAGACAGTGGTTCGGCCGATGTCATACCCTGGCCTCGTTCTAGACGAAATGCCCTCGTCAACAAGTCATCGTGTCCGCCCGACTGGGGGTGATGAGAATGAAGACCGTTCGCAACGAGAGCTGATCACCGCAGAGGTTCGGGCGAGCGCGGGTGGTTACCCGCGCTCGCTCGCATGTCCGGTCAGCGGCGGCGAGCGCCGTCGGCCAGTTCAGCCGCCAGGTGCCCGACCGCGGCGACACCCGCGGCGTCCGGTGAGTCGAACAGTCGCCGCACGAACGCCGAGCCGACGATCACCCCGTCGGCGAAGGCAGCCACCTGGGCCGCCTGGGCCGCGTCGGATACGCCGAGCCCGACGCAGACCGCGATCTGGGGCGCCAGCCGGCGGACCCTGTTCACCAGCGCGGTAGCGGTGTCGCTGACCGCACCGCGGGTGCCGGTGACCCCCATCGTCGAGGCCGCGTAGACGAAGCCGCGCGATGCCGCCGCGGTGGAAACCACCCGCGAGTCGGTCGAGGACGGCGCCACCAGGAACACCCGGTCCAGCCGGCAGGCCTCGCTGGCCGCCAGCCAGTCGGCGGCCTCGTCCGGGATCAGGTCCGGGGTGATCGCCCCGGCCCCGCCGGCAGCCGCCAGGTCGATGGCGAATCGGTCGACACCGTAACGGTAAATCGGGTTCCAGTAGGACATCACCACCGGCACCGCGCCGGCCGCGTGGACGGCCGCGACGGCGGTCAACACCTCGGCCATCCCGACCCCGGCCCGCACCGCCGGTTCGACCGCGGCCTGGATGGTGGGCCCGTCCATGCCCGGGTCCGAGTACGGCACCCCGACCTCGATCACGTCCGCACCACCGGCCACCATCGACTGCATCGCCTGGATCGAGGTGGCCACGTCCGGATAGCCCACCGGTAAATAGCCGATCAACGCTGCCCGGTTCTCCGATGCGGCCCGGGCCAGCACCTCAGCCAACCTGCTCATGCCCGGGCCACCTCTTCGTGCAGATCTGCCTCGCTGACGACGCCGAAGTACTTCGAGGCAGTCTCGACGTCCTTGTCGCCACGGCCGGACAGGTTCACCAGGATGCTCGCCCCGCTGCCCAGTTCGCGGCCCAGTACCAGGGCGCCGGCGAGCGCATGCGCGCTCTCGATGGCCGGGATGATGCCCTCGGTACGGCACAGCAGAGCGAAGGCGTCCATCGCCTCGGCGTCGGTGATCGGCCGGTACTCGGCTCGTCCGATGTGGTGCAACCAGGAATGCTCCGGCCCGACGCCCGGGTAGTCCAGGCCGGCCGAGATCGAGTGTGACTCGATGGTCTGGCCGTTGGCGTCCTGCAGCAGGTAGGACCGGGCGCCGTGCAGCACCCCGGGCGAGCCGCCGGTGATGGTGGCCGCATGCCGGCCGGTGTGCACGCCGTCACCGGCTGCCTCCAACCCGACCAGACGGACCTTCGGGTCGGCGATGAAGTCGTAGAAGATCCCGATCGCGTTGGAGCCACCGCCGACGCAGGCAGCCACCACGTCCGGCAGCCGACCGGTGCGCTCGAGCACCTGGGCCCGGGCCTCCTGCCCGATCACCCGATGGAACTCACGGACCATCTTCGGGATCGGGTGCGGCCCGGCAGCGGTGCCGAACAGGTAGTGGGTGTCCTCGACGTTGGCCACCCAGTCCCGGAACGCCTCGTTGATGGCGTCCTTGAGGGTGCGTGAACCGGTCAGCACCGGCACCACCTCGGCGCCCAGCAACCGCATCCGCGCCACGTTCAGGGCTTGTCGCCGGGTGTCCTCCTCGCCCATGTAGACCACGCAGTCCAGGCCCAGCAGGGCCGCCGCGGTGGCCGTCGCCACGCCGTGCTGGCCGGCTCCGGTCTCAGCGATCACCCTGCCCTTGCCGAGCCGCTTGGTCAGCAGCGCCTGACCCAGCACGTTGTTGATCTTGTGCGAACCGGTGTGGTTGAGGTCCTCACGCTTGAGCAGGATCCGCGCGCCGCCGGCATGTTCGGAAAAGCGCTCGGCCTCCGACAGCGGCGACGGCCGGCCGCCGTAGTCGCGCAGTAGCCGGGCCAGTTCGGCGGTGAAAGCCGGGTCGGCCTGCGCGGCGGTGAACTCGGTGTCGATCTCATCCAGCGCCGCGACCAGCGCCTCGGGTACGAATCGGCCGCCGAACGGGCCGAAGTGACCGGTCGGGTCCGGGATGGCGGTCAGGTCCAGCGGTGAATCGGTGGTGCTCATGCAGGCTCCTCGATGGTTCGCACAGGGCGCCCGGGCGACCGGGCTGCTTCCTGATCGTGGCCGAATGGGCTTGAACAGCTGACACAAACGGTCAGCTGCGCCATCGACCGCCGAGGCTGACCGAGCATCCAGCGCACCCGGCGACCGGCGGCCGGGCCATCATCGCGAGGTCCGCGGGGTTGCCGGATGCGCGCCGGCGGTCACCAGGTCCGCAACCGCCTGCCGCGGGTTGCCCGAGGTCACCAGGCCCTCGCCGACCAGCACCGCATCCGCACCGGCCGCCGCGTAGGTGATCAGATCGTGGGCGTCCCGCACGCCGGACTCTGCGATCTTCACCACGCTGCTGGGCAGGCCCGGCGCGATCCGCTCGAACACCGACCGATCCACCTCGAGGTTCCTGAGGTTGCGCGCGTTCACCCCGATCACCCGGGCGCCGGCGTCCAACGCGCGGGAGGCCTCCTCCTCGTCGTGCACCTCGACCAGGGCGGTCATGCCGAGCGACTCGATCCGCTCACGCAGGCCGATCAGAGCGTTCTGGTCCAGCGCGGCCACGATCAGCAGCACCAGATCTGCGCCATGCGCGCGAGCCTCATGGACCTGGTAGGAGCTGACCACGAAGTCCTTACGCAGCAACGGGATTGAGGCAACCGCCCGGACCTCGTCCAGGTCGTCGAGGGAGCCACCGAATCGGCGCTGCTCGGTCAGCACGCTGATCACCCGGGCACCGCCGGCCTGGTACTGCTCCGCCAGCACCGCCGGGTCGCTGATCTCGGCCAGCGCGCCCTTGGACGGGCTGCGCCGCTTGATCTCCGCGATCACCCCGACGCCCGGCGCGCGCAATGCGGCGTAGCCGTCCAGAGCCGGCGGCGCGGCGCGTACCGCCGCCTTGACCTGGTCCAGGCTGACCCGTGATTGCCGAGCGGCGACGTCCTCGCGAACTCCTACGACGATGTCATCGAGGACGTTCACAGTTCGTCACCTCGCTTCGCCCGCACTATCGCGCGGCTCGCATCCGGCAGCAGGCCCGGGCTGTTTCGGGAACTCCGCTGAACTCGATGCTAGCCATCTGAGATCGTCGGATCTTCACCGCGGTCCAGGGTGCGCCACGGATCGGCCGATTTAGCTGCTTCGACAGGTGCAGTGTATTTGACCGAAAGGCCTGATTGCCAGTGGCCGGACCTTACGATCATTCCGAGACCGGCCAGCACCAGCAGCACCGATCCCGCCAGCGCCAACCAGGCGGGCGCCGGATATAGCCGGACGGCCAGCTCGCCGGACTGCTGGCTGAGCCGGCCACCGAGCAGTTCGCGCAGCCGGCCCGCGCCCGGCCGGTGGCTACCGCGCAGCGCGTACCAGCCGGTCGCGGGTCCGAGCAGCACCAGCAGGATGCCGAGCAACCGGCGTCCCCAGCGGCCGGTGATCAGCGCCAGCACGGCAACAATCAGCGCGACCAGTCCCAGGCCGGTCAGCGCCGGGAACAGGGTGCGTCCGGCGAACTGGACGTGCAGCGGTCCGAACGGTGCCCGCCGCGGCTCGGTGACCGCCAGCCAGCTGCGGCTGGCCGCGAACACGATGCCGCCGCCGCCCAGCAGCACCAGCACGATGATCGCGCCCAGCTCCCGCCGGGCTGCGCTGTCGGGTGAGGTCATAGAGGGTGGAGTTATCGAGGGCGGGATCATCGAGGGCGGGATCATCGAGGGCGGGAGGGCACGCCGGAACCGGCCTGCAGGGTCTCGGCGGTGGCAATCGCCTGCAGCACCGCCCGTGCCTTGTTACGGGTCTCGGCCTCTTCGTTGGCCGGCACCGAGTCGGCCACCACACCGGCACCGGCCTGCACGTAGGCCAGCCCCCCGGTCATCACCGCGGTGCGGATGGCGATGGCCAGGTCCATGTCGCCGGCCGGATCGAAGTAGCCCACCGCGCCGGCGTAGATACCGCGCCGGACCGGCTCGATCTCTTCCAGCAGCTGCATCGCCCGGACCTTCGGCGCACCGGACACGGTGCCATGTGGAAATGCCGCGGTGAAGACGTCGAAGGCATCGCAGCCGGCAGCCACTTGGCCCGACACCGTCGAGACGATGTGCCAGACGTGGCTGTAGCGCTCGACCACCCCGAATTCGAGGACCGACACCGAGCCGGGCGCGCAGACCCGGCCCAGGTCGTTGCGGGCCAGATCGACCAGCATCACGTGCTCGGCGCGCTCCTTGGGGTCGGCCAACAATTCGGCGACCAGCGCCGCGTCGGCCGCCGGGTCCGCACCGCGCGGCCGGGTGCCGGCGATCGGGTGGATGGTGGCCCGGCCGTCCGACACCGTCACCAGCGCCTCCGGGCTGGAGCCGACGATGTCGAAGTCCTCGAAGTGCAGGAAGTACAGGTACGGGGATGGGTTGAGCGTGCGCAACGCCCGGTAGACGTCGAACGCGTCGGCCGAGGTCTCGGCGATGAACCGCTGACCGGGCAGGATCTGAAACACCTCACCCGCCCGGATCGCCTCCAGGCAGCGCTGCACCGCCCGCTCGAAATCACCGGGCGCGGTACGCGAGCGGGCCGGCTTGGGCGCCACCGCGACCGCCGGCACCACGGTGGACTCGGTCGGAGCGGACAGGTCCTGCTGCATCGCGTCCAGCCTGCGCACCGCGTCGTCGTAGGCGGCGTCCACCTCGGCCGCGGTCATCTGCGGATGCAGCATCGCATTGGCGATCAGGGTCACGGTGCAGGCGTGGTGGTCCACCGCCGCCAGGTCGGTGACCAACAGCATGGTGAGCTCGGGCAGGTTCAGCTCGTCCGGGGCGATCTCCGGGATCGGCTCGATCCGCCGGATCACGTCGTAGCTGAGGTAGCCGACGAAGCCGCCGGTCAGTGGCGGCAGGTCGGGCAGCCGGGGAGCGCGAACCGCCCGCCAGGCCGCGGCCAGCAGCTGCAGCGGGTCACCGTCGGTGGGCAGGCCGGCCGGCACCGCACCGGTCCAGTTGCCCGCGCCGCCGCTGGCACTCAGGGTGGCGATGGCATTGACGCCGACGAAGGACCAGCGCGAGAACGATGCGCCGGGCTCGGCCGACTCCAGCAGGAAGGTGCCGGGCCGGCCGCCGCTCAGCTTGCGATATACCCCGACCGGAGTCTCGGAGTCGGCGAACAGGGTGCGGGTGATCGGCACCAGCCGATGGCTGCGGGCCAGCGCGGTGAGCTCGGCGCGCCCGATGCCGGTCACGGCCCGCTCGGATCGATCACCGGCAGCGCGCCGGCCTCGAAGCAGCTGCGCTCGCCGGTGTGGCAGGCCGGTCCGGTCTGGTCCACCCGGACCAACAGCGCGTCACCGTCACAGTCCAGGGCCACCGACTTCACCTGCTGCCGGTGCCCGGAGGTCTCGCCCTTGACCCAGTACTGCTGGCGGGATCGGGACCAGTAGGTCGCCCGCGCGGTGCTCAGCGTCCGGCTCAGCGCCTCATCGTCCATCCAGCCGACCATCAGCACCTCACCGGTGTCGTGCTGCTGGACGACCGCGGCGATCAGGCCCGCCGGGTCACGCTTGAGCCGGGCGGCGATCTGGGGATCCAACTCGGAGCTCGGGACGGGGGCCATCCC
>JBPCPA010000295.1:0-17057 GCA_050999655.1 Jatrophihabitans sp.
GGTCAAGGGCGGCACCACCCTGCTGCTCACCACCCAGTACCTCGAAGAGGCCGACCGGCTGGCCGACGACATCCTGGTCATCGATCACGGCCGAGCCATCGCGCAGGGCACCGCCGACCAGCTCAAAGCCCAGGTCGGCGGCGAGCGGGTCGAGATCGTGCTTACCCACCATGGCGATCTGGCTGCGGCCAGGGCCCTGATGATCGAGCTGTCCGGCAACCAGGTCGAGGTGCACGAGCACAGCCGGCGGATCGTCGCGCCGGTGACCGGCGGGGCCAGCGTGCTGATGGAGGCACTTCGCCGGTTGGACGCCGGCAACATCGCGATCCTGGACGTCGCGCTGCGCCGACCCACCCTCGACGACGTGTTTCTGAGCCTGACCGGGCATCCGTCCGAGGACGATCCGGCCGGCGGCACCGACCACACCGGCAGCGGCAACACCGGCAGTGGCGACACCGCGAACAGAAAGCCGGCGAGCCGATGAGTGCGGTGAAGACCCTGACCGACGGAGCCATCGTCGCCAAGCGCAACCTGATCAAGATCAAGCGGGTGCCCGACCTGCTGGTCTTCTCCACCATCTCGCCGATCATGTTCATCCTGCTGTTCGCCTACGTCTTCGGCAGCGCCATCCACGTCCCCGGTATCGATTACCGGGAATACCTGATGCCCGGCATCTTCGCCCAGACGGTGATCTTCGGCGCCACCGTCACCGGCGCCGGCATGGCCGATGACATCCAGAAGGGCATCATCGATCGCTTCCGGTCGCTGCCGATGTCACGCTCGGCGGTCCTGATCGGGCGCACCGGCAGCGATGTCGCCAACAACGTGCTGGTGATCGTGATCATGTCGCTGACCGGGCTGCTGGTCGGCTGGCGGATTCGCAGCTCCGTCGGCGAGGCACTCGGCGGCTTTCTGTTGCTGCTGGTCTTCGCCTACGCCATCTCGTGGATCATGGCCTGGGTCGGCCTGATCGTGCCGAGCCCCGAGGTGGTCAACAACGCCTCGTTCATCGTGATCTTTCCGCTCACCTTCGTCGCCAACACCTTCGTACCGACCGAGGGCTTTCCGGCACCGTTGAGGTTCGTGGCCAACTGGAACCCGGTTTCGGCGGTGACCCAGGCGGCCCGCCAGCTGTTCGGCAACACCGCTCCGAACTCGGTGGTACCCGACTACTGGTCCTTGCGGCATCCGGCCACCTACACCCTGATCTGGGTGGTGTTGCTGTTGCTGATCTTCGTCCCACTGTCGGTCCGCCAGTACCGCAAGGCGGCCAGCCGTTGAGCCGACCCACCCGGCCGCGCAGGTTAGGCTGATCGCAACGGCCGGCGAGTGCGACAGTGCGCTCGATCCCGATCGGCCATCGGAGATCACCATGCCCGCGAAGAAGGATCTGCCCTCGACCATCCAGCGCTCACCCAAGAAGGCGCAGGAAACCTGGGGTGCCACTCACGACTCGGCGGTCGAGCAGTACGGCGAGGGCGAGCGGGCTCACCGCACCGCCTTCGCGGCGCTCAAGCACACCTTCGAGAAGGTCGGCGATCACTGGGAGCCCAAAGATGACGGCCGTAAGGGGCCGTCCGACGCGCAGGCCGCCAGGACCGGCGCGGCGGCCCGGCGCGGTGGCCCGACCGCCGAAGGGGTCGACACCCACGCCAGCAAGGCCCACCTTCTCGAACTGGCCAAGCGGCTCGACGTCCGGGGCCGGTCCCGGATGACCAAGGCGGAACTCATCGAGGCCCTGCAGCAGGCCAACCGCCGGGCCACCGATCGGGCACGGCGGTAGTTCCCACCGGTTCCCACCGGTGACCGGCGATCAGCAGATCCGGGGCAGCTGCTCACCGATCGGCACGTCCACCACCCGGGTGCCACCGAAACTCGTACGGGCGGTCACCATGCCCGGATGCGCCGCGACGCACTCGCCGATCACCGCCGCCGCCGCGCCCATCGGGTGCGCTCGCATCGCGGCAAGTACCTCGTCGGCGGCCTCGCGTGGCACCA
This sequence comes from Jatrophihabitans sp., assembly GCA_050999655.1. Classification (GTDB taxonomy): domain Bacteria; phylum Actinomycetota; class Actinomycetes; order Mycobacteriales; family Jatrophihabitantaceae; genus Jatrophihabitans_A. The sequence continues at coordinate 1,999 of JBPCPA010000295.1, forward strand.
GCGCCACCAGCTTGCCCTCGTTGGCCACGTACATCGGATCCAGGCCGAGCAGGCCGCAGGCGTTGGCCACCTCCGGTGGCACCGGAATGGACCGTTCCACCAGGTCGATGCCCACCCCGGCGCTGCGGGCGATCTCGTTCAGCGAGGTGGCCAGGCCACCCCGGGTCGGGTCCCGCAGCACGTGCAGGTCCAGGCAGGCCGCCAGCATGCTGGCCACCAGGCCGTGCAGCGGCGCGGTGTCGCTGAGGACCTCGGTGCCGAACTCGATACCCTCGCGGACGCTCATGATCGCGATTCCGTGCACCCCGATGTCACCGCTGACGATCACCACGTCACCCGGCCTGGCGCGTGCCGGCCGGATGTCCACACCGGCCGGCACCAGCCCTATTCCGGAGGTGTTGAGGTACACGCCGTCACCGTGGCCGGCATCGACCACTTTGGTGTCACCGGTGGCCACCTGCACGCCGGCCGCTTCGGCCGCCTTGCCCAGCTCAGCCGCGATCCGGCCCACCACGGCGAGTTCGGTGCCCTCCTCCAGGATGAATCCGCAGGACAGGTACTGCGGTCGCGCCCCGCTCATCGCGAGATCGTTCACCGTTCCGTTGACGGCAAGATCTCCGATCGAGCCGCCCGGGAAGAACAGTGGACGCACCACGTAGGAGTCGGTCGAGAAGGCCAGCCTGGCACCCCCGATGGTGAGCACCGCCGAGTCAGCCAGCCCCTCCAGGATCGGGTTGGCGAAGGCCGGCAGGAACAGGTGCTCCACCAGCTCGGCCGACATCTGGCCGCCGCCGCCATGGCCCATCATGATGGTCGGCGAGTCCCGTAGCGGCACCGGGCAGGTCCAGCCGGTGATGTCGAGCACCGGCTCGTCCCGCTCAGCCAACGGAAGCCACCTCGCCCGTCCGCGCCTGATCGTGGCCCGGCGCCAGCCGGCGGTAGAGGTAGTAGGCAGCGCACGCGCCCTCGCTGGACACCATGGTGGCGCCCAACGGATTGCGTGGCGTGCAGGCAGTGCCGAACGAGGCGCACTCGTGCGGTTTGATCAGGCCCTGCAGCACCTCGCCGCTGCGGCAGTCCGGCGACTCAGCGGTGTCGATCCCGGTTACCTCGAAACGGTGTTCGGCATCGTAGTCCCGGTACTTCGGAGACAGCCGCCAGCCGCTCTGCGGGATCATCCCGATGCCGCGCCAGTTGCGGTCGGTCACCTCGAAGACATCATCGAGCAGCCGGCGGGCCGCCGGATTGCCCTCGGCCGGCACCGCCCGGGCATAGGCATTCTCCAGCGTGTGCTGGCCGGCTTCGAGTTGGTGCACGGTGCGCCTGATGCCTTCCAGAATGTCCAGCGGTTCGAAGCCGGTGACCACGATCGGCACCTGGTACCGCTCGGTCAGCGCCGGGTACTCCGCGGTTCCCATCACGCTGCACACGTGCCCGGCAGCCAGGAACGCCTGCACCCGGCAGGACGGTGACTGCATGATCGCCTCGATGGCCGGTGGCACCCGGACGTGTGAGACCAGCAGGCTGAAGTTCGCGATGCCCAGCCGTTTGGCCTGGTACACCGTCATGGCATTCGGCGGTGCGGTGGTCTCGAACCCGATCCCGAAGAACACCACCTGCTTGTCGGGGTTCTCCCGGGCGATGGTGAGCGCGTCGAGCGGTGAGTACACCACCCGGACGTCCCCGCCCTCGCTCTTGACCCGGAACAGGTCCCGGCCGCTACCGGGCACCCGGAGCATGTCGCCGAACGAGCAGAAGATCACCTCCGGCCGGCTGGCGATCTCCAGCGCCTTGTCGATCATCTCGACCGGGGTCACGCAAACCGGGCAGCCGGGGCCGTGGATCAACTCCAGCTCCTCGGGGATGAGCTGGTCCAGGCTGTGCCGGATGATCGTGTGGGTCTGGCCGCCGCAGACCTCCATCATCGCCCACGGTCGGGTGACGGTGGCGCGGATGTCGGCGAGCAGCCTCTCGGCCAGCTCGGGGTCGTTGAACTCTTCGATGTACTTCATCTAGGCCACCTCCGGTTCGTTCGTGGGATCGGTGCCGGGCAGGTCGGTGCCGTTGGCCTCGACCAGGCCGGCCTCGATGGCAGCCCGTGCCCAGGCGTCACCGAACTCCATATCCAGCTCGCCGAGTTCTCGGAACAGCTCCAGGGTGGCCAGCGCCGACTCCTCGTCCAGGCGTTGTAAGGCGAACCCGACGTGCACCACGGTGTAGTCGCCGACCACCAGTTCGGGTACGAACTCCAGGCACACCGTCTTCTGCACGCCGCCAAAATCGACCTTGGCCATCCGGGTCGCGTCCTGCTCCCAGATCTCGATCACCTTGCCAGGAACCGCTAGGCACATGCCGTTTCTCCTTCACTGATATACCGATGAGCCGCCACCACCAGCTGACCCAGGGCCAGACCGGCATCGCTGGGCGGTACCTGGCGATGCCGTAACACCTCGAAGCCACGCTCGCTCAACCGGCGGCCGCACAACGACAGCAGCAATCCGTTGAGAAAGACTCCGCCACTGAGCGCGACCCGGTTCAGCCCGGTGTCGGCCCGCAGCTGCTCGGCCAACCGGACGGTCACCTCGGCCAGCGCCAGGTGGAACCGCGCCCCGATGACGCCGGCCTCGACGCCGGCCAGCACGTCGGCGACCACCTCGGCCAGCACCGGAGCCGGATCGAACGGCGCGCCGAAGCGGTAGCCGGGTCCGCACCGGTCGATCCGGTCCCGGGACAGGCCTTCGAGCTCGACGGCGGCCTGTGCCTCGTAGCCGACCCGGTGACACACCCCGGCCAGCGAGGCGATCGCGTCGAACAGCCGGCCCACGCTCGAGGTCGGCAGGCACTGCAGGTTGCGCTCCAACTGCACCGCCAGCTGGCCGCGCTCGGCGCAGGCGATGACCGCCGGCAACCGGGCGTCCCAGTCCAGGCCGGCGGCCCGCAGGTGCGACAACGCCATCCGGCACGGGTTGCGCACCCCGGCGTCGCCGCCGGGCAGCGGCACGTAGGCCAGGTGGGCGGCGCGCTCGAAGCCGCGGTAGTCGGCCAGCAGCACCTCGCCACCCCATACCGCGCCGTCCGTGCCGTAGCCAGTGCCATCGAAGGCGAAGCCGATCACCCGGTCAGCACCTGCGCCGGAACCGCCGGCCAGGCCGTTGTCGGCCATGCACGAGGCGATGTGGGCGTGGTGGTGCTGCACCGTCAGCACCGGCCGGCCGGCGGCGTGCTCGCGCGCCCAGCGCCCGCTGCGGTAAGCCGGGTGCCGGTCGGTGGCCAGCAGGATCGGACGGACGCCGGTCAGCGCCTCCAGGTGGGCCTCGGCGCCGGTGAACGCGCTCAGCGTGGCCAGATCGTCCATGTCGCCCACGTGCCCGGACAGCCAGGCGTAGCGCCCATCGGCCAGCGCGAAGGTGTTCTTCAGATCCCCGCCGGTGGCCAGTACCGCCGGCACCGGTTCGGCCAGCGCGATCGGCAGCGGTGCGTAGCCGCGCGAGCGCCGTACCGGCAGCTCCGCGCCGTCCACCAGGCGCACCACCGAGTCATCGCACGGGACGTGGATCGGGCGGTCGTGCCACAGCCAGGCATCGGCCAGGCCGGCCAGCCGGACCCGGGCATCGGCGTCATCGGTCACGATCGGCTCGCCAGCACAGTTGCCACTGGTCAGTACCAGCGGCCGGTCCCCGACCAGCAATTGGTGCAGCGGGGTGTAGGCCAGCAGCACTCCGACGTCGGGGTTGTTCGGGGCGACCGCGGCCGACAGCCCGGCCCCGGGCCGGCGGCGCAGCAACACGATCGGCCGGCGCGGGCCGGTCAGCAGTGCCGCTTCGGCCCCGTCCACCTCGGCGATCCGGCGGGCCGCGGCCAGGTCGGCGACCAGCACCGCGAACGGTTTGTCGCCGCGATCCTTGCGCTTGCGCAGCACCCCGACCGCCGCATCGCTGGTGGCATCGCAGGCCAGGTGATAGCCGCCCAGGCCCTTGACGGCCAGCACCGCCCCGTCGGCCAGCAGCTGGCCGGCCTGGGCCAGCGCCTGCTCACCGCTGGCCTCGTCGTCCAACCGCAGCGTCGGGCCGCAGCCCGGGCAGGCGAGCGGCTGGGCGTGGTAGCGACGGTCGGCCGGGTCGGCGTATTCGGCGGCGCACTCCGGGCACAGCTCGAAGCCGGCCATGGTGGTGGCCGGCCGGTCATAGGGCAGGCCGGTCACGATAGTGAAGCGCGGTCCGCAGTTGGTGCAGGTGATGAACGGGTAGCGGTGACGACGGTCGGCCGGATCGGCCAGCTCGGCAAGGCACTGCTCGCAGGTCGCGATGTCCGGTGAGACGAAGGTGCGCCCCGGCCCGCCGGCCGAGGCCGCGATGCTGAACTCGGTGCCGCCGCGCACCGGCTCGGCCTCCTCGGTGATCTCATCGATCAGGGCCAGCGGCGGCGGTTCATCGGTCAGCTCGGCGCGAAAGGCCGCCAACCCGGCGGGACTGCCCTCGACACTGATCCGCACGCCATCAGCGGTGTTGGCCACCTCGCCGGCCAGCCCGTGCGCCCGGGCCCGGGCGTAGACGAAGGGCCGAAAGCCCACCCCCTGCACCAGGCCGCGCACCGTGATGACCCGACGCTGCCGGGCCTGCCCGTCGCCCTGCGTTCCGGCCCGATCCGTCAGGTTGGCCCTATCCGGCGTGTCGGCCCGATCCGGCGGGTCGGCCCGATCCGGCGGTTGGGCCCGATCCGGCGGTTGGGCCGGCAGCGGCGCCAGCGGGCCGGCGAGCAGGTCGGTGACGGCGTCCACCGCGGCCTGGACGGCGCCGGCCAGCTCGTCGGACAACCCCAACTGCTCGTCCAGGCAGTGTGGACGGCAGCCCACCACATAAGTGGTCGGCAGCTCGCCGCCGAGCGCCTCCAGGGTGCCCAATACCGCCGCCGGGTCCATGCCGTGCGCGTCGAACGAGCCACCGGCCAGGTCATCGCGCTCGACCTGCAACAGCCGCACCTGGCCGACCTCGCCACCCGGGATCAGGTCGATGATCACCAGCGCCCGATAGCCGTCGAGCAGGTCGTAGGCAAGGTGCATCCCGCGAATGCCGTAGTCCACGATCCGGACGTCCGGGCGCCCCGGCAGCGCCCCCAGCTGCCGGGCGACTTCCGGGCCGAAACCATCATCGCCGAGAAAGATGTTGCCGATCCCCGCGACCAGGATCCGGCTCATCGCGTCCGGGACCAGACTGCCCAGCTCGCTCATGTTCACCGCCGTCCTGGTTGGTCCTCACATATTGCGCATGCGCAGGTAGCGCTGGATGTCAGGCACCGAGCGGATGCCCACCAGCACTCCCCCGGCGACGGCCGCGAGAAGCACCAGCGACGTCAACTTGCCCAAAACTGCCACGGCTCACCCCTCCTTTCGTGGTTGGTTGACCGGCGCCGGGTCCGGACGATCCGGCAGCGGTTCGAGCTCCTCCGGTGCGAAGTACAGGTACCGGCCGTACCACTCGTGCAGGTCGGCGGCCGGGTCGTCGGTGAGTACCACCGCGACGTGGCTGTTGCCGTCCACGTCGGCGAACACCGCGGTCACCTTGGCCTCCTGGCCGGCGAAGAACAGGTCCTGGGCGTCGGCCCGCCGGCGCGGTTGCACCCGTACCCGGCTGCCCTTGGCCACCCGGATCTCGCCGATCAGCACCTGATCGGTCTCCGGCGACACCGCCCCGTCGACGCCCGGATCCCACCAGGGCTGGTCACCGGTGTCTGACCAGGTCGGCACCTGCCAGTCCTGCTCGGCGGCCAACCCGGTCGGCTCGGGCAGCCGGGGATCGCGCAGCACCCCGTGCAGGCGTTGCAGATCTTCGGCCGACATGGCATCGCAGCGGTCGATGATGGCCCCCGCGTGCGGGTCGGTGGCCCGAGCCTCGGCCTTCTCCGCATCGGTCAGGGTCATCACCCGCAGCGTCAGGATCTCGTCGATCTCGGTCGAGTCGAACAGGGCCCCGGCGCTCTCGGCGGCCACCTCGGGGTGGTCATAGAGGATGATCGGCGACACCAGCACCACGTCGTCGGCCGGGCTGGCCAGCACCGGCCAGCAGCGCTGGTTCACGCATCGCTCGGCCGCCTCGGCCGCGGCCGGCGGCGGCTCCAGCAACGAGACGAAGCGGGCCTGATGTGCCTGCACCAGCAGGTGACTGCCGAGCAGCGAGCGCTCGATGGCCGCCTCGCGATCGGCTGCCGGGCCGTCGGTGACGTTGCGCAGCGTCAGCCGCAGCCGGTGGACCGGGCCGTCGCAGGTCAGGCTCACCGCCAGCTCGGCGCGCAATGGCAGCCGGCTGCGTACCAGCTCACCGACCTCGACCGTGCCGTCGAGCACCGGCTCGCGCTCGCTGCCACCGGCGATCTCGACCGGCAGCAGGCAGCCGTGGCGCAACTGCTGGCGGCTCAGCGGGCCGAGCGTTACCTCGACCGGCACCGCCTCCTCCCAGCTTGTCCAGCTGGTGCCGCCCGCTCTCAGCTCGGCCACCGGCCGGCCAGCCGGATCGTGCACCCGGCGGTTCTGCAACTGCAGGCACCGCAGGTACACCGTGACGCTGTCGGTGTCCGGGCCGGCCGACAGCAGGCACTCGGCCGACAGCTCCGGCGGCTCGCCGATGCCGGGTGGCGCGCTGGGTGGACCGAGCACGCCGAACTGCCAGCGCACCTGGTTCTTGCTCGAGGATGCCCGGTACGGGTAGAGCAGGTAGCCCTCGTACAGCACCGCGTCGGCCACCACCCGGCCCTGCGTCAGCGGATCGCCGGTCACCGGATCTCCCCGGTGCTGGCCCGCTCGGGCAGGCCGGCCTGCTCCTGGACGGCGTCCGGTCCGGCCAGGGCGCGGCGCAGCAGCTCGGTCATCGTCTCGTCCCAGTCCAACAGCGCGTGCGTGGTGCGGTAGTGCTGCAACGCCTCGAACGTCTCGGTGCCCAGGCGTAGCCAGGCGCTGTTCGGAAAGTGCTGGTCCAGCACCGCCCGCCACACCGCGACCGGCATCAAATAGGCCGCCTCGGCGTCCCACGGCAGTTGATGCACCGCGTAGCCGGTCTCGCCGCGGCTGAACACCGTTCCGTTGAAGAGGAAGACCAGCGGGATCTCGCCGTCGCGCAGCGCGTGCAGGTACTTGCTCGCCGACACCTCGAAGTCATAGCTGCACGGCAGCTCGAGCTCGACCTCGGTACTGCCGGTGAAGCCCTGCACCAGGGTGCTGGTGTGCGTCCACAGGAACGGCCGGACGGTCGAGGACCACTGCGGCCGGCGGCCGAAGATGTCGAGCAGCAGTTCCTCCTCGACATCGCCGTAGCCCCGTCGCTGCGGCTCGATCCGGACCTGGCAGCGCAGCGCGATGGCATGTACCGGATCGGCCGCCAGCTCCTGCACCCGAAGCCGGACGGCCAGGTTGGGGGTGGTGGCGTAGGCCTGGACGCCGATGTCCAGGACGGTGAATCGCAACTGGGTCATGGGCCCGGCCGCAACCGTCCGGACGCCTCGACCGGCCTGCTCCGGCGGTCCAGGTCGGCGAAGAAGTCGACCAGTTGGGCGCGTGCCTGCTGGCCGCCGTCGAAGCCCCGCCAGCCCTGACGCAGCCGGCCGATCAGCTCATAACAGCGATCGATCGGCACCAGATAGCACTGCACACCGGTGCGCTCACCGTTGTCATCATCGACCGCGCGCAGCAACAGCGCCTCGACATCCGGCCTGGCCACCGCCAGCGCCGGATGGTCGGTGACGACGCTGTCCCAGGCCCCCAGCGGTAACTCCGACTCGGTGGCCCCGGCCGGACCGGGGTAGAAGGCCACCGTGCGCGACAGCGCCGAGTTGTGGAACAGGAACACCAGCCCGACCGGAATCTGCAGGTCATCCCACAGGGCCGGCGGCAGCGCCAGCCCCGGAAAGCTGACGTAGTCCTCGGGCACCGCCCGATAGCGCAGGTTCGCCTCGTCGTAGGCGAACAGCAGCGTGCACGGCCGGCAGGTGCACATCAGGTTGCGGCTGGTCAGGTTGACCACGTGCCCGTGCTCGTCGGCGACCTGCTCCCCGCACATCTCGCAGCGCTCGTACCCCGCCGGCGCCGGCCGGGACGAGGCGATCTTCTGTAGCAGGCTGATCGCGCCCGAACCCGGCCGCGGGGAACTCATGCGATCACCGGGATTGCGATGTCCACCCCGTCTGCGCGGCTGAGCAGCGGCAGCGGTTCCAGCCGGGCCTCAGTGGCATCCAGGCCGGCACCGGCACCGCGCACGTCGAAGTGCGCGCCGCAGCCGGGACAGCGCAGCACCGCGGTGCCCACCGCCGCGCCCATCCGCCGGTGTAGCGCGCCGCCGGCCAGTGACGCCGTGCAGGCACCGCACCGATCGCGAAAGGCGAACAATTCACTGCCGATTGCGCAGACGATCACCGCGACTCCACCGACCTGGCGAGCCTCCGCACGGCCCGAGTCGAGACCGCCGACATCGGGAACCGGCTGCCAGCCGGCCGCCTTGCCCGCGGTGCGCACTCGCAGGTCCCCGATCGCGATGACCCCGGAGGTTTTGGGCGCGGCCAGCACCTCGATGTCGGTGATCTCCGGGGCCGCGTCGCGCACCGCGCCCTCGACCGCCAGCTCGAGGGTGACCGCCGAGGACGGGCAACCGTCACAGCTACCGGTCAACCGCAACCGGACGACGCCTGCCTCGGTGATCTCGACCAGTTCCACGTCACCGCCGTGCGAGCCCAGGTAGGGGCGAACGCCGTCCAACGCCCGGCCGACCCGGGTGGCGGTGTCGTCCGGATGCAGGCCGTGCACCAGCAGCAGGCCGGACACCAGCTCGTCGGCGGCCAGGGTGCTCAGAACCTGCTCGTCGAGCCGGCCTGCCTCGAACAGCAGATCCAGCAACCGTTCCAATCCGGCGCCGTAGAGCTCGACCACGCAGCGGACGAGTTCTTCGGCACGCTCGCGCGCCATCGTGCCGCCCGCCGAACTGGCGGTGAGCAGCGCGTTCACCCGCTCAGCTGTGTGCTGTAGCAGCTGCACGCCGTCCGGTGTCGGGGCCTCGTCCGAGTCCCGCTGCTCTCCTAGCCCGGCCATCTGGATCCGGGCCGCTACTGGATGACCGAGCCGCTGGGGGTGTGCAGCAGGTCGAGAGTCTTGCCACCGCCCAGGTACATGTGGACGCCGCACGGCAGGCAGGGATCGAAGCTGCGCACCGTCCGCATGATGTCGATGCCCTTGAAATGCTCGCGATCATTCTCCTCGAAGATCGGCTGGCCCTGCACGGCGTCCTCGTACGGTCCGGGCGTGCCGTAGATATCGCGTGGGTTGGCGTTCCACGGGGTCGGCGGGTAGGGGTGGTAGTTGGCGATCTTGCCGTCCCGGATGACCAGGTGGTGGCTGAGCACGCCGCGCACCGCCTCGGTGAAGCCGCAGCCGATGCCGTCCTGCGGCACCTCGAACTTCTCCCAGGTCTTGGTCCGCCCGGCCCGGATGTCGGCCAGCGCCTGCTCGGCGAAGTGCAGCGCGCAGGCCGCGGCGTAGGCCTGGAAGTAGGTGCGCGCCCGATTGCGCTCGATCGTGTTGCTCCACTGCGGGATCTTCCACTCCAGCTCGACGGCCGGCTTGAGGATGGTCTTGGGCAGGTTGATCTTCACGCTGTGCCCGGTCGACTGGACGTAGCCGATATCGACCAGGCCGGCCAGCGCCGTCACCCACAGCCGGGCCAGCGGGCCGCCGCCGGTGTCCAGCGCGAGGTAGTCCTTGCCGTCATACCAGCGCGGTGACATCACCCAGCTGTACTTGCCACCGTCCAGGTCACGCTTCTGCGGCTTGGGGTTGGTGTGCTGGTTCCACGGGTGTCGGCGATCGACGGGGTTGCCCAGTGGATCGTGGGTCACGAAGATCTCCTGGCCATCCCAGTCCTCGTAGTAGGAGCTGCCGAGCAGGATCCGGATGCCGAGGTTGATCTCCACCAGGTCGGTGGTGATCAGCTTGCCGTCGACCACGATGCCGGGCGTGACGAACATCTTGCGACCCCACTGGGTCATGTCCTTGTAGTCGAAGTTGCAGTACTCCGGGTCCTGGAAGGAACCCCAGCAGCCCAGCAGCGTGCGGCGCAGTCCGACCTGCTCGTAGCCGGGCAGTGCCTCGTAGAAGAAGTCGAAGAGGTCGTCGTGCATCGGCACGACCTTCTTCATGAACTCGACGTAGCGCATCAGCCGGGTGATGTAGTCGGTCATCAGCTGGATGGTGGCCACCGTGCCGACCCCGCCCGGGTAGAGCGTCGAGGGGTGGACGTGGCGCCCTTCCATCAGGCAGAACATCTCCCGGGTCCACCGGCTGACCTGCAACGCTTCGCGGTAGAACTCGCCGGTGAACGGGTTGAGCGAGCGCATGATGTCGCCGATGGTGCGGTAGCCGTGGTCGCCGGCGTGCGGCGCCTCGGTCTGGTTTGCCCTTTCCAAGACGCCCGGATTGGTCTCGGCGACCATCTTCTCGCAATAATCCACGCCGACCAGGTTCTCCTGGAAGATGTTGTGGTCGAACATGTACTCCGCGGCCTCGCCGAGGTTGACGATCCACTCGGCCAGCGGCGGTGGCTTGACCCCGTAGGCCATGTTCTGCGCATAACACGAACAGGTCGCGTGGTTGTCCCCGCAGATACCGCAGATCCGGCTGGTGATGAAGTGCGCGTCGCGCGGATCCTTACCCTTCATGAAGATCGAGTAGCCACGAAAGATCGAGGATGTGCTGTGGCACTCGACCACTTCGCGCTTGGCGAAGTCGATCTTGGTGTAGATACCGAGACTGCCGACGATCCGGGTGATCGGATCCCAGGACATCTCGACCAGGTTGCTGTTGGCGTCGGCGTTGCCATGCTTGGCCGAGGGTTTCGTCGCGGTCATGACTACCTTTCGAGAAGCTGGACGAGCCGCGCCTACCGGGTGGCGGCGGACATCGGATCAGAGCGTGGACGCGGACGCTCGAAACGGACTACCAGGTGCGCTTGGCGCCGGTGGTGAGCTGGCGGCCCTTGGCACGCCACTTCGGTTCCTTGTCCACCGTCCGGCCGGTGATCTGGCGCAGGTTGCGCACCGCCGTGCCGTACAGCCCGACCGCGGTGGTGGAGATCTTGCCGCCCGGTGGCTCATCCATGAACGGCATGAACTTGTCCGGGAACCCGGGCATGGTGCAACCGATGCAGATGCCACCGACGTTCGGGCAGCCGCCCATGCCGTTCATCCAGCCGCGCTTGGGCACGTTGCACTTGACGACCGGCCCCCAGCAGCCGAGCTTGACGATGCACTTGGGCGAGCCGTACTCGGTGGCGAAGTCGCCCTGCTCGTAGTAGCCGGCCCGGTCACAGCCCTCGTGCACGGTGTTACCGAACAGCCAGGTCGGGCGCAGCGCCTCGTCCAGCGGGATCATCGGCGCCTGGCCGGTGGCCTGGTAGAGCAGGTAGGTCAGCGTCTCGGACAGGTTGTCCGGCTGGATCGGGCAGCCCGGCACGCAGACGATCGGCAGGCCGGCCTTGGACTTCCAGTCCCAGCCGAGGTAATCGGGAACGCCCATCGCCCCGGTCGGGTTGCCGGCCATCGCGTGGATGCCCCCGTAGGTGGCGCAGGTACCGGCCGCGACGATGGCCAGCGCCTTGGGCGCGAGCCGGTCCAGCCACTCGCTGGTGGTGATCGGTTGACCGGTTGCCGGGTCATTGCCGAAGCCGGACCAGTAGCCCTCGTCGTGCAATGCCTCATTGGGAATGGACCCTTCGACCACCAGGACGAACGGATCGAGTTCGCCCCGGTCTGCCTTGAAGAACCATTCCAGAAAGTCGTCGGCGCCACCGGTCGGCCCGCATTCGAAGTCGATCAGCGGCCAGTGCACCGCGATCTTGGGCAGCCCCGGCAGCGCGCCCAGAGCGATCTCTTCGATGCTCGGCTGGGTGGCGGCGGTCAGGGCGACCGAGTCACCGTCACAGCTGAGTCCGGCATTGATCCATAGCACGTGGATCAGCGTGTCTTCGGCGGCAATCGCTTCTGCGGTCGGCATATCCATACCTCCAGGGCGCCACACAGTAGTGCGGGCCAGCACGCGGACGAGGCGGACGAAGCATCATGACGTGTGATCCGTACCACGAAGGAGACACCCGGCTGCAGCACTTGTCAAGGCAGAAGTCCATGTGTTTGACACCGGTCACGACGGGGCGGGCAACCGGCCTCGCAACCAGTCATACCAAGCTGCCAGCCCCGCGCCGGTGGTGGCCGAAACCTGCAACACCGGGGCCTGCCGGCTGACCATCGAGACGGCCCGGACGAAGGCGTCGACGTCGAAGTCGACGTAGGGCAGCAGGTCGATCTTGTTCAGAATCACCAGTGACGCCGCGTGAAACATGTTCGGATACTTCAGCGGCTTGTCGGCACCCTCGGTGACCGAGGCGATGACCACCCGGGCCTGCTCACCAAGATCGAACAGCGCCGGGCACACCAGGTTGCCGACATTCTCGATCAGGACCAGGCCGGGCGCGGGCGGGTCCAGCGCGATCAGCGCCCGGCGGAGCATGTCGGCGTCGAGATGGCAGCCCGATCCGGTGTTGACCTGGATCACCCTGCAACCGGTGGCAGCGAGCCGATCGGCATCCAGCAGCGTCTCCTGATCGCACTCGACGACGCTGAGTCCCAACTCGGCACGCAGATCCCCCACCGTGCGCACCAGCAGGGTGGTCTTGCCCGAGCCGGGCGAGCTCATCAGGTTCACCGAAGCCAGACCACGGTCGGTCAGCCAGCGGCGATTGGCCGTCGCCAGCTGGTCATTCTTGGCCAGCACCCGCTGCTCGAGGGTGATGGTGCCCCGCGGCGCGGCGGCGGCCGGGGTCGGTTCGCCATGCGGGTGCTCGTGCGGATGTCCCTGCGGGTGCTCGTGCGGATGTCCCTGCGGGTGATCGTGCTCGTGCGGATGCTCATGCGGGTGCGCTTGCGGGTGCGCCGGATCGATCACCCGGACGCCTGCGCTGTCGTCGCAACCGCAGGTAGCACACATCAGCCGACCTCCACCGAGAGGATTCGCAGTTGCTGGCCCTGGAGCACCTGCACATCTGCGCTGCCACACCGGCAGAGCAGGATCAACTCGCTCACCTCGAAGTCTGCGCCGCAGTGATTGCAATGCGCCAGTCCGGCCGGCTGGCTGATCTCCAGCGTGGCGTCGGCAAGCGAGGTGTCGGCGGTGGCGAGTTCGAAGCAGAACCGCAACGAGTCGACGGTAACGCCGGCCAGCACCCCCACCTCCAGTCGCACCGCGTGCACCGGCGCGCTCCCGGTACGTTCCAGCACCGCCTCGATGACGCTCTCGGCAATGGCCAGCTCGTGCACCCGGCCACCTCCCGTCCGTCGCTACCGGCCACTGACCATAGGCGGCCCACCGCCGAGCCCGCAGCATGCCACCCGGCCGCCCTGCCAGCCGAGCTCCAGGAACGCGTTCGAAATCTGTCTGCAGAAATGTTGCCGGTGCCCTTTTGGAATTGCCGGTAAATTTGAACTTATGCATTATGGGAATTACTATAACGACCTCTCCCGCCGGACGATGATCGGTTATTCTCCTCTCTCCCGACGCCATTCTTGGTACTGCACCTCGCCGACCCGTCGACACCCGGCTCGCGCCAGCGAGCGACGCCCTCGACGCCCCTCGCGGAACTCCTTAGGAACCCGCTCGGACGCTGCAACAACATCCCTCCAGCCTGCCCCGGCAAGCCATCATCGATGTCACTTATCCCGTGCAGCGGACCCAGAGGCTGGCCTTCGCAATCTCGTCACGAACACCAACCGCAACCTTCCGCACCTATAGCCGTCGCCAACTCGCCAAACCCTCAATAGCCAGGAAAGACACCGCCGACGGTGATCTGCTGTGGCCCGCGGGCTGGCTGGTGATTTGCCGGTCATTTGCCGGTCTGATGGCTTTGCTGGAAGTTAGCCTGATAAGTGCTTAGTGGGGCCTGCCCAGCGATTGGAGGTCCATCGAGCTCGAGGCCTGCAGCCAGCCTGACTGGCCCGTGTATGTCACCACAGCAGCGACTCATCCACTGCTATCTAAGGAGGAGCGTGAAGATCGTATCGAAACTATGTGCAGGCTTGACCGCCATCGTGGTGGGCTGCTTGTTGGCTACCACCTCGACCGCTAGCGCAAGCAGCGGCAGCAGCGTCCAGCCAACTCGGTTCGCGGCGCAGGCAAGTGCCGCCGGTTTGTCAGCCAACCAGGCACACACCCTGCAAGCCCGGCTGGACGGCTACCTCGCGATCAACCGGGGCACCCAGATTGCATTCAACAAGATCAAGCTGAACGGCACCGGCCAGATCGAACTCGGCTACCCAGGACAGGTGCCCCAGGTCTTCACCTGTTACCAGGGTGACTTCTGCGGATACCTGCTGACCGGCTACAACGCCAGCGGCGATCATTTCTCCAAATCAGCCTGCAACAGCCCGGTGAACATAGTCACCTGGTCCGGCAACGGCTCGTACTTCAACAACCAGACCGGCCACGTCCGGGCGAAGTTCTATAGCGGTGAGAACGCCACCGGCATCCTCGTCGCATACAGCAAGGCGGCCGTGGCCAAGGTCAGCCCGTACAGCTGGAATGCTGTCGCCTCGATCGTCGTGTGCTGACCTGGGTTGTGTGCAAGGAAGGACCGCAGCTCTAATAGGAGGTCACGACTATCACTCTCCCCGACACCAGCTGGACTGCTGTATCCGACGGGTGGTCGCTGAGGGCGAGGTTTCCGTTGCCGAGCTTGTCGTAGTCGGCTTCGGCGGTGTGGCGCCTACGGGTCGGCCAGGCTGATCGCGGCGGGCGTAGGAGTACCGGTGAGCCATCCTTGCCATACTGATCCGCGCGAGCAGCCTCGGCGTCGGCCGCCGGCTCGCGCGGATCAGGCGGGGTGGACGGCTACGGCTCGGTGTCGCGTCCGGCGACCTGCTCGAAGGCCACCTGGGTTTGCGGCCGGCACGGTGGATGGCTAGCTGTTCAGGGCCGGTCGATCCGCCCGCGGCGCGGGCGTGCCAGCGGCATCCGGCGCGTCCTCGTCGGGGTAGTCCTGGCC
>JBPCPA010000307.1:0-8647 GCA_050999655.1 Jatrophihabitans sp.
GGCCAGGACGGGCTGCGAAACGCTGGCTGATCCAGCCGGCCGGGGTGCGGGTGCTGATGCCCAGGCCGTTGTCCTCGCAGACCATCAGCAGCGGCATCGGCAGGCCCTGATACACCGTGTTGGACGAGCTGTTGAGCGCGCCGACCAGCGAGGAGTGGTTGACCGAGGCGTCGCCGAAGCTGGTGACCACCACCGCGTCACGCGGCCACGGCGTTGCCAGCCCGACCCGCTTGGCCCGTCCCAGCGAGAAGGCCAGCCCGATCGCCCGTGGCAGGTGTGAGGCGATGGTGGACGTCTGCGGGATCACCGCCAGCTCGGCGTTGCCGAACACCTTGTGCCGGCCGCCCGCGATCGGCTCGCCGGTGGCCGCGGCCACCCCGAACAGGATGTCGCGCACCGGGTCGTGGCCGGGAAGCTGGCGGGCCCGGGCGCAGTAGAAGCCACCCGAGCGGTAATGCAGCAGGGCCGGGTCGTCGGGCCGCAGGGCCGCCGCGACCGCGGCGTTGCCCTCATGACCGGACGAGGAGATCGTGTAGTAGCCCCGGCCCTGTGACTGCATCCAGATCGCGGCCAAATCGGCGTGCCGGGATTCGCACTGCGCGCCGAACAGCTCGTCGGCCCTGGCGATGCTCAGCGCGCTTCCCTGCTGCACCGGTCCGGATCGGTCGCGGTCCGGACCGCGCCGCAACAGGAGCACCGCGGCCAGGAAGTGCTCGTCGCGCGGATGACGGACGGCTGCCACCCGCTCATCTAACCCTGAGCGGGCGACCGGACGGCCTGCTGGGGTGCCTCCGGCGCCGGTTCCGGACGGCCCCGGATGGCACGCCGCTCGGTGACGACGGCGGTGATCAGGCCGGCCGGGGTCACGTCGAAGGCCGGGTTCCAGGCCAGGCTGCCCGGAGCGGCCAGCCGGTGCCCGGCGATCGCCAGCACCTCCTCGGAGTCGCGGATCTCGATCGGGATGTCGTGCCCGGTGGCGGTGCTGTAGTCGATGGTGGACTCCGGGGCGGCCACCACGAACGGGATGCCGGCGTGCCGGGCCGCCAGGGCGTGCGAGACGGTGCCGACCTTGTTGGCGACATCGCCGTTGGCAGCGATCCGGTCGGCGCCCACCACCACCGCCTCGACCCCGCCTGCGAGCACCAGGCCGGCCGCGGCCGAATCCACGATGATCCGGTGCGGGATGCCGTGCCGGCCCAGCTCCCAGGCGGTCAGCCGGCTGCCCTGCAACAGCGGTCGGGTTTCACAGACATAGACCAGCTCCAGCGGCGCGGCCTCGTGCAGCCGCTGGATCACCCCGAGCGCCGAACCGAACTCCACCCCGGCCAGCGCCCCGGCGTTGCAGTGGGTGAGCAGCCGCCGGCTACCGTGCAGCAGCTCGGCGCCGCGCTGGCTCAGGGCCCGATTGACCTCGATGTCGAGATCCCGGACGGCCAGCGCGCGGGCCAGCAACTGTGCCGTGGTGGCACCAACGGCCCGGGCCGCCCGCAGCTCACCGACGCCCCAGGACAGGTTCACCGCGGTCGGCCGGGCCTGGCACAGCGCGGCCGCCGCCCGGTCCAGATCGGCGTCGAGATCACCGCCGCGCTCGTCGGACCTGGTCGCGGCCAGCGCCATCCCGAGCGCGCCGGCCACCCCGAGCGCCATCGCACCGCGCACCGCCAGCGCCTGGATCGCCACCACCAGTTCGTCCACCTCGCGCAGCTCCAAGGTGACCAGCTCGGCGGGCAGCCTGGTCTGGTCGATGATCCGCACGGCGCCGTCAGCCCAGTCGATGGTTCGCATGGCCGGTAGCCTAAACAGCTGTGCTGCTGCCCGATCAGCGAACCGCGGTGCTCGCCTGCTGCCAGCAGCTGCTGGCGACCGGCCTGGTGCGTGGCACCTCGGGCAACGTCTCGGTGCGCGAGCGTGACTCCGGCACGATCGCGATCTCACCCACCGGCGTGGGCTATTCGCAGCTGAGCGCCGCCGACATCGTGGTGCTGGACCCGTCCGGGCGGCAGCTGGACGGCAGGCTGCGCCCGACCTCGGAGCTGGCCCTGCACCTGGGCCTCTACCAGGCACGTCCCGAGCTGGGTGCCGTGGTGCACACCCACTCGATGTTTGCCACCACCTTCGCGGTGCTCGGCGAGGCGCTGCCGCCGGTGCACTACCTCATCGCTCGGGCCGGTGGCGAGGTGCCGGTGGCGCCCTACGCCCGCTACGGCAGCCCGGAACTGGCCGAGTCGTGCGTCCGGACGCTGGCCGGCGGCGGTGCGGTGCTGCTGGCCAACCACGGCGTGGTTGCGGTCGGGACCAGCCTGGCGCAGGCGATGGAGATTGCCGAGGCGGTGGAGTTCGTCGCCGAGCTGGCCTGGCGGGCACGGCTGGCCGGCTCGCCGCGGTTGCTCGACGAGGCCCAGCTGGCGCAGGCCCGGTCGGCGCTGTCGAGCTACGGGCGGCAACCGGACGGGTAGTCCACCGTCGTGGCGCGCCCGGGCCCGGGACGCCGAGCCGAACGGGCTAGCGGCTGCTGGCGAACAGCGGCGGCAGCGCGAACAGCATCACCATCGACCAGCTGACGTGGGTCAGGATCGGGGCCAGCACCCCGCCGGAGGCTCGCCGCTGCAGGCCGAGCACCAGGCCGAGGGTGGCGGCGGCGAAGACCAGCATCGGGTTGCCGGTGGCCAGCGTGACGCTCGCGTAGACCACCGTCGAGACCAGCACCGGACGCCGCTGGCCGATCGCGGCATACAGCGCCCCGCGAAAGAAGATCTCCTCGGTGACGCCGTTGAGCAGGGTCAGAAAGGCCAGCAGCGGCAGCGAGCCCTGCCGGGCATGGGCCAGCACGTTCTCGGTGTAGTCGGCCAGCGGCCCGATCTCGCGGACCACCAGCGCGCCCAGCACGAACACCGCCGCGGCGGCCAGGCCGATGGCGATCGGAGTCAGGATCGGCCGGCGCAGCGAGCCACGAAAGGCGATCCGGCCCAGGTGCAGCGGGCCGGAGGCGAAGCCGCCGAGCACCCACACCGCGGCCAGCGCGCCGGTCAGCGGGTAGAAGGCCCGATCGCCCGGACGCACCGACAGCGAGATGCCCAGCAGCACCGCGCCGAGCACCAGCACGACGGCCACCACCGTCCGGCGGCGACGAAACGCCTGGTCCGATTCCAGGTGATCGCGCGGCACCGGGTCGACCAGAGCCGGCCGGAGCAGCCGCCCCAGCGCGTCCAGCCAGGAGCTCATCCGAGCTCGGCGGCTCGTTCGGCGAGCGCGGCGCGCACCGCGTCGTCGTAGCCCATCGGCTCGCCGGGCACCACGTCGGTGATCGAGTGATCGCGCACCACCACCTCGGTGGTCATCGAGTCGACCAGGTTGCGGGCGGTGGCCAGGTCCACATCGGTGACCAGGGCCAGCCAGGCCGAGGACAGCCGTGGTGTGAGCAGCGGGACGGTCAGCACCGGCAGCGTCCGGCGGTTCAGGATCCGGGCCGCGCGCTGCAACATGTCCACGTAGCGCAGCACCTCCGGTCCACCGATCTCATACACCACGCTGCCGGTGGCCGGGTCGTCCAGCACCCCGGCCAGGTAGCGGATCACGTCGGCCAGCGCGATCGGCTGGGTCCGGGTGTTGACCCAGCGCGGGGTCAGCATCGCCGGCAGGTGGTCGACCAGTTGCCGGGTGATCTCCCAGGAGATGCCGCCGTGCCCGATCACCACCGCGGCCCGCAGCACCGTCACCGGCACGCCGGCCTGGCCGAGCAACGACTCGACCGCCCGCCGCGAGCGCAGGTGCGCCGACAGCCTCGAGCCCTCGGCGCCCAGGCCACCGAGGTAGACGATCCGGCGCACCCCGGCCGCCGCGGCCTGCCGACCGAAGGCGGTGGCCGCCGCGGCGTCCAGGGCCTCGAAATCGGCCGAGTCCAGCGAGTGCACCAGGTAGTAGGCCACGCCCACCTCTGCCAGCGGCGCGGCCAGGCTCTGCTCGTCGTGCACGTCGCCGGCCACCGGCTGGCCCGCGCCGGTGTAGCCGTCCGGGCGCCTGGTCATCGCGCGGACCTGATACCCCGCATCGGTCAGCGCCGTCGCCAGCCGCGAGCCGATGAAGCCGGACGCGCCGGTGACCAGCACCTGCTCACCGCTGCTCATGACCGCCCCACCGCCAGCCTCGGTGACTGCGCGGATGCTGACATTTGTCTTAACCGGATAATTAGCTCCTGCCGGACCCTTGTGCGATTAACCTGGCTGACTCACCATACTTGCGGGCACGGCACCCGCCAGTCACGTCACAGATGAAGGAGCTCGCCACGATGCGTGCTTTGAAGGCAAGACCCACCCGAATCGCGGTAGCGGCGATCGCCGCGATCGCCTTGGGCGGTACGGGGGCAACCGCGGTCGGAACCGCTGCCGGAGCGTCGGCAGCCCACCCGAGCACCACGCACCTCAGCGCCGTCCGGCCGATTCCGGCCATAACCGGGCACGTGTTGGCCAAGAACCTGGCGTTCCCGCCGGACACCGCCTACTGCCAGACCAACATCGGCATCAGCTGCTACTCCCCCATCCAGTACCAGAAGGCCTACAACCTCAAGCCGCTGTACGACCTCGGCATCACCGGCAAGGGCCGCACCATCGCGATCGTGGACGCCTTCGGCTCGCCCACCATCGCCAACGACCTGCACGTCTTCGACCAGAACTACGGCATCGCCGACCCGCCGTCGCTCAAGATCATCCAGCCGGTGGGCACGTTCACCTTCGACAACACCGACCCGACCCAGCTCGGCTGGGCGACCGAGACCACGCTGGACGTGGAGTACGCCCACGCAATCGCGCCGCAGGCCAACATCCTGCTGGTCGAGACCCCGGTGGCCGAGACCGAGGGCGTGACCGGCCTGCCCGAGATAATGGCGGCCGAGAACTACGTCATCAACCACAACATGGCCGACGTCATCACCCAGAGCTTCGGCGCGACCGAGAACACCTTCCCGTCCAAGCAGAGCCTGCTCGACCTGCGCTCGGCGTTCATCAACGCCGACAAGCACGGCGTGACGGTGCTGGCCTCGTCCGGCGACAACGGCGCCACCAGCCAGATCCTGGACGGCAGCGCCGACTACCCGTACCCGGTCAACTCCTGGCCGTCCTCGGACCCGCTGGTCACCAGCATCGGCGGCACCCAGCTGCACCTGGACGCGGTCGGTAACCGGATCAGCCCGGACGTGACCTGGAACGACGGTTACGGCGCAACGGGCGGTGGCCTGAGCCAGGTCTTCAGCCGGCCGGCCTTCCAGAACGGGGTCCGCTCGATCGTGGGCTCGGTTCGTGGCACCCCGGACATCTCCATGTCGGCGGCGGTCGACGGCGCGGCGATCTTCTACTACAGCTTCGACCCGACCTTCGTCGGCTGGCACCTCGTCGGTGGCACCAGCGAGGCCTCGCCGCTGTTCTCGGGCATCGTGGCACTGACCGCCCAGCTGGCCCACCACAAGCTGGGCAACATCAACGGCTCGCTGTACGCGCTCAACGCGCTGCACGCGCCCGGCATCGTCGACGTCACCTCCGGTGACAACTCCTTCGCTGGCGTGACCGGTTACCCGGCCCTGAAGGGCTATGACCTGTCCACCGGCATCGGCACGATCAACGCCACCAAGTTCGTCCCGACGCTGGCCCTGGCCAGCCTGTTCCACGCCGGCTGGTAGTACCGAGCTCGCCCGGTTTCGACCTTGGAACCGGGCGGGCCGGACAGCTGGTCAGCTGATCTCGGGCTGGCAGCCGCTCACCCGGCTGCCGGCCCGAGTTCGTCTCCGGCGGGCGTGACCACCAGCACGATCATCGGTGGCCTGCTCCGGTGGAAACGTCCTGGGTGCCGTTCAGTAGCGCCCGCAACGCCATCGCGTCATAGGGCGCTCGCACCTTGAGGTCATTGTCGAAGTACGCGTAGACATCCAGACCGGCCGCCAACCAGGCCCGGATGCGATCGGCCCACCGGTTGAGTTCGGACCCGGTGTAGCCGCTGGCGTAGAGCGCGCTGGCCCCGTGCAGCCGCAGGTAGACGAAGTCCGCAGTCACCTCGAACAGCTGCGGCCAGCGTCCGGCCGTGTCCGCGACCACCACACCGATCGAGTTCTGCCTCATCAGCTCGATGAATTGCGGGCTTCGAAAGCTGTCGTGCCGGACCTCGACGGCATGCCGCAGCGGTCGATCCGCCAGGGCGCCGGTCCAGGCCTGGCCGGCCACCCGGTCGTCGTGCCTGCGGGCCAGGTAGGCCGCCTCGCCGGTGGAGTGCGGCAACCGCGTGACGAAGTCGGCAATCCGCTGCGGCTCGAAGGCCATCGTCGGTGGCAGCTGCCACAGCACCGGCCCCAGCTTGGCCTGCAGGCTCAGCAGCCCGCTGGCCAGGAAGTTGGCGACCGCGGTGTCGGCCTCGCGCAACCGTTTCAGGTGCGTGATGAAGCGGCCGGCCTTGATCGCGAAGCAGAAGTCCTGCGGCGTCTCGGCCGCCCACCGGTAGAAGCTGCTCGGTCGCTGCAGGGCGTAGAACGTGCCGTTGATCTCGATGAACGACAGCTTCGAGGCCGCGTATCGCAGCTCGTTGCGATACGCCAGGCCGGCCGAGTAGAAGCCACCGCGCCACGGCGGGTAGGTCCAACCCGAGATACCCACCCACGCGTTCACCCTGGCCAATCTAGGTCACCGCGGCGGCAAAATCAGCTCGCTGACGCGGCGGCCCGCAACCGGGCCAGCAGTGGCTCGGCGACCGTCTGCAGAAACTCCTGCTGCGACTCATCACCCACCTGCACCAGCGCGATGTCGGTGAAGCCGGCCCGCCAGAACGGCTTTACCGACTCGACCAGCTCGTCCAGATCCGGACCGCAGGCGATCGACTCGGCGACGTCGTCCGGACGGACGAACTGGCTGGCGGCCTGAAAGGCCGCTGGCGTCGGCAGGTCGGCGTTGACCTGCCAGCCGCCACCGAACCAGCGGAACAGCTCGTGGGCCCGCCGCACCGCGACGTCCCGGTCCGGTCCCCAGCAGATCGGGACCTGGCCGATCTTGCGGGAGGCTGGCTGACCCGCCCGCGCGGCGTCCCAGCCGGCTATCAACTCGGCGTCGGGTTCGACCGCGATCAGGTGATCGACCAGCGGTGCGAACCGGGCGATCGACGCCTCGCCCGACACGGCGGCGGCGAGCGGCACCGCGCGGTCGGGCAGGTCCCACACCTTGGCCGAATCGATCCGAAAGTGCTCACCCGCCCAGGTGGTCTGCCGGCCGCTGTGCAACGCGCGGATGATCTGGATGGCCTCTACCAGCATGTCCTGGCGCACCGCGGCGGCCGGCCAGCCCTGCCCGATCACGTGCTCGTTCAGGTTTTCCCCCGAGCCAAGGCCGAGGCTGAACCTGCCGTCGGACAACAGACCGAGGGTGGCTGCCTTCTGGGCGATGACGGCCGGGTGGTAGCGCATCGTCGGGCAGGTCACGTACGTCATCAGCCCGACCCGATCGGTCGCCTGGGCCACCGCGCCCAACACCGCCCAGGCGTAGGGCGAGTGACCCATCGAGGTGAGCCACGGAAAGTAGTGGTCGCTGGAGACCTCGAAGTCGAAGCCGGCACGCTCGGCTCCGACCGCATAGCCCACCAGCTGCTTCGGTCCGCTCTGCTCGGTCATCAGGGTGTAGCCGAAACGAGTCATGGCAAGAATTCCTCCGAACGTCCATGCGCGAACACGTCGTCGGGCATGTGGGTTCAGCCGCCACCGACCGTACTGCACCGGTGTGGAGCAATCGAGCGATGCCGGGCTAGTCCCGGTCGAGCAGGTCCGCCGGGTCGGTGTTGGCTCCGCACAGCACGATCGCCACGCGCTCATTCTCGGCCGGCCGGTAGGTCCCCGAACAGAGTGCCGCCAGGGCTGTCGCGCCTCCGTGCTCGACGACGATTCGCCAGCGATCCCAGAGCATTCTTCGGGCACTGATGATCGCCTCATCGCTCACCAGCACCGAGCGCACCCGCGGCTGGTCGGCCAGCCGGAAGGCCAGCTCGGAGACCCGGCGGGCGCCCAGCGAGTCGGCCGCGACAGAGTCGGGCGCCACGTCCACCGGGCCACCGGCCCGCAGGGCCGCGTTCAGCGCCCGGCAGTTCGCCGGCTCCACCGCCACCACCCGGGTGCCGGCCTCGGCGGTCGCGGCCACCGTGCCGGCCAGCAGGCCACCACCGCCGACCGCCACCAGCACGGTGTCCGGCCGCCGATCGAGATCGGCCAGGACCTGAGCGGCGCAGGTGCCGGCACCGGCGGCGATCAGCGGGTTGTCATAGGCGTGTGAGAGCAGCGCCCCGGTGCGCTCGGCATGCTCGCGCGAGGCCTCCAGCGCTTCGGCGTACTCGACCCCGTGCAGCCGGACGTCCGCGCCGTAGCCGCGCAGCCGGGCGAGCTTGACGGCTGGCGCGGTGACCGGCAGGAAGACGGTGGCCTTGGTGCCACTGGCCCGGGCCGCCCAGGCGCAGGCCAGGCCGGCGTTGCCGCCGGAGGCGATCACCACGCCGGCCGCCGGCATGCTGGCCGCCGCGCGGTGCGCCCGAGCCAGGGTCCCCGCCCCACGCGCCCTGAAGCTGCCGGTGTGCTGGCGGTACTCGTTCACCAGCAGCCGTTTGGCACCAGCCGCGTTCGACCCGAAGAAGGTCA
>JBPCPA010000104.1:0-23244 GCA_050999655.1 Jatrophihabitans sp.
TCACCATGACCGACAGCCAGCAACGCCCGGTGTGTATCGGCCCGGACGGCACCCTTGCCTGCGTGGCGGGCGGTGAGCCGGCGGTGCTGGTGTTCTCGATGACGACCTCCGGTGGCATCACCCTCGGGGTGGTCGGCGCCGCGCACAACTACAGCATCGTGCAGGCAGACAGCACCGTGCTGGCCGGCGGTTCGGACACCGCCACCTATGACGCCAGCTACCGCCTGGAGCTGCAGCCAGGTGAGGCCGGGGCACAGGCGCACCTGATGGCCTACGCGGGCACCGAGACGGCCGATACCCCGAGCCCGGAGCTGTTGAAACTGGTGTGGGATCTGACCGGCGGGTTCTTCCTCGCGGTGGGTCTCGGTCCGCTGCTGGCCGGCGAGTCGACGGCCGCGCCGGGCATCTACCGGCTGCTGTGCACCAACGCGGAGGTGAAGGCCGCACTGGATGCAATCTGGCTGGAGGTGCGGACCAACCCGTACTCCACGCTGAGCGTTGCAACACTGTTCAGCTTCGTCGGTACGGTCTGGGACGCCGGCATGATGCTGAAGGTCTTCCGGCTCGCCCTGGGAGTGGCAAGCTGGTGGCTGATCGGGCTCGCCGTCGCCAAGTTGCTGGAGTGGTCGGTACTGCCGGAGGCGGCGGCAGCCGAGCTGGTGGCCTCGTTCGCGATCTGGGCCTACACCACCACTGTGGACGCGCTGGCCTACATCAACTCGGGCAGCGGCAGCTCCGCGGCAGCGCGGGTGGCCGCGGCGCCGGCACTGGTGGCTGTCTGATCCAACCGGTCTGGCTCGAGCCGGCAAGCCCGACAGTGGCAGGACGCTGGGACGAGCGCCGCAATCATCCGGCGCTCGTCCTGGCTACCGGCAACTCGGACCGGCCGATCCGCAGCTCGGGCCAGCCGGCTCCGGGCGCTACCGGCCCGCGGCTCCGGGCGCTACCGGCCTGCGGCTCCGGGCCGGCGGGTGGCGGGCCGATCCGCTCGGCGCCGGCCGTCAGGACAGCTCGGCGCGCAACGCCCGGATCAGGTCACCGGCCACCAGCGGGCCGTCCGCCCCGGCCAAGGACGCCGCCCGGCCGTGCAGGTAGGCCGCGATGGCCGCAGCCACCCCGGCCTCGATACCGGTGGCCAGCAACGAGCCGGTCAGACCGGCCAGCACGTCCCCGCTGCCTGCGGTGGCCAGTTGCGCCGACCCGGTCGGGTTGAGATAGCACCGGCCGTCCGGGCCGGCCACCACCGTGGCATCGCCCTTGAGCAGCACCACCGTCCCGCTCTCGGCGGCGGCCCGCCGCGCCGCGCCGATCCGGTCCTCGCCGACAGCGCCGAACAGCCGCTCAAACTCCCGGTCGTGCGGGGTCAGCACGGTCGGCGCTGATCGTCCGGCCAGCAGTTCGCGGTGTTTGGCGAGCAGGTTCAGCCCGTCCGCGTCGACCACCACCCCCACCGGCGAGCCGAGCACCGCGCGCAACGAGTCCAGCGCCTCGGCACCGTCGCCGAGGCCGGGTCCGACCACCCAGGCCTGCACCCGGCCGGCATCGGCCACCGTGTCGGTGACCAGCACCTCAGGCCAGCGCCGCACCACCTCGGCCGCCGCGTGCCCGGCATAGCGGACGGCGCCCACCCCACCCAGCCGGGCCGAACCCACGCACAGCTGGGCGGCGCCCGGATAGGCCTTCGAGCCGGCCGCCACGCCGACCACCCCGCGGGTGTACTTGTCATCGGCCGGCCCCGGACGGCGGATAGCGTCGGCCACGTCGGCATCGGTGAGCTGCCAGGCCGCCGGCTCGCCCAGCGCCCCGGCCAG
Organism: Jatrophihabitans sp.; assembly: GCA_050999655.1. GTDB lineage: Bacteria > Actinomycetota > Actinomycetes > Mycobacteriales > Jatrophihabitantaceae > Jatrophihabitans_A. The sequence goes on from JBPCPA010000104.1 coordinate 1,812, forward strand.
GCCGAGATCGACCAGCCGGACGGTGCCGCTGCGGACCCGACCCGGTCCCACCAGCAGGCCCGCCTTGAGCGCTCCCATGCATACCGTCACGGTCGCGGTGATCGCCGGGCCGGTGACCGCCCCGGTATCCGGATCGACCCCGGAGGGCAGGTCCACCGCCAGCACCGGGGCCGGCGAGGCAGCCGCGTGGGCGACCAGCGCCGGCAGCGGCTCGCGCAGCCGACCGTGCGCGCCGAGACCCACCAGCCCGTCCACGATCAGGTCCGCGGGGCCGGCAGCCGCTAACGCCACGGTGCGCCCGCCGGCTGCCCGCAGCGCCCGCAACGCCGGGCCGGACGTCCGCGCCGGGTCGGCCAGCACCGCCCGCACCGCGACGCCACGGCGCGCCAGTTCGGCACCGGCGAACAGCGCGTCGGCACCGTTGTCACCCCAGCCGACCAGCAGCAACACCCTTGCCCCATAGGTGAAACCGAGCATCGAACTGGCCTGGACGGCCACCGCCCGGGCGGCCTTGGCCATCAGTGCCCCGGCCGGCAGGCCGGCGAGCACCTGGCGCTCGGCGGCCCGGACGTCCGCACTCGACCAGACCCCGCGCACCTCAGCCCTCCGCGATGACCACGGCCGAGGCGATGCCGCCATCGTGTGACAGCGACAGGTGCCAGCTGCGCACACCGAGCACCTCGGCGCGAGCGGCCACCGTGCCCCGGATCTGCAGGCTCGGCCGGCCGTTGCCCTCGACCACCACCTCGCAGTCGTGCCAGGCCATCCCACCGGGCGAGCCGAGCGCCTTGGCAACCGCCTCCTTGGCGGCGAACCGGGCGGCCAGGGATTCGGCGGTGCGGGGCGTCCCGGCTGCGGTGAAGCGTTCCAGCGGGGTGAACAGCCGCACGATCAGCTGGCTGGTGCGCACCGACGCCGATTCGAACCGCGAGATCGGGACGACGTCGATGCCGACCCCGATGATCACTGCGGCACGGTGGTGGGCGTGCCCGGCGAGCCGATGACCCCGGGCGGCGCGTAGTCGGACAGGTGGCCGGGAAACACCGACGCGGACGGGTCGATGAAGGCCACGGCGTTGTTCACCGCGGTGGCCACCTCACCGAAGCCGGTGGCGATCAGCCTGACTTTGCCGGGGTATTCGCAGATGTCACCGGCGGCGTACACACCGGGCACGGTGGTCGCCATGGTGGTGTCCACCACGACGTGGCGCCGCTGCTGAATCTGCATTCCCCACTCCAGCAACGGACCGAGGTTGGCGATGAAGCCGAGTGCTGCGACCAGCCGATCACAGGGCAGCGCCTCGGCGACACCGCCGACGACCACCTCGACGGCGGTCACCGGATCGCCGGCGACTGCCGAGACCTGGGCGTCGGTGACGATCCGCACCGAGGTTTCGCGCAGCACCTCGACCGAGTGCGGGTGGGCGCGAAACGCCGCCCGGCGATGTACCAGGGCCACCGACTTGGCGATCGGCTCAAGCAGCAGGGCCCAGTCCACCGCCGAGTCGCCACCGCCGACGATGACCACATTCAGGCCGGCATACTCGCTCGGATCGGGGACGAAGTGCACCACCCCTCGACCGAGCTTGTCCTCACCGGTGGGCAGCGGGCGCGGGGTGAAGGTGCCGATGCCGCCGGTCACGATGATCGCCTTGGTGCGGACCCTGGCGCCGGTGTCGGTGGTCACCACCAGTTCGTCACCCCGCTCGATACCGACGGCCTGCTGGCCGAGCAGGTAACCGGGGTCGAACGGTGCCGCCTGGGCTACCAGGTTGGCGACCAGTTCGCGGCCCCGGATGGCTGGAAATCCAGCAACATCGAAGATCGCCTTCTCGGGGTACATCGCCGTGATCTGGCCGCCGGGTTCGGGCAACGAGTCGAGCACCGCCGTCGACAACCCGCGCACGCCCGCGTAGTAGGCCCCGAAAAGGCCCACCGGACCGGCGCCCACGATCAACACATCGACTGAGTTATCTCCGCTGTCTGGGCTCACATGAAAAACCTATTCGACGGTGACCGACTTAGCCAGGTTCCGTGGCTTGTCCACGTCGTAGCCGCGGGCCCGCGCGATCTCGGCGGCAAGCACCTGGAGCGGGATGGTGGTGACCAGCGGCGAGAACAGCGTCGGGGTCAGCGGCACCTCGATCAGGTGGGCGGCGTGCTTGGCCGCCCGCTCGTCACCCTGCTCGGCGATGACGATGGTCCGGGCGCCCCGCGCGGAGATCTCAGCGACATTGGACAGCATCTTCTGGTGCAGCAGCGGGCGGCCACCGGGCGAGGGCATCACCACCACCACCGGCAGGTCCTGCTCGATCAGCGCGATCGGGCCGTGCTTGAGCTCGCCGGCCGGAAAGCCCTCGGCGTGCATGTAGGCCAACTCCTTCAGCTTCAGCGCGCCCTCCAACGCCACCGGGTAGCCGACATGCCGGCCCAGGAACAGGATCGCCTTGGCCTGTGCGATCTCGCGGGCCAGCGTCCGGACGTCGGAGACCACCTTCAGGGTCTGGCTGATCAGCTCGGGCATGGCTTCGAGCGCCTCGTACTCCAGCGCGATCTCGTCGCCGAACTTGGTGCCCCGGGCCCGGGCCAGCGCGAGCCCGACGATCAGCGCGGCGGTGACCTGGGCGACGTAGGTCTTGGTGGCCGCGACCCCGATCTCGGGCCCGGCGTGGGTGTAGAGCACCGCGTCGGACTCGCGGGGGATCTGCGCGCCGTTGGTGTTGCAGATGGCCAGCACGGTGGCCTTCTGCTCCTTGGCGTGCCGCAGCGCCTCCAGCGTGTCGGCGGTCTCGCCGGACTGGCTGATCGCCACCACCAGCGTCCGCTGGTCCAGCACCGGGTCGCGGTAGCGGAACTCCGAGGCCATCTCGACCTCGACCGGGATCCGGGTCCAGTGCTCGATGGCGTGCTTGGCGATCAGGCCGGCGTGGTAGGCGGTGCCGCAGCCGACCACGAAGACCTTGTCGATCTCACGCAGCACCGAGCTGGCCAGGCGCAGCTCGTCCAGCACGATCCGGCCGTCGATGAAGTGCCCGCGCAGGGTGTCGGCGACCGCGGTGGGCTGCTCGTCGATCTCCTTGAGCATGAAGTACTCATAGCCACCCTTCTCGGCAGCGGCCAGGTCCCAGTCGATCGTGAATCGCTTGCCTTCGACGGCATTCCCAGCAAAGTCGATGATCCGATAGCCGCTCCGCGAGATCTCCACCAGCTGGTTCTGGCCCAGCTCGACGGCCTGCCTGGTGTAGGAGATGAAGGCGGCCACGTCCGAGCCGAGAAAATTCTCGCCCTCGCCGACGCCGAGCACCAGCGGGGAGTTGCGGCGGGCGCCGACCACCGTCTCGGGATGGTCGCGGTCGAGTAGGACGAGGGGGAAGGCGCCCTCCAGCCGGTTGCACACCAGCCGGACGGCCTCGGTCAGGTCGCCGGCGTCGGCCGCGAGTTCGGCCGCCACCAGGTGCGCCACCGTCTCGGTGTCGGTGTCGGACTCGAACACCACACCGTCGGCCTCCAGGTCGGTGCGCAGCTCGTGGAAGTTCTCGATGATCCCGTTGTGCACCACGGCGATTCGCCTCGCGGTGTCGACGTGCGGGTGGGCGTTGCGGTCATTCGGCGCGCCATGGGTGGCCCACCGGGTGTGCCCGATGCCGGTGTGCCCGGCGATCTCGCGGGTGAGCAGCTCGGCGTCCAGGTTCTCGATCCGGCCGGCCTTCTTCGCAGTCTGCAGGCTGGCGTCGGCGCCGATCACCGCCACTCCCGCCGAGTCGTAGCCGCGATACTCCAGACGCCGTAGCCCCTGCATCACGACCTCGAGCGCCGACCGGTCCCCCACGTACCCCACGATGCCGCACATGACCGTCAGCGTACGGGAAGTGTGAAGCCGGACGGGCCGCTAGTGCCGTCCGGGCCGGGCGTCCGGGCCTCGCCGGTCAGTGGACACCACGTCCGGTCAGTGGCTCGGACTGGCGCAGCAGCTCGGCGGCCCGGCCGATCCAGGCGTTCAGTGCCCAGCGGGGGTCGGGGTCTGACCTGACCAGGCGACGGACCTCCGGGCTGGCCGTCGAGCGGACCAGCGCGATCACCTGCATCGCCAGCAACCGGGCGCCGGGCGCGTCCAGGCCCGCGGTCGTGTCGGCGATGGTGGCAGCCACGGCGTCCTCGTAGTCCTGCCAGAGCTGGCGCAGCCGCGACTGCAGCGCCGTGCTCTGGCCGTAGGCGGCTCGGTATCCTTCGACTCCCGGCACATCGCCGGCCTCGGACTCCTCCACCAGCTGGCACAGCAGCCTGGCGGTGGCCTCGATCACCGAACCGCCGGCCGGCCGCTGCCGGATCGCCGAGCCGAGCGCCACCAGCAGCCGGTGCTCGTCACCGAAGGCCAGATCCTGCTTGGACGCGAAGTAGGTGAACAGGGTCTTGACCGAGATGTTCGCCGCGTCGGCGATCTCAGCCACGGTCACGTTGTCGTAGCCCCGCTCGGCGAACAGCCGTCCGGCGGCCTCCAGCAGCGCGCGCCGGGTCTGCTGCTTCTTGCGCTCGCGCAGTCCCGGGGCAGTCTGATCGCCCATGACTCACCGTACCCAGGGCGAACGGCGGATCGGCCCGGTCCGGCTCAGCCGGACGGGCTGCCCGACGGAGCGGGCGTGGGTGAGGAACTGGGGGCGTTGCTGGTCGCGCTGTCCGACGGGCTGGTGCTGGTGGATGTGCTGGCGCTGTCCGACGGTGTCACAGTGACCGTGACGGTCGGGGTGGCCGAGCCGGTCGAGGACGCCGAGGCGTTACCGGACGGGCTGCTCGCCGGCGTCGGCACGCTGGTGTGCGACGGGGCGGGGTGGCTGGTGTCGCCGCCGCCCAGGCTCAGACCGGAGCCGGGGTTGCCGCTCACCGTTGCCGACAGCGGCTTGCCGGTCAGCAATTCGAAGCCGGTGGTGCCGGCGATGACCACCACGAACAACGCGGCCGCCGCTGCTGCCAGCCGACGCGGGGCCACCTTCAGCAGCCGGGACGTTGGCGTTTGACCCGTTGATTGCGGCTGATCGGCGGCCGCTGCCGGGCCAGTGGCTGCCGCAACGGTCCGGGCAGCCGGGTCCAGTCCGAACCGCTGGGCCACCGCGACATTCAGGCTCTGCCGGACCCGGTGCCGGGTTCGCCTTATCGAATATGAATAAACGGCGCCGCCGACCACGCTGATCACGCTGCCCAGGGCCGCGCCGATCACGGTGCCGGCCACTCCGAAGTACGAGGCGGCGACCGTGGCGCTGGCAGCGGCCAGGCCGCTGGCCAGCACCTGGGTACTCGACAGCGACAGCCGTTCGGGAGCTGCGGCGGGACTGCGGACGGGGTTGGTTGAATCAGTCATCTCTAGCTGGAACGGCCCGTCCCGGCCGGCCGTTCCGGCTCGGGCCACACTGTAGGGCAGCTAACAGCCGTGGCCGGGCGAGCCGTTACCTGCTGGACAATTCGGGCCGGCCCGTCAGGCCGAGCGAACCACCTCGGCCACCCGGTGGGCCAGCGCATCGGCGTGCTCCTGGCTGGCCGCCTCGACCATCACCCGGACCAGTTGCTCGGTGCCAGAGGGACGCAGCAGGATCCGGCCGGCGTCCCCCAGTTCGGCGGCCGCACGGGCGACCGCCTGCTGCACCGCCGGCGAGGCGGCGACCACCGCCCGATCCTTGACCTGGACGTTGACCATCACCTGCGGCAACCGCACCACCACCGAGGCCAGCTTCTCCAGCGACGAGCCGGCCGAGACCATGCACGACATCAGTCGCAGCGCGGTCAGCAGGCCGTCACCGGTGGTGGCCGCGTCGGTGAAGATGACGTGGCCGGACTGCTCGCCGCCCAGGCTCAGGCCCCGGCTGGTGAGCGCCTCGAGCACGTAGCGGTCCCCGACCGCGGTGGTCAGCACCTTGATGTCGGCCGCGGCCATCGCGTGGTGAAAGCCCAGATTGCTCATCACGGTCACCACCACGGTGTCCTCGACCAGCCGCGACTGCTCCTTGAGGGCACGGGCACAGATGCCCAGGATCTGGTCGCCGTCCACCACCGCGCCGGTGGCGTCCACCGCCAGGCAGCGGTCGGCGTCGCCGTCCAGTGCGATGCCCAGGTCGGCACCGCTCTGGACCACCAGGCGGCTGAGGGCCCCGATGTGAGTGGAGCCGACGCCGTCGTTGATGTTCTCGCCGTCCGGCTCGCCGGCGTACACGATGACGTCGGCGCCGGCCCGCCGGCCCAGCTCGCCGGCAACCGAGGAGGCCGCGCCGTGGGCGCAGTCGATGATCACGGTGAGCCCGGCCAGCGAGGTCGGCACCGCGGCCAGCAGGTGGTCGAGATAACGGGCACCGCCATCGGTGACGACGGTGACCCGTCCGATCGCGGCGCCGGTCGGGCGGGGCCTGGTCCAGCCCGAATCGATCTCGGCCTCGATCTCGGCCTCGATGTCATCAGGCAGCTTCTGCCCGCCCCTGGCGAACAGCTTGATGCCGTTGTCGGGCATCGGGTTGTGACTGGCCGAGAGCACCACGCCGACGTCGGCGCCGTACAGCCCGGTCAGGTAGGCGACCGCCGGGGTCGGCAATACGCCCACCAGCCGGACGTCCGCCCCGGCCGAGGTCAGGCCGGCCACCACCGCGGCCTCCAGCATCTCGCTGGAGACCCGCGGGTCCCGGCCCACCACCGCCCACGGGCGGGCGGCGCCGTCGTGGCTGGCGTGAATCGCCAACACCCGAGCCGCCGCGCTGGCCACGGCCAGCGCGAGCTCGGGTGTCAGCTCGGCGTTCGCGCGACCGCGAACACCGTCCGTGCCGAAGTACTTGCTCAATTCTCGGTTAGCGCTTGGAGTACTGGGGCGCCTTGCGGGCCTTCTTGAGGCCGTACTTCTTGCGCTCCTTGATCCGCGAGTCCCGGGTCAGGAAGCCGGCCTTCTTCAGCGCCGGCCGGTCATCGGCCTCGATGTTGATCAGGGCGCGGGCGATGCCCAGGCGCAGCGCACCGGCCTGGCCGGTGATGCCGCCGCCGACCAGGGACGCGATGACGTCGTACTGACCATCCTTGTCCAGGGTGACGAACGGTTCGCGGATGAGCTGCTGGTGCACCTTGTTGGGGAAGTAATCGTCCATGGTGCGGCCGTTGAGCTTGAACACGCCGGTGCCCGGGATGAGCCGGACCCGGACGACGGCCTCTTTACGACGGCCTACGACTGGAACGGGGCTGGTCAAAGCGAATTCTCCTCAGTACCTGATCGGCGCTAGTACCTGATCGGCGCTACTGCGCGACCTGGGTGATGGTGAACGGCTGCGGGGTCTGCGCGGCGTGCGGGTGGTTCGGGCCGCGGTAGACCTTCAACTTCTTGAGCTGCTTGCGACCGAGTGTGGTCTTGGGAAGCATGCCCTTGACCGCGATCTCGACCAGGCGTTCCGGCTTGGTCTCCAGCAGTTCGCCGACGGTCCGCTTGGACAGCCCGCCCTGGTAGCCGGAGTGCCGGTAACGGAACTCGCCGAGCTTGGTGGGCGAGACGGCGACCTTGTCGGCGTTCACGATGACCACGAAGTCACCGGTGTCCACGTGCAGTGCGAACTGGGGCTTGTGCTTGCCGCGCAGCAGCTTGGCGGCGGTGCTGGCCAGCCGGCCGAGCACCACGTCGTTGGCATCGATGACGTGCCAGGTGCGGGTGACCTCGCCGGGCTTGGGGTTGTAGGTAGGCAAGAAATCGCTCTCTCTCGTCGGTCTTCACGACACTCTCGCCTGCCGGCGGAGTGGCGCCCCCGCGGTCCCACCGAGGATTCTCTGCGGTCGACCCCGGGACATGGCCGTCGGCGCGGGACAACTCACGTTGCCAGCACCGTCGAATGACGATACCGGCCCGCCCAGTGATCGGCCAAATCGTCGTTCAGGCTGCCGCCGATGACCGCCTCGGTCATCGGTGGCGGCCTCCGACCTGCGACCATGACGGCATGGCAGAGCTCACCGAGACCGTCCGTATCCAGGCGCCGGCCGGCACCGTCTATGACCTGGTGGCCGACCTCACCCGGATGGGCGAGTGGAGCCCGGAGAACCGCGGTGCGCGCTGGCTGGGCGGCTCCGGCGACCGGGCGGCCGGGCCTCGGCTGGGGGCCCGCTTCATCGGCCACAACCGCGCCGGCTTGTTGCGCTGGTCCACTTTGGGCCGGGTGACGGTGGCCGATGCCGGTCGCGCACTGGGGCTACACCTTCGAGCCGGCCGAGGACGGCGGCTGCACGGTCACCGAGAGCTGGGTGGACCGTCGTCCAGCCGCGGCGCGGCCGCTGCTCGATGCCCTGTTCGGCGCCAAGCGGGCCGATCTGAACGCCCGGGGCATGGCCACGACGCTTGCCAACCTCAAGCGCTGCGCCGAAGCAGGCTGAGCTCAGCGGGCGCGATCCACCCGGGCCGACCCGAAGACCGCCTGGTCGGACTCGGTCACCACGCCATCGGCGCCGAAGATCAGGAACCGGTCGAAGGTGCGCGCGAACCAACGATCGTGGGTCACCGCCAGCACGGTGCCCTCGAAGGCCTCCAGGGCCTCCTCCAGGGCCTCGGCCGACAGCACGTCGAGGTTGTCGGTCGGCTCGTCCAGCAGCAGCAGCGTCGCCCCGGACAGCTCCAGCAGCAGGATCTGGAACCTGGCCTGCTGGCCACCGGACAGCGTGGCGAAGGTCTGATCGCCCTGGCCGTTGAGCTCGTAGCGGCGCAGTGCCGCCATCGCCCGTCCCCGATCGGCCCCCGGACGGCCCGGCTCGCCGTGCCAGAGCAGGTCCACCAGCGTGCGGTCGAACCACTCCGGGTGGGTGTGGGTCTGGGCGAAGAGGCCCGGCACCACCCGCGCGCCGAGCCGCCACTCGCCAGTGTGGGCGACCTTGTCGCCACCGAGCAACCGCAGGAAGTGTGACTTGCCGGCCCCGTTCGAGCCGAGCACCGCGACCCGCTCGCCGTAGAAGATCTCCGACGAGAACGGCTGCATCAGCCCGGACAGCTCCAGGTCCTGGCACAGTACCGCCCGCTTACCCGTCCGGCCGCCCTTCAGCCGCATCGTGACGTTCTGCTCCTCCGGCCGGTCCGGTGGCGCACCGGCGGCCTCGTAACGCTCCAGCCGGGCGGCCATCACCCGGTACTTCTGGGCCATCACTTCTGACACCTTGGCCTGTTGCTGCAGGGTTCGCACGAGTTCCTTGAGCCGGGCGTGTTCCTCGTCCCAGCGTCTGCGCAGCTCGGCCATCCGATCGTGGCGGTGCCGGCGAGCCTCGTGATAGCTGGCAAAGCCGCCGCCGTGCACCCACCCGGTGTTGCCCTCCACCGTGACCACCCGGTCAGCCACCGTGGCCAGCAGCTCGCGATCGTGGCTGACGAACAGCACCGTCTTGGACGTGGCGTTCAGCCGCTCCTCCAGCCAGCGCTTGCCCGGCACGTCGAGGTAGTTGTCCGGCTCGTCCAGCAGCAGTACCTCGGCCGGGCCCCGCAACAACGCCTCCAGGGCCAGCCGCTTCTGCTCGCCGCCGGACAGCGTGCTCAGCTCGCGGTACTTGCACCCGTCGTAGCCGATCCCGATCGCGGCCACCGTGACGGTGTCCCATAGCACCTCGGTGTCGTAACCACCGGCGTCCCCCCAACCGGTCAGGGCATGGGCATAGCGAAGCTGGGTCTTCTCGTCATCTGCCTGCATCATCGCCAGCTCGGCGGCGGCCAGATCGGTCCAGGCCTGGTTGATTGCCGGCGAGGCAAGTGAGACCAGAAAGTCCTCGACCGTGGTCGCATCGCGCACCGAGCCGATGAACTGGCGCATCACGCCCAGGCCGCCGCTGCGCGCCACCGCGCCACTCTGCGGCACCAGGTCGCCGGCGATCAGCCTGAGCAGGGTGGTCTTGCCGGCCCCGTTCGCGCCGACCAGAGCTGCCTTGGCGCCCTCGCCGATCCGGAAGTTGACGTCGTCGAACAGCACCCGGCCGTCGGAGAGTTGGTGTCGGATCGACTGCACATCGAGATAGCCCACGGGCTACAGTCTGCCGTCGCGCGCAATCGCATATACCGGCACCGGACCTATCATCAGCTATGCCCACGCTGATCGAGGAACTCGCGGCGTCGCTGCCGGCCGATGCCGTCGTCACCGATCCGGTGCTGATCGAGAACTACCGCTACGACTGGGCCCGTGATCCGGCGGCCGGCGTTCCGCTCGCGGTGGTGCGGCCGCGGACCACCGCCGAGGTACAGGCCAGCATGCGGTGGGCGGCCCGCCATCGCATTCCGGTGGTGCCCCGGGGCGCCGGCAGCGGCCTGTCCGGTGGCGCCTCGGCGGTCACCGGCGGCATCGTGCTGAGCATGGACCGGATGACGGCGGTGACCATCGACCCGGCCGCCCGGGTCGCGGTGGTGCAGCCTGGCGCGCTGAACGCGGCGGTCAAGGCGGCCGCCCGCGAGCACGGCCTGTGGTACCCGCCCGACCCGTCCTCGTTCGAGATCTGCTCGATCGGCGGCAATATCGCTACCAACGCCGGCGGCCTGTGCTGCGTGAAGTACGGCGTCACCACCGACTACGTCCTGGGTCTGGACGTGGTGCTCGGCGACGGCACCGCCCTGAGCCTGGGCGGCCCACGCCTGAAGGACGTGGCCGGGTTGTCGCTGATCAAACTGTTCGTCGGCAGCGAAGGCACCTTGGCCGTGGTGACCCGGGCGATCCTGCGCCTGGTGCCGGCCCAGTTGCCGCCCAGCACCCTGGTCGCGAGCTTCGCCACCCTGACCGCCGCCGCCGAGGCGGTGGTCGCGATCACCCGACGGCTGCGGCCGGCGATGTTGGAGCTGATGGATCGCGCGTCGATCAATGCCGTCGAGGACTTCGTCTCGATGGGTCTGGACCGCCAGGCCGGCGCGTTGCTGGTCGCCCAGTCCGATGCCGGGGGGACCGGTGGCGCCGCCGAGATCGCCGTGATGGCCGGCCATTGCCAGGACGCCGGCTGCGTCGAGGTGTTCACCACCGACGATCCGGTCGAGGGCGAGGGGTTCGCGGCGGCGCGGCGGGCGGCGTTTCCGGCGATCGAGAAGCGCGGCTCGATGATGCTCGAAGATGTCGGGGTGGCGGTGCCGTTGCTGCCACAGCTGCTCACCGGGATCGAGCGGATCGCTGCCCGCAACCAGGTCGAGATTCCGACCGTGGCCCACGCCGGCGATGGCAACACCCATCCGATCGTGGTCTATGACGCCACCGATCCGGACTCGGTGCGCCGGGCACGGACCGCCTTCGGCGAGATCATGAGCCTCGCCCTGGACCTCGGCGGCACCATCACCGGCGAGCACGGGGTGGGGCGGTTGAAGATGGCCCAGCTGCCCGATCAGCTCGGTCCGGACGTGATGGCGCTGACCCGGCGGATCAAGGATGCGTTGGATCCGTTGGGCATTCTCAATCCCGGCGCGATCCTCTGAGCCACCGCCGGAGCCTTCGCCGCCGCCATCGCCAGCTGTGTCCGGTCCGGTTCGGTCAGGGCTAGGCACTGGATTGCGCCTTTCGAAAGGCCAGCTGAGCCAGCTGAGCCAGCTGAGCCGGCCCCGAGCCGGCCCGGTGCCGGCCCGGTGCCGGCCCGGTGCCGGCCCGGTGCCAGTGGCGGAAAAGCAGTGCGGCGACGTGCGCCGTTGCATAGGCCGCTTTGACCGATGGCTGACTACAGTCAGCAACCGATGACAGCGAGTGGATGGGCCTGGCTGGTGGCCGCTGGCGTCTGCGCCGCAGTGGATTGGGTCGCGGTGGCCAGGCACGCCCGGCGCCTGGAACGCTGTGCCAAGCCGGCGGCGCTCGGCTGCCTGCTGCTCGCCGCGTTGCTGTCCGAGCCGTCCCACCCCCAGGTGCATGGCTGGTTGATCGGCGCGCTCGCGCTGGGGTTGCTCGGCGATCTGGCGCTGGTGCTGCAGTCCGAACCGGCCCTGGACTCGGCGCTGCTGGTGCCGGCCGGCCGGTTCGACCTGCCCAAGGTGCCCCGGATGCATGCCGAGCGCGAGCCGGACCCCGGATCGGAACGGCTGTTCATGCTCGGCCTGTGCTGCTTCCTGCTCGGCCATGTCTGCTACGTGGTGGCGATGTTGCGCTATCGCACCGATCCGATCAGCGTCGCCTTCGGCCTGGTCCTGGTGTTGATCGTGCTGCTCGCCTTCGCCTACAAGATCATCGCCGGCGCGCACGCGATGGGCGGTGCGGTGCTGACGATCGGGGTCACCGCCTACATCGTTGCCCTCGGGTCGGCCGTGGTGCTGGGGGTCGGCACCACCCAGCTCTGGATCGCCTACGGCATCGTGCTGTTCGCGGTGTCGGACCTGGTACTTGCCAGCGACCGGTTCGTACAGGCCCGGCCCTGGGCACCGCTCACGATCATCGTGACCTACCACGTCGCGCAGGCCTGCCTGGTGATCGGCCTGGTTCGCTAGCGGCCGCCGGCCAGGGTTCGCACCGCCGGTGGCACGGCACCGGTGCGTCGGTGGTCGGCCGTAGGCTGCGGGCATGCCGCGCCGCCCCACCCGAACCGTTCCGACGGTCCTGCTACCCAGCCCCATCGCCAGCGGAGGCGACGATTGGCCGCAGTGGCTGGACGGCCAGTTGACCGACGCCGGCCGTGAGGTGCGGTGGTGTGCCTGCCCCGACCCGGCCCGACCAGAACTCGCAGACTGGTTGGCCGCGCTCCGGCGCAACCTGGCCGGCCTGGCTGACGATGGCTTCGATGTCGTGGCACATTCGCTCGGCTGCCTGCTCTGGTTGCACCACGCAGCCGATCCACAGGGTGCGCCGCGGCCGGCCCGGGTTGCTCTGGTGGCACCACCGGCCCCCGACGGACGGAGTGCCGCCGGCCCGCTGGACGCTGGGTCCGACAGCGCGGGACCGGCCGCCGGGTGGGGTTCGTTCTACCCGGTTCCGCTGGACGTCGACGCGCTGCGCAAGGCCGCCGACGGCACGGTGCTGGTCGGTGCCGACGATGACCCGTACTGCCCTGGCGGCGTGGCGCAGGTCTACGGCGCGAGCCTGAAGATGGCCACCACCACCATCGCCGGCGCCGGCTCGCTGACGACCGGTTCGGGCTACGGGCCGTGGCCGGCCGTGCTGGACTGGTGCGGTCGGGACAACCTCGCCTTCATCGCCTGACAGCGCTGCGCGGGCAGGTTGGACCGTCTTGCACGACACGCCCAACGGGGCTCGACTCGCCGGCTCAGGTCGAAGCCGTGCGCAGGGCCCTGGCCTCGGCTGCCCGCGCGGCCAGACCGGCGGCATCGGGGTAGCCGACCTCCAGCAGGGTCAACCCGCGTGCCGGGGCCACCGTGACCTGATCGCTGCGCCGGTTGAGGCCCAGCAGGTCGGCCGGCCACTCGACCGGCTGGCGGCCTTCGCCCACCGCGGCCAGAGCTCCGACCAGCGAACGCACCATCGAGTGGCAGAACGCGTCGGCGCGCACCGCCACCTCGATGATGTCGGCGTGCCGGCTCACCTCAAGCCGTTGCAGCTGGCGGATGGTGCTGGCCCCCTCGCGTCGCCGGCAGAAGGCGACGAAGTCGTGCAGACCAAGCAGCGCCCGCGCGGCCTGCCGCATGCTCGTCACGTCCAGCGTGCGCCGCCAACTGGCCGTGTCACGCCGGCGCAGCGGGTCGACGCCGGCCGCGCGGTCGCAGATCCGGTACCGGTAGCTGCGCCATAGTGCCGAGAAGCGGGCGTCGAAGTCATCGCCCACCTCGGTCACCGAGCGAACCCGGACGTCGCCGGACAGCAGGCCGGCCAGCTGCCGAATTATCCGGCCATGCCCTGCCGCCCAGCTCCCGGCCGGCAGCTCGCAGTGGGCCACCTGGCCCAGCGCGTGCACGCCGGCGTCGTTCCGCCCGGCCACCACCAGGCGTGGACGGTCGACCCGCAGGGCGGTGGCCAGCGCCTGCTCCAGCACGTCCTGCACGGTGCGCAGGCCGGGCTGGCTCGCCCAGCCGGCGAAGTCCGTCCCGTCGTAGGACAGCTCCAGCCGTAACCGAACGAGCCCGTCGCCCCGGGTGGGGACGACGGGCTCGTCAGCGATCTCGGCCAAGGACTAGTCCTGCTCGGCGTCCTCGGCGGTGTCGGCATCCTCGCGCTGCGACGGGGGCAGCTGGAAGCCGGCGGCCTCGGCCGATTCGGTGTCGGCGAACCAGACCTCGGCGATGGTGCGGTCATAGAACGGGCTCTCCGGCACGTGGTAGAGCATCGAGGAGGCGTTGCCCTTGATCGGGAACCCGTCCGGCTGCGCGTCCTCGGCGATCGGAGCGTGGCTACCGGCACCGTGGGGGGCTTCGTCCGAACTCTCCTCGCCGGCCTTGGCCGCTGCGGCCTGGTCGGCAACCTTGGCTGCGGTTACAGACTCGGCCGCGGCATCCTCGGCGATCTCGGCGGTGCGTCCGGTCGGCGCCTTCTTCGGTGCGACCTTGGTGCCACGCGAACGCTCGGCTTCGCGGACGACCTTGGCAGCCGCGCTCAGTTCCTCGACCAACTCGATCACCGCCATCGGGGCGTTGTCGCCCTTGCGCGGGTTCACCTTGATGATCCGGGTGTAGCCACCCGGGCGCTCGGCGAACTTGGGGCCGATCTCGGCGAACAGCTTGTGCACCACGTCCTTGTCCCGGATGACCTTCAGCACCTGGCGCCGGTGGTGCAGCTCACCGTGCTTGGCAAAGGTGATCAGCTTCTCGGCCAGCGGCCGCAGTCGCTTCGCCTTGGCCTCGGTGGTGGTGATCCGGTCGTGCTCGAACAACGCGGTGGCGAGGTTCGCGAGCATCAGGCGCTCGTGCGCCGGACCGCCGCCGAGACGGGGACCCTTGGTGGGCGTGGGCATCAGGTGCTCCTAGGAAGAAAGTGTTCTCGGGCCGCCGCTCGCCGGTCCTGGGACCGGCGGAACGGCGGCGGTGATCGTGAGAGTTAGAGCTCTTCGGTCTCGGCGTAGTCGGTGTCGTCGACGAAATCATCGCTGCCGTAGGAGTCGACCACGGCGTTCAGGTCGAATCCGGGCGGGCTGTCCTTGAGCGCCAGGCCCAGGCCGTTGAGCTTGACCTTGACCTCGTCGATGGACTTCGAACCGAAGTTGCGGATATCGAGCAGGTCCGCCTCGCTGCGCCCGACCAGCTCGCCGACGGTATGAATGCCCTCGCGCTTGAGGCAGTTGTAGGACCGGACGGTGAGGTCCAGCTCCTCGATCGGCATCGAGAACGCCGCGATGTCGGCGACCTCGGTCGGCGACGGGCCGACGTCGATGCCCTCGGCTTCTTCGTTCAGCTCACGCAGCAGGCCGAACAGCTCGACCAGGGTGTGCCCGGCGCTGGCCACCGCGTCGCGCGGGCTGATCGAGGACTTGGTCTCGACGTCCACCACCAGGCGGTCGAAGTCGGTGCGCTGCTCGACCCGGGTCGCCTCGACGGCGTAGGTCACCTTGAGTACCGGGGAGTAGATCGAGTCCACCGGGATCCGGCCGATCTCCTGACCAGGCTGCTTGTTCTGCACGGCGGTGACATAGCCGCGGCCCCGCTCGACAACCAGTTCGATCTCGAGCCGGCCCTTCTTGTTGATGGTCGCGATCTTCAGGTCGGGGTTGTGCACCACGACCCCGGTCGGCGGCGCGATGTCAGCCGCCGTGACCTCGCCGGGTCCCTGCTTGCGCAGGTACATCACGACCGGCTCGTCCGAGTCGGAGGATACGACCAGTTCCTTGAGGTTCAGGATCAGATCGGTGACATCCTCCTTGACGCCCTCGACGGTGGTGAACTCGTGCAGCACGCCGTCGATCCGGATGCTGGTGACGGCCGCACCGGGGATCGAGGACAGCAGGGTTCGCCGAAGCGAGTTGCCGAGGGTGTAGCCGAAACCGGGCTCGAGCGGCTCGATCACGAACTTCGAGCGATTGTCGGCGATGACCTCTTCGGTCAGCGCCGGGCGCTGGGAAATCAGCAAGGTGGAACTCCTTGTACTCAGGGACGACCGCTATGTGACGTCCACAAACAGGTATTCAGTTGTTGATCTTCGATCGAACGGCAGACCGTCTCATTACGAGTGAGACGCTCTGCCGCTCAGCCGGCTAATTGGAGTAGAGCTCGACGATCAGTTGCTCGGACAGCGGGATATCGATCTGGGCCCGCTCGGGAAGCTGGTGCACCAGGATCCGCAGCTTGGACGGCACCACCTGCAGCCACGACGGCACCGGTCGCTCCCCGAGGGTCTCCCGCGCGATCAGGAAGGGCGTGGTTTCCAGCGACTTCGGCTTGATGTCAATGATGTCCAGCGGGCTGACCCGGTAGCTGGGGATATCGACCTTGTGGCCGTTGACGATGAAGTGGCCGTGGTTCACCAGCTGGCGCGCCGCCCGCCGGGTCCGCGCGAAGCCGGCGCGATACACCACGTTGTCCAACCGCGATTCCAGGATCCGCAGCAGGTTGTCACCGGTCTTGCCCTGGCGGCGGGTGGCTTCCTGGTAGTAGTTGCGGAACTGCTTCTCCAGCACCCCGTAGGAGTACTTGGCCTTCTGCTTCTCCTGCATCTGCAGCAGGTATTCGCTCTGCTTGATGCGGGCACGACCGTGCTGGCCGGGCGGGAACGGGCGGCGCTCGAACGCGGCGTCACCGCCCACCAGGTCGACGTTGAGCCGGCGCGAGATGCGGGTCGCGGGTCCGGTATAGCGAGCCATGCTAGATCTCCCTGCTCTTCGCGCAAGCGCTCATCGCTAGATGGGCTCCGCTCCTCACTCGCTGACGCTCGCTGCGCTGCTCACACATCAGACCCTCCGGCGCTTGGGCGGACGGCAACCGTTGTGCGGCTGCGGGGTGACGTCGGAAATGGTGCCGACCTCCAGGCCGGTCGCCTGCAGCGAACGGATCGCGGTCTCGCGGCCTGAACCGGGGCCCTTGACGAACACGTCCACCTTCTTGACGCCGTGCTCCTGGGCCTTGCGGGCGGCATTCTCAGCGGCCATCTGCGCGGCGAACGGGGTCGACTTACGCGAGCCCTTGAAGCCGACGTGACCGGCCGAGGCCCAGCTGATCACGTTGCCCATCGGGTCGGTGATCGACACGATCGTGTTGTTGAACGTGCTCTTGATGTGAGCGTGGCCGTGCGCGACATTCTTCTTTTCCTTGCGCCGGACCTTCTTCACGCCGCCAGCGGCGCGGGTCTTGGGAGGCATAAGCCTGTTTTCTCCAAAAATTTGTGCGAAATGAAGGGGACGGAGCGAGCAGCCGGCAACCAGCCGGCCGGCTCGCGAGTACTACTTCTTGGCCTTCTTCTTGCCGGCCATCGTCTTCTTCGGGCCCTTACGGGTCCGGGCGTTGGTCTTGGTGCGCTGACCGTGCACCGGTAGCCCGCGGCGGTGCCGCAGGCCCTGGTAGCAGCCGATCTCGATCTTGCGGCGGATGTCGGCAGCGACCTCGCGGCGCAGGTCGCCCTCGACCTTGTAGTTGCCCTCGAGATGGTTGCGCAGCTTGACCAGGTCCTCGTCGCTCAGGTCACGAGCGCGCAGGTCCGGGCTGATGCCGGTCGCCTCGAGAGTCTCCTTCGCGCGGGTCGGTCCGATGCCGTAGATGTAGGTGAGCGCAATAACCATCCGCTTCTCGTGGGGCAGGTCGACGCCGGAAAGACGTGCCATACGGGGCGCGCTCCTTCATTTCTTCGGAGGTCTTGTGCGCATCCGTCCGCTCGTGCCCATCGTTGCTGGCCCTGGCGGGCCTAGGCCCGGTCATCCAGGTTCAGAACTCGAACGGCCCCGGCCTCCGACCGGGGGTGGCCCCGACCGCGGGGTCGGGGAGGAGTGCGCGTGCTGGGTGGTGCTGTTGTGGTGCCCTGCTAGCCCTGGCGCTGCTTGTGCCGCAGGTTCTCGCAGATCACCATGACCCGACCGTGGCGACGGATTACCTTGCACTTGTCGCAGATCGGCTTGACGCTCGGGTTGACCTTCACGGTCCTACTCCTGGTTTCGTACTCGATGGCCACCAGCCGAGGCTGGTACTACGACCGTCACTGGTTCGGCTTACTTGTATCGGTAGACGATCCTGCCGCGGGTGAGGTCGTAAGGCGACAGTTCGACCACCACCCGATCCTCGGGGAGGATCCGGATGTAGTGCTGACGCATCTTGCCGCTGATGTGAGCGAGCACCTTGTGTCCGTTGCTGAGTTCCACCCGGAACATCGCATTGGGAAGTGGCTCGACCACCTTGCCTTCGACCTCGATGGCCCCGTCCTTTTTGGCCATATCCTCCGCATTTCATTACTACCGCTTCGTCATTTCGGTCGTCCCGGCTCACGACACGGCAAGGCCGGTCACGACGTTACGTCCGGCGCTACCGATGAGGGCCGGGCACCACTCGCGGCCACAGCGAGAAGCCCACATTTCTGGGCATGGAGACCGGCGGCATGCGCCAACAGAGAAGTCTACCCACCAGCCGCGCTGATACCAAACCCGGCCAGGACGGCTGGATCGACGACCCTGGTTATGCCGAGTGAGGCCGAGGCAGACCGAGCGGCGAGCGGCGAGCGGCGAGCGGCGAGCGGCGAGCGGGAAGATCGGCGCCGTCCTCGCCGTTGGCAATCGATGTGACCGAACCAACCCTGTCCATCCTCGACCTTGCGCCGGTGAGCAGCCGCGGCGACACCGCCGAGGCACTGCGGTTCACTACCGAGTTGGCTCGGCACGCCGAGCAGTGGGGGTATCGCCGCTTCTGGGTGGCCGAGCACCACAACATGCCGGCCATCGCCAGCTCGGCACCGGCGGTGTTGCTGGCGCATCTGGCGGCGGCTACCAGCACCATCCGGGTGGGCTCAGGTGGGGTGATGCTGCCCAACCATGCTCCGCTGGTGATCGCAGAGCAGTTCGGCACCCTGGAATCGCTGCATCCCGGCCGGATCGATCTGGGTGTGGGACGCGCCCCCGGCACCGATCAGCGGACCGCCCTCGCACTACGGCGCAGCGTCGAGGGATTGTCCGCCGAAGACTTCCCGAACGAGTTCGCCGACCTGGTCGCGATGTTGTCGGGCGATCCGGATCGGCTGCGCTCGGTACCGACGCCGGCTCGGCCCCCGCAGTTCTGGCTGCTCGGCTCCAGTGGCTTCAGCGCCCAACTTGCGGGCCTGCTCGGGCTCCCGTTCTCCTTTGCCCACCATTTCTCGGCGGCGAACACCGAGCCGGCGCTGGCCCTGTACCGCCAGTCCTTTCGGCCTTCGCAATGGCTGGACGAGCCGCACGTCATGGTCGCGGTGAACGCAACCTGCGCGGACACCGACGCGGCCGCCGAGTACCTGGCCCGGCCCGGTTGGCTGTCCTTCCTTCGATTGCGGGCCGGGCAGCCGATCGCGCTGCCCACCCCCGACGAGGCCGCTGCCCACGAGTTCACCGCGGCCGAACTCCATTTCATCGAACAGCGGCGATCGGGCCAGGCCCTCGGTTCACCCGACACCGTGCGCAGGCAGCTCCGGGAACTGCTGGCGTGGACCGGCGCCGACGAGCTGATGCTCACCAATCAGATCTATGACCTGCCCGACCGGTTGCGGTCCTACCAGCTGGTCGCGGCCTTGGACCTAACGCTCGACCCGGCCACTGTGACCGCCTGAGACCGCCTGAGACCGTCTGAGACCGGTAGGCCGGTCAACGCCGCGCACCCCCTTCGCTCTCTTCCCACAATCGGTATAAGGCAACCCGGTCGGCGTCGGTGTCCGGTGCGAATAACAACCCGGGCGGACAATCCAGGGCGCGCTCGATTGCAACTGCCGTCCGCAGTGAGCAACTATCTCGGCGGCCGGTCACCAAATGATTGACCGTGGAATGGCTCAGCCCCGCACTACGAGCCAATTGTCGTTCAGAAATACCCAGCAGATCGATGTAATCGCCCAAGGCCCGGCGGCTCCGAAGCTGCATACGTCCCCCGTCCGGCAAGGTCTGACCGGCTCGAAACCGGATCGCATCAAGCTACCGGATACGTATGTCGTCTTGTCAGAAATACGACGCGCACCTGTGGATAACTCTTCCGCGGTGGAAAACGTCTACGGGGTGTTGATAGGACACTCTGTATTGAAAGCAGGAAACGGCGTATTCAGCCGCTCGTTAGGGTTTAGTGTCTGCGACATGTCTGCATGTAGTGAAACCTCCCGCGTGTCGGCGGTGCCCGGACTATCGGCTTCGGCGATGGCGGGACCGATCAAGCAAACCTGGCGGTCGGTATGAGTGCTCTCTCCGACCTGCTCAACGATGCCAATTCCGGTGGCTTGAGCGCCCGGTCGCTGGCCCGCAATGCCCAGGCCGCCGGGTTCAGCCTCAATCACGACACGGCCGCCCGTTACCTGCGCGGCGATCACGGCCGGCCGGATGAGGCGACCCTGCTCGCGCTCGCCAAGGTGCTGCGGATCTCGCTCAGTCGACTTCGGGCGGCAGCGTCGCTACCGGCCGAGGTGACCGAGCCGTATCGGCCGCCCGCCGAGGCCAGCCGGCTCAACCGACGGCAGCGGCGCGCGGTCGATGAGATCATCCGATCGATGCTCGAACCGACGCCGGCCGCCGCGGTGACCGATCTCGATACACGCCGGCCACGGCACAAGCCTGCCAAGCGCTCGGCGCCGGCCAAGGCCGCCGGCCGTGCGGCTCGGCGGGGCGCGGTCGAGCCTTCCTCGCGCTAGGCACACCGGCCACCCACCCCGGTCGCGCCGGGGCGTCGCCCGCTGGCGTGCTCAGCGGCCGCTCGCTGTCTGCTGTCTGCGGCGTGGTGCTCGTCAACTGCACCAAATCGCTGACAATGCGGCCTTGTGAGCCGCTAGTGTTTACGTCATGCCTGCACGTAGCCGAACCAGCCCGGCAACCCGTCCGGTCCGTTGAGCAGCCTGTCCGAGCTGCTCAACGCAGCCAATTCAGCGGGCTTGAGCGCACGATCGATCGCGCGGGAGGCGCAGGCCCGCGACTTCAGCCTCAACCACGACACCGCTGCCCGCTACCTGCGTGGCGACCATGGCCGGCCGGACGAGGACACCCTGGTTGCCTTTGCCAGCGTCCTGGACGTCTCGCTGGCCGAGCTGCGGACCGCGGCGAACCTGCCCGCCGAGGAGACCGAGCCGTACCGGCCGCCGGCCGAGGCCAGCCGGCTGAACCGGCGCCAGCGGCGAGCGGTGGACGAGATCATCCGGGCCATGCTCGAGACCCGTTCGTCGGCACCGCAGGTGAGCACGCTCAAGCCACGTCCGGACGCGGACGAGCAGGCCGGCCTGGCGGCTCGCCGGGGCAGCGCCGAGCCACCACGAACCTGAGCAGCACCGACCTGAGCCCGCGGATCTGAGCACACGGATCTGAGCCACGAACCTGAGCATCACCGCCCTCAACACCCACCGCCCTCAACACCGTCGCCTAAACACCACGAGCCGTAGCCGATCGGATCGCAGCCGATCCGGATCGCAGCCGGGCGCGGGGGGGGGGGGGGGGGGGGG
>JBPCPA010000216.1:0-12882 GCA_050999655.1 Jatrophihabitans sp.
TGAGGGCGAGAAGCGCACGGTCATCGAGATGGATGTCGACGAGGTCGGCCCGTCGCTGCGCTACGCCACCGCGAAGCTCAACCGCACCCAGCGCGGCTCGGCCGGCGGCTTCGGCGGCGATGGTTCCGGCGGCGGCGGCGGCAATTCGGCTCCGGCCGAGGACCCGTGGGCGTCGTCCGGCCCGGCCGGCAACAGCGGCGGTTCCAGCGGTTCCGGCGGCTTCTCCGACGAACCGCCCTTCTAACACCTTCTGTTCCTGATTTCGATACGGAGTTCCCACGATGGCCAAGCCACCACTACGCAAGCCCAAGAAGAAGTCCAACCCGCTCAAGACCTCGCGCATCGAGGCGATCGACTACAAGGACACCGCCCTGCTGCGCAAGTTCATCTCCGATCGCGGCAAGATCCGGGCCCGCCGGGTCACCGGGGTCAGCACCCAGCAGCAGCGCGAGATCGCCAAGGCGGTCAAGAACGCTCGCGAGATGGCGCTGCTGCCCTACACCTCCACCGCTCGCTAGAAGGGCCGGACATGAAACTCATCCTGACCCGCGAGGTCAGCGGTCTCGGCCTGCCCGGCGACATCGTCGAGGTGGCAGACGGTTACGGCCGTAACTACCTGGTCCCGCGGGGCGCCGCGATCAACTGGACCAAGGGCGCTGAAAAGCAGATCACCCACATCAAGCGAGCCCAGGACGCACGCGAGATCCGCGGTCTGGACCACGCCAAGGAGATCAAGGCCGCACTGGAAGGCCTGTCGGTGACCCTCAAAGCCCGCGCAGGCGAGGGCGGCAAGCTGTTCGGTTCAGTGACCCAGTCAGACATCGCCGACGCGGTGAAGGCCGCCGGTGGTCCGCTGGTGGACAAGAAGCGGGTGCACCTGCCCGGTCACATCAAGAGCACCGGTGCGCACACGGTGACGATCGAGTTGCACGCTGACGTCGTCGCTACGGTCCCCGTGACGGTGGCCGCGACCAGCTGAGCTGTTAACCGAAAGGCCCGGTTTCGCTACCTACAGTGAGACCGGGCCTTTCCATCTGCGAAGCGGCCCGAAACGGTCACTCTGAGTTACATAACAACGCTTCTTATTGTGGCGATCTGGACAGTGACTTTGCAGTTGAGAGTCAGGCCCCTGTGGATACCGGGCCACTCTGCGTGAGCAGGCTGTTACGGGCCTAGCACTGATCACGCTTTCAAGCAAACGGAGCGTTCACGCGAACGCCATCAGAATTTATCTGCCCACGAGTTTTTGTCCACAGGCTCGAAGTGCCCCGGCCCGCGTGATGACGGGCTTTCGGCGGAGTAGGTGGCTGGTTATTCACAGCACTATCCCCAGGTCGTGAACACCTGAACGCGGCGTTGCCCACAGCTCCGTCCACAGATGTGTGCACAGGACAACTTGTCGCCTGTGCCGGCCGGCTCTAACGTCATGGCAGCCCAGTCCGGTGGATGCGCTCCGCAACCAAATGCCGCTCGAACAGATTTTCGATTAGACTCTCGAAGATCGGCACCGCGTGCGCCGGACGAGGGGCACCGGTATGACACAGAAAAGAGTCAGTGGTGGTGGCGTGACGTCGGGTCCAGGTCTGCGTGCGGTGGACGACGGTGGCGACGGCCCGAAGTTTGACCGGACCCCACCGCAGGACATCGAGGCCGAGCAGTCGGTGCTCGGTGGGATGCTGCTGTCCAAGGACGCCATCGCCGACGTCATCGAGGTGCTACGCAGCAACGACTTCTACCGGCCGGCTCACCAGCTGATCTATGACGCGGTGCTCGACCTGTACGGCCGGGGCGAACCGGCCGACGCGGTGACCGTGGCCGCCGAACTGTCCCGGGCCGGCACCATCTCGCGGGTGGGTGGACATCCCTACCTGCACACGCTGATCTCCGGCGTGCCGACCGCGGCCAATGCGGGTTACTACGCCGAGATCGTGGCCGAGCGCTCGATCCTGCGCCGGCTGGTCGAGGCTGGCACCCGGATCGTGCAGATGGGGTACGGCGCGGCCGGTGGCGACGGCATGGCCGGCACCGTCGATGATGTCGTCGACCGGGCGCAGGCTGAGATCTATGAGGTAACCGAGCGTCGCGCCAGCGAGGACTACGTCCGGATCGAGGACCTGCTCGAAGGCACCCTGGACGAGATGGACCGGATGACCGCCAACGGCGGGGTCGGCACCGGCATCCGGACCGGCTTCGAGCACCTGGACGAGATCACCCATGGCCTGCACCCGGGCCAGATGATCGTGGTGGCCGGTCGGCCTGGTTCGGGCAAGTCGACGCTGGCGATGGATTTCGCCCGGTCGGCGGCGATCAAGCAGCGTGCCTCCACGGTCATCTTCTCCCTGGAGATGTCCAAGCAGGACATCATGATGCGGCTGTTCTCGGCCGAGGCGCGGGTCAAGCTCAACGACATCCGGTCGGGTCGGATGACCGACGACGACTGGCGCAAGATCGCGCTGCGCTCCTCCGAACTTGCCGAAGCTCCTTTGTTCATCGACGATTCGCCGAACCTGACCATGATGGAGATCCGGGCCAAGTCGCGGCGGTTGAAGCAGCGGCACGACCTGAAGCTGATCGTGATCGACTACATGCAGTTGATGACCTCGGGCAAGCGGGTCGAGTCGCGCCAGCAGGAGGTGTCGGAGTTCTCCCGGGCGATGAAGCTGATCGCCAAGGAACTCGAGGTGCCGGTGGTGGCGCTGTCCCAGCTCAACCGTGGCCCCGAGCAGCGCACCGACAAGAAGCCGATGCTGTCGGACCTGCGCGAGTCCGGCTCGATCGAGCAGGACGCCGACGTGGTGCTGCTGGTGCACCGTGAGGACATGTACGAGCGCGAGTCGCCCCGCGCCGGCGAGGCCGACATCATCATCGCCAAGCACCGCAACGGCCCGACCGGAATGGCAACGGTGGCCTTCCAGGGCCATCTGTCGCGCTTCGTCGACATGCCGTCCTGACGCTGCACCGCGCTCGCCAGTCCGGCCTTGACGGGCCTGCCGGTAGTACCTCTTTCCGGCTCCCAGGATGAGTGCCGGCGGTCACCGCTGCCCGCTCATTGCGCAGCATGTTCATCGCGATGAGGGTGGTGGCGAACAGCGATCCGGCGCGGGCGGCCTGCACCTGTTGGAGAGTGCCGTCGGCATCCCACCGCCGGTAGTAGCCGTAGACCGTGCGCCATGGCGGATACTGCGCCGGCAATTGACGCCAGGGGCACGCGGTGTCCATCAGGTGCAGGACGGCCGCGAGGATGGCCCGGCGGGAATGGGTGGGATAGCGGCCACCGTGCGTCCGCTCGGTGTGAAACAGGTGAGCGACGAGCGCCCATTGTTCGTTGGACAGACCAACTGTCGAATCAGCAGTGGGTGGTGCCGGCATCATCACGATCCAGAGGTCTATGACTGACGTTCTTGGCCCACGTCCGCAGTGCCCCCGTTCGGCCGGATCACTTCGAATCGAGATGATTCGCGACCCACCGGAAAGGGGAGGTGGCCCGAGCCAGTGGCACGACCTGTCGGTGTGCCGCGCCACCGCTCGATACGACGGCGGCTCTCGGGAGAGTCGAGCACTAATGGGCAGTGCGGCGGTAGCAACGACCGGCAAGCACACCGGGGCGTGCGCACGAGGTGGCGGCACGGCGTGCGATCGACCCGCACCACCACCTCGCGCGCCAGCGGCGTTCCCCCGAGTGTGACGGGCGCGAGCTGTTTTGCCCCGCCACGTACCGCTGTGGCGATGAGCCATTGGGTGGCAAAGACGCGCACGCATCGGTTCACGACGACCGGTCGTGAATCAGTGGGTGGGCAGCTCGGTCCGGCCCATTGACACATCACGTATGTGCTGCCGGGTCCGGGGCAACGGCGGCTGGTCGCGCTTTCGCAACCCCGCCTACCGGCACTGTACCCCGGACCGTAGTGCCGGGGTAGGCACGCGGTTCGGCCTGGCGACGCGACGATGGGTGCCGGCCGCGGGCCGGTCAGTGCCGCCGTCCGGGCGGGTAGCGGCGAGGCGATACGGACGGGCGGGCCGCGCGGACCAGCGACGAATCGGCTGAGGGCTAGGGTAATCCGACGCGCGTCGCTGCGCCGCGGATCGTCGGTATCGCGCGTGTGCTTCGGGGAGGCAGCTGGTGAACGGCTCCGGCCCGCAGCATCGAGGGAACGGCGCTCGGCATCGAGCGAACGGCGCTCAGCCGGGCGCGGCGTTGATCGGGCGCATCTGCGACGCCTGTGTTCGGTCGTTGCCGGTGGCCGGCGCGGCGGTGTCGGTGCTGACCTCCGAGGGGCATCGAGGCACCATCCACGCGACGGACACGGTGGTTGCGGCGCTGGAGGACTTGCATTTCGGGCTGGGCGAGGGCCCCGGCGTGGACGCGCTTCGAGATCGGCACCCGGTGCTGGTGGAGGACCTCGCCGATCCCGATCCCGATCAGGGTCCGGCGCGGCGCTGGCCGGCCTTCACACCGGACGCGATCGGCGCGGGGGCGCGAGCGGTATTCGTCTTCCCGCTGGTGCTCGGCGCGGCCGTGATCGGCGCGTTGGTGCTCTACAACGCGGTGCCGACCACGCTGGACGGGGACCAGCGGGCGCGGGCGCTGCGATTGGCGGACGCGGCGATGTTCGGTCTGCTGGATCTCGGTGGTGGGCTCACGGCCTGGACCGACGGGCTACCCGACGTCGAGATGCTGGGGTTGGGTCAGGGCCTGCACCGCGCCGAGGTGTACCAGGCGGCCGGAATGCTGACGGTGCAGCTCGACGTGGACATCACCGAGGCCATGGTTCGGCTGCGGGGCTACGCGTTCGCGCGCGAAAGATCGATACTTGATGTGGCCCGCGACATCGTCAACCGCGACCTGCAGCTCGGCCACGACAATGGGTAGCCACTTCGGTGGCCGAGATGAGAGGGGGCCGGCCGCGATGACTGAGGCACACAGCGAGCGGGAACTGCGCCTGGCCGAGGTGTTCGTGAACCTGGCCGACACGCTCGTGACCGATTTCGACATCGCCGACCTGTTCAGTGACCTGGCCGGAGCCTGCGTCGAGCTACTGGACGTCACGGCCGCCGGGTTGATGCTGGTCGACGTGCACGGTCAGCTACGGGTGATGGCGTCCTCCAGCGAACGCTCCCGGCTGCTCGAGCTGATGGAGATTCAGAACGACGAAGGCCCGTGCCTGGACTGCCACCGGACCGGGACCTCGATTCTGGTCGCCGACCTGGCCGCCGAGCGTGACCGCTGGCCCAGTTTTGCCACCGAGGCGCTACGGGTCGGCTTCGGGGCCGCGTACGCGCTACCGATGCGGTTGCGCGAGCAGACGATTGGCGCGCTGAACCTGTTCCATCAGCAACCCCGTGAGCTGTCCCCCGCAGCGCAGCGGGTCGGGCAGGGTCTTGCCGACGTGGCCACGATCGCGATCCTGCAGCAACGCGCGGTCCAACGCGGCGAGGAGCTGAGTACCCAACTGCAGGCCGCGTTGAACAGCCGGGTGGTCATCGAACAGGCCAAGGGGGTCGTTGCTGGCCGCGAACGGGTCGATATGCCGGCGGCGTTCGCACTGCTGCGTGGCCACGCGCGACGTACCGGCCGGCGACTGTCCGAGGTCGCGCATGCCGTGGTGACCGGAGAATTGCCCACCAGCCGGCTGGACAGCTGACCGTCCGGCGGCGGTCAGTCAGAGATGGTTCCAGTGCCCGCCGCAGCGCTGACAGTCCGTCCCGGTCGGGGTGCGAACAGGCAGGTGCCCGAGCCTCGCGCAGCACCGCCGGGCTTGCCACTCGGCCAGGCCGAGCAGCCGGGCGATCGAGCCGGGCGCCGTCGGCTGGCCGGTGCCGGTGATCGAAAGCCGGTCCGCTGCCACCGCGTGCCGATTATCCATAGCCGCCAGTGTCGGCCGGGCAACAATCCTCGCTCACCTCACGGCGTGCGGACTTCACCGGCCCCCTGCCCAGCCGGGTGCTGGCACCCGGCGAACGGTCCGTCCCGCTCGAATCAGCTGGCGAACTCGGTCAGCGCGGCGAGCAGCCGGTCCACGTCCGCATCGTCGACGTAGGGTGCCAGCCCGATCCGCAGGCCGCCGTCGGCCAGCCCCAGCCGGCGGGCCGGTTCGTAGGCATAGAAGGTGCCGGCCGGGGCGTTGATATCGCGGTCGGCGAGAAACCGGTAGGCCTCGCCCGGCGTCCGGTCGGCGAAGGTGACCAGCAGCGTCGGTGTCCGGTGCCGGGCCCGCGAGTGCATCGTGACGCCGGAAAGCTCGGCCAGCCGCCCCTCGATGCGCAGCCGCAGCCGATCTTCGTGCGCACCGACGGCCTGCATCGAGGCCAGGACCCGCTGCCGCCTGGATCCGATGCCGCCGTCGAGGCCGGCGATGACCTCGACCGCGGCAGTGGTGCCGGCCAGCAATTCATAGGGCAGCGTGCCGAGTTCGAACCGCTCCGGGACGGCGTCGCTGGCCGGCAGTAGCTTGTCCGGACGCAGGCTGGCCAGCAGCTGCGGGTCGGCGGCCAGCACGCCGCAATGCGGGCCGAAGAACTTGTACGCAGAGCAGCTGAAGAAGTCAGCTCCCAGCGCCACGAGGTCGATGCCGGCGTGCGCGGTCAGGTGAACGCCGTCGACGAACAGCAGCGCGCCGACCGCGTGCACCTGGGCTGCGATCGCCGCGAGATCCGGCCGGCTGCCGAGCAGGTTGGACGCCCCGGTGATGGCGACCAGCCGGGTTCGCTCACCCAGCTGGTCGGTGACGTGCTCGACGGTGAGCTCGGTGCTGTCGGGGTCGAAGTCGATCCAGCGCACCTGCGCGCCGGCGTCGGCGGCCGCGATCACCCAGGGCCGGACGTTGGCATCGTGATCCAATCGGCTGACCACGATCTGGTCACCGGCCGACCACTGCCTGGCCAGCGTCCGGGCCAGGTCGAAGGTCAGCTGGGTCATGCTGCGCCCGAACACCACGCCGGCCGGGTCGGCGCCGAGCAGGTTCGCCATCGCCGAGCGGGCCTGCCGCACGATCGTCTCGGCCCGCTGCTCGGCCCGGGTCACCGAGCCACGGTTGGCGATCGGCGAGATCAGGGTGTCGTGCACCGCCCGGGCGACCGCCGCCGCGGTCTGCGAGCCGCCCGGGCCGTAGAAGTGCGCGGCGCCGGCAGCGAGGGCGGGAAACTGGGCGCGAACCGCCGCAACATCGAAGCTCATCGGCCAACTGTGCCATCCCGTGGCCGGCGACGGCCCGGCCGGTGTCGGCTAGCGTGCCTCGCGCGGTACGCCGAGCCGGGGCACCCCGCCGAGGCCGCGGTTGTAGCGCACGTCTGCGGCATACTCGGCCAGCTTGCTCCACAGCGCGGCGTGTGCCGGCCACGGGATCGGGTTGTCCCCGTCCAACCAGCTCTCACCGAAGGTGATCCAGATCGCGGTCCAGTTGGCCGCGATCTCCCACCTCCCGTTGCTCCAGTCGATCAGCGCGCGGCGGATCTGCATCGCGGCCTGCGGCGCGTCCGGGAACGTCGAGGCGGTGTGGATCGTCCACACCCGAAAGTCGTGCGACATCAGGTCGAGTTCGAGGTCGGCGAGCGCGGCTGGATTGACCAGCACCGTCGCCATGTTCTCGAAGCCGGGCCCCCTCATCAGGCAATTATCCCGCATCGGCGGTCCTTCGCACAGGCCTGTGGTTGCCGGCTGGTCACCGTCGGGGTGGTGTGACAGGGTTCGGCGGTGACAGAAACCGCAGGCATCGCGGGTGTGTTCGACCGGGCGGCCGACAGCTACGACGCGGTCGGCGTCGAATGGTTCGGCCCGATCGCGCTCGGCCTGGTCGAGTTGCTGGCGGTGCGGCCCGGCGAGCGGGTGCTCGATATCGGCTGTGGTCGCGGTGCCGCACTGCTGCCACTGGCCCGGGCCGCCGGTCCGGACGCCACGGTGCTCGGCATCGACCTCGCGCCTCGGATGGTGCAGCGCACCGCCGCGGACGCCGCCGGGCTGCCGCAGGTCGAGGTCCGGCTCGCCGACGCCCGCGATCCCGGCCTGCCACCGGCGTCCTTCGACGTCATCGCCTCGTCGCTGGTGCTGTTCTTCATGCCCGATCCCGGTGCCGCGATCCGCACCTGGACGCAACTGCTGGCCGGCGGTGGCCGGCTGGGCGTGAGCACCTTCGGGCCCCAGGACGAGCGGTGGCAGGGCCTGGACGCGGTGTTCACTCCATACCTGCCGGACTCGTTGCTGGACGCGCGCACCAGTGGCCGGCGCGGGCCGTTCGCCTCGGACGAAGGCGTGGCCGGGTTGCTGCGTGAGGCCGGCCTGAGCGAGGTGCGCACCGTCCGGCGCACCGTCGAGGCCGTCTTCCGCGACGCCGAGCAACTGCTTGCGTTCACCTGGTCACATGGCCAGCGTGCGATGTGGGAGGCGGTTGCCGAGCCACGCCGGGCCGCGCTGGGCCGGCAACTGGTGCAGGCGGCCAGCAGGCTCGCCGATGACCGGGGCCGGCTGGTCTTCAGCCAGCAGGTGCGCTACACCCTCGGCCACCGGCCGGCGCCGGACTAGCCACCGGCCGGCGCCGGACTAGCCACCGGCCCGCGCTTGCTTAGCCACCGGCCCGGCTAGCATCGGCGGATGCAGGCTTGGTCCTCGGCTCGGGTGCGGGCCGCGACACCGGCCGACGGCGCCGCCTGTGCGGCGATCTACGCACCCTACGTGACCGGCACCGCGATCACCTTCGAAACCACGCCGCCCACCGCCGAGCAGATGGCCGCCCGGATCGTCGAGGCGCTGGCCCGGCACGCCTGGCTGGTACTCGAGGACGGCGGCCCGACCGCCGGCATTGCCGGCTACGCCTACGGCTCACCGTTCAAGGCCCGGCCCGCCTATCGGTGGTCGTGCGAGGTGAGCGTGTACCTGGAGCCGGGACGGCGCCGGACCGGTGCGGGCCGGCAGCTGTACCAGGCGCTGTTCGCACGGTTGGCCGAGCGCGGCTACCGCAGCGTCGTGGCCGGCAT
This sequence comes from Jatrophihabitans sp., assembly GCA_050999655.1. Taxonomy (GTDB): domain Bacteria; phylum Actinomycetota; class Actinomycetes; order Mycobacteriales; family Jatrophihabitantaceae; genus Jatrophihabitans_A. The sequence continues at coordinate 8,968 of JBPCPA010000216.1, forward strand.
GACGCTGCCGAACGAGGCCAGCGTCGGCCTGCACCGGGCGCTGGGGTTCCAGCCGGTGGGCACCTACCGCGAGATCGGTTGGAAGCAGGAGCGGTGGCACGACGTGGCCTGGGTCCAGCGCCGGCTGGTGACCGACGCCAGTCCACCGGCCGAGCTGAGCTGAGCGTTACGCCGGCGGTGCGAAGAACTCCAGGGCGATGCCGTCCGGATCGCGAAAGGACAGCGCGGAACCGTAATGGGCGTCGACGATGCCGCCGTGGCTGATGCCCAGCTCGTCCAACCGGGCTTCCCAGTCGGCGAGTTCGGCGCGGTTCTGGCAGCCGAAGGCGATGTGATCCAGGCCGGTCGCGCGCTCGTTGAAGCTGCCGGCGGCCGGCTCGGTGTGCTTGTGCAGCCCGATCAGGGTGCCGCCGCCCAGGGCGTAGACGGTGTGGTGATACGTCCCGCTCTGCTCGTCCTCGTCGAGCACCGGTTCGGAGCCGAACAGCGCGCTGTACCAGCGGGTGCTGGCAGCCAGGTCGGTCACCGTCACCGCGAGGTGGGTCAATGCTGGAAAAGTGGGCAAGAGGTCCTCCGCTGGCAGTGATTGTCCGGCTGATCGCGGGCAGTGCGGCGACCGGGCCCCAGCATGACCCCGCACGGCGGCAAGGGCAATGCTCCGCCGCCGAGGCAGGGGCAATGCGCGGCGGGTTAGTTGGCCAGGGCGTAGTAGTCCTCGGTGCTGGCCAGGCTGAACCCGATGGAGGTGTAGAGGCCCAGCGCCCGCTCGTTGTCCACCGAGACCTCCAGGCCGACCCGGTCCGCGCCGGCGGCCCGCAGCTGCCGACAGACCTGGCGCAGCACGTCCCGGCCGATGCCGCGGCCCTGCCAGGCCGGGTCCACCGCAAAGCCGTAGACGCCGCCCACGGTGCCCTCGCGAGTCAACCGGACGGTCCCGACGGTGGTGCCGGCCCGCTCGATCATCAACGTCCGCTCGGAATCGCCGGACTCGGCGGCCAGCCGCTGTGCCAGGTCGGGATGGGCCCAGCCGAAGGCCGCCGCGAACAGCCGGGCCAGCTCGTCCAGGTCGGCCACGGTGGCCGGCCGCAGGCTGATCCGCGGATCGGACGGCCCGTCGGTCGGCGGCCCGACCAGCACCAGGCCGTGTTCGGAATGTTCGAGCACCGCGCCGCGACCAGAGGCCAGCGTCTGGCCGCCCACCGAGGCACGCGGCGTCACCAGCAGCACCTGCCGGTAACCGCGGTCATGGCAGATCGGCAGTGCGGCGTCCAGCAGCGCGGTGGCGATGCCGCGCCGTCTGGCCGCCGGGTCGACCATGCCGGCCAGTTCCACGGTGGGCAGCCCGAAGGCATACAGGCCGGCGTAGCCGAGCAGCCGGTCGCCGTCCCACCAGAGCAGATCCTCGACGTCCCGGCCGGTGCGGGCGTGCAGCACGCCCCATTCCAGCTTGAGCCGGCCGCCATCGGCCGCCAGCGTCCGGGCTTCGAGTTCGGCCAGCGCGCTGATAGCAACCGGGGTGAGGCCACGGGCGAGTTCGAGCACCAGCTCAGCTCACCACGGCGGTCAACCGAGATTGCCGATCGCGCCGGTGTCAGATCAGCTTGCGGACGGTGCCGGCCAACTCGGGTAGTTCGTCGGCCGGCTCGCGGAACCGGTGCAGCGCCGCCCGGCCGTCCGAACTGCGCAGCCGGGCGGCGAGGGTCCCCGGCACGGTGGCGGTGAGCAGCAGCCCGGTGTTGTCGAATCCTTCGACGATCCAGGCGATCCACGGAAGTTGCAGGTTGGCCGCCGAGCTGAAGAACGCCGGCCGGAAGCCGTCGAAGGCCACCTCATACATCCCGAAGCGACTCCAGTTGGTGATGGTCACCGTTCGGCGGGACGGGTCGAACCCGATCGGGACGCAGTCGCCGAACCGGTCCGGGCCGATCTCGGCAAGAAAGGCGTGGTTGGCCCGCAGGTTGAGATGCGAGCGGGCGAAGTCCTCGACCGCCTGCCGGAGCTGGACGGCGAACTCCTCGCCACTGCTGCGCGGCGGGCAGGTCAGAAACACCTCGTTGACCAGGTTGCCGACCGCACCGGCCGGCAACTCCAACAGCCGGCGGATGTTGACCGGCATCGCCAGGTCCCGCGCCTGGTCGTCCTCGTCGAGCTGACGGATGGTGCTCACCACGTGGGCGCACACCACGTCGTTGGTGGACAGCCGCCGACCCGCGGTGGCGATGTATGACTCGCGCAGGCGGGCCAGCTCGGCGTCGCCGAAATAGACCTGCACGGTGCGGTTGGTTCGCATCGCCCGCTCTATCTCGCGCCGTACCAGCGCGGCCTCGTCGGTGTCCAGCAACCGAAAGCCTGGCCGGCCGGAATCCTGCGGCGGCAACACCCGGTCGAGGTAGGCATCCGGATCCTCAGGAATGACCACCGGTGGTAACGGCCGGCCCTCGACCGCCGCCGACCAGGCATGCATCAGCAGCATGAACGTCTGCACGTCGCCGACCGCGTGGTGCCAGGAGCAGCCGAGCACCATGCCGCCGTCGGACAGCCAGCTGACCCGGGCGCTGAACAACGGCAGGCCACCCAGCCGGGCCTTCGGCGCGTCCACGTGGTCGACATAGCCGGAACCGGGCAGCGTCACCCGGCCGATCGCCTCGCTGAGCGTCTCGTCGACGGTATAGCTGGTCAACGGCACGCCCGCGTCGTCGCAGACCAGCTGCAGGTCGCCGTCGATGGTGCGGAGCCGGCCGGCGAAGACCGGCAGCAGTTGCAGCGCCCGGGCCAACCCGGCGGCGAGCCGGTCGAAGTCGGGTGCCTGGCGGTAGAGGAACACCACCGACACCGGCAGATCAGCCAGCATGGTGTCGGTCAACCCGCACCGGATCACCGTGCCCGGCGAGTGCCCGGCCTGCACGATCCGGCTCTCGCGCAGTTCCGGCCAGCCGCTCACGAGCCGGCCCGGCGCTGGTCCGCCAGCGGCTCGGCCGGTTGCCGACTGCTGGCCGTGCTCGAGCTGCGCATCGGACCCCCGGGTCGGCTGAATACCGTCACACCCTAGGGCAGCCGCAGCCGGTGCTCCAGTGGCAGCCCGCCTGCCCCGGCCCGCCATCAGACGGCCCGCCAACAGAAGACTCAGCCGGGTTGGGCTATCCGGGCACCGATCCGGGTCGGGGCGTCCGGGTGGAGCACTGCCTGGACGGTGGCGTCCTCGATGGCCCGCAGGATGGCGAGCATGTCCTCGACGGCGAAGTACCTGCTGTCCACCGACAGCAGAAAGTCGATCGAGCCGGGTGGATCATCGACGTGCAGGAACAGCTTGCGGCAGTGCATCGCCGGCTCGTGCTCGCGCTGCCAGCTGCTACGGGTCAGCGCCCGGCTCAGCTCCGGGCCCAGCTGAGCCGTGCTGGCCGGCGATCCCGGCGATCCCGGTGCGAAGGCCCGGTCCTGATGCTTGCGGCGATCGTCGTAGAGGCACCACAAGTCGAGCTGTTCACCACGCTCCCGGCCGATCCTGGCGACCAACTCCTCGTGCTGGTAAGGGTCGTAGTAGGCGTTCTTGTAGGTGTGCAGCAGGCCGCCGGCCACCGTACCGACAGCCTGGTCCAGGCTGATGCCCTCGATGTCGATCAGGTACGGACTTGGTTGCACCAGCGCGCTCACCGAGTCGGCGAAGCCCGGCCGGAACCGGTTGCTCACCATCAGGGTGACCACCAGCGGGTTATGTCCGGTGTGGCGGCCGAGGCCGACCGCGAACATCGCCAGCAACGCTGCCGAGCTGGGCACCCCGTGGGCGGCGGCCAGCTGCGGCAGGGCCAGCGCGACCGCCGGCGAGCGGTACCGGATCAGCTGCGAGACCCGCTCGCCGGCGAACCTGGGCTCGCCCAAGCCGCCGGGCCGGTCGGCCCGCAGCACCTGTTCGATGTG
>JBPCPA010000220.1:0-4758 GCA_050999655.1 Jatrophihabitans sp.
GGGCCTCGGCGTCGACGGCGGGGCGGTGCAATCGTGAGCCTGCGCAGGGTGAATCCGGAATCGCTGGCCCGGCCCAGCGGCTTCAGCCACGCGGTACTCGGTTCGGGCACGGTGGTCTTTCTGGCCGGTCAGACCGCGCTGGACGGGCAGGGCCGGCTGGTCGGCGACGGTGTCGTCGAGCAGTTCGAGCTCGCGCTGAGCAACCTGCTCGAGGCGTTGCGGGCCGCCGGCGGCCGCCCGGACCAGCTGGCCAGCCTGACCGTGTACCTGGTGGATCTGGCCGACTACCGGGCACACGCCCGCGAGATCGGCGCTGTCTGGCGACGCCTGGTCGGCCGGGACTACCCCGCGATGGCCGGAATCGGGATCAGCCGGCTGTGGGACGAGGCCGCCCTGGTCGAGCTGCAGGGCTATGCGGTGATCTGACCACCTCGGCCACGAAGTCGTGCGCGTGCCCGGCCAGCCGGTCGCGCAGTTCGAAGAACGTCTCGGCGGCCCGCACGCCGCGCCAGCCGCGCGGCAGCACGTCGGCGGGCAGGCCCGGATCTGAGTAGGGCAGCCGGCGCCAGTCGGTCAACGCCGGCAGGTAGCTGGCGAAGGCCTGCCGACCGTCGATGGCGCGCCGCCGGCGCAGGTTCGTCCGGACCGGACCGTAGCTGGCCAGAAAATCGCTGTAAAGGCCCTGCAGGCGTGGCAGATCCCACCACAGCTGGGCCTGCTCGGCAATATCGGCGAAGGCCAGGTGCTCGGCCCGGAACAGGTCGACGTAGCGGGCCAGGCCGTGGCGCTGCAGGGCGTCGAAGGTCTCGTCGAAGAGATGGGCCGGTGCCACCCAGACGCCGGCCGCCACGGTGCCGAATCCCAGCCAGGCCAGCCGGGTGCGCAGCAGGTGTCGCTTCTCGCGCTCGGCCTCGGGGACGCTGAACACCGCCAGCAGCCAGCCGTCGGCCAGCGAGGCCTGCCGGCGTTGGAAGATCCGCCGGTCGCCCTCGTCCAGGATCGTCCTGGCCTGATCGGACAGCGCATAGCCGGCCGCGCCGTCGATCCGCTCGGCTCGCAGGATGGCGCGGCGCTTGAGCCGGGAGATCGACGAGCGCACCGCGGGCTCGTCCACGCCCAGCTCGGCCATCAGCCGGATCAGCGCCGCCACGCTCAGCCAGCCGCCCGCCTCGCGGGCATACAGGCCGTAGATGCTCACGATGAGCGCCCGCGGTTGCGGCGTCCGGCCGGCCGGCTCGATGGCACTCACGACGGTGACGATACTGCCCTGACCGGCCGGCAGCGGCTCGCACGCATATCGCGACTGCTTGACTGCCGTCAGGAATAGAGAATACTCGCAGGATGGACGCAGGCGGCTCGCCGTGACCCTGAGCAGGTCGGCGCACGTGGACACGTTCTGCCGCGACCACCTGCCGGCCGCCGAGCAACTGCCTGATTTCGTGGGTCTGACCGAACTCGGCTACCCCGAGCGGCTCAACTGCGCGGTCGAGTTGCTGGACGCGGTGGTGCGCCGGTTCGGCGCGGACCGGCCCTGCCTGCTCAGCCCGGACGCGCCGGCCTGGAGCTATGGCCAGCTGCAGCGCACGGTCAACCAGCTGGCCCGGGTGCTGGTCGAGGACCTCGGCGTACGGACCGGCAACCGGGTGCTGTTGAGGTCGCCGAACAATCCCTGGCTGGTGGCCTGCTGGCTCGCGGTGCTCAAGGCCGGCGCGGTCGCCGTGCCCACCATGCCGCTGCTGCGCGCCGGCGAGCTGGCCACCATCGCTGAGATCGCCCGGGTCGATCTGGCCCTGTGCGACCACCGCTTTCTCGATGACCTGCGGGCCGCCCGGATCGCGCAGCTGCCGATCGTGGCCTGTGGCGGCCCGGACCCCGACGATCTGACCGCCCGGGCCGCGGCGAAGCCGGCCACCTTCCAGGCCGCCGACACCGCCGCCGACGACGTCGCGCTGCTGGCCTTCACCTCGGGCACCACCGGTCGCCCGAAGGCCACCATGCACTTTCACCGCGACCTGCTGGCGATCGCTGACACCTTCGCCGCCCAGCTGGTGCGGCCGAGCCCCGAGGACGTCTTCACCGGCTCTCCGCCGCTGGCCTTCACCTTCGGCCTGGGTGGCCTGGTGGTCTTTCCGCTGCGGTTCGGCGCGCGCACCCTGCTGGTGGAGCGGGCCACCCCGGACCAGCTGGCCGAGCTGATCCAGGCCCACCGGGTGACGGTCTGCTTCACCGCACCGACCGCCTACCGGGCGATGCTCACCGCGGGCAAGGCCGCCCAGCTGCGCAGCCTGCGCCGCGCGGTGTCGGCCGGCGAGCACCTGCCGGCAGCGACCTGGCACGCCTTTCACCAGGCCACCGGGGTGAAGCTGATCGACGGCATCGGCTCCACCGAGCTGCTGCACATCTTCCTGTCCGCCGCCGACGAGGACATCAGGCCCGGCGCCACCGGCCGGGTGGTCCCCGGCTACCAGGCCGAGATCGTCGACGACGCCGGCCGCCCGGTGCCCGACGGCACCATCGGCCGGCTGGCGGTCAGGGGCCCGACCGGCTGCCGCTACCTGGGTGACGAGCGGCAGGCGGCCTACGTCCAGCGGGGTTGGAACATCACCGGGGACACCTTCCTGCGCGACGCCGAGGGCTACTTCTACTACCAGGCCCGCAGCGACGACATGATCGTCTCGTCCGGCTACAACATCTCCGGACCCGAGGTCGAAGAGGCGCTGCTAGCCCATCCGGACGTGCTGGAGTGCGGCGTGGTCGGCGTGTTCGATCCGGACCGCGGCCAGCTGGTCACCGCCTTCGTGGTGCTGGCCACCGGCGTCACCGGAGATGCCGGCGAGGTGGCCCGGTTGCAGCAGCACGTCAAGCAGCAGATCGCGCCGTACAAGTACCCGCGGGCGATCGAGTTCGTCACCGAGTTGCCGCGCACCGCCACCGGCAAGCTGCAGCGCTTCGTGCTGCGGCAGCGGAGGACACCGGCCGGGCCGGGAGCTGCGGCGTGCGAATAGCGGTGATCGGCGCCGGCCCCGGCGGGCTGTACTTCTCGGCGCTGGCCAAGCAACTCGGCCCGGACCACCAGATCACGGTGTGGGAGCGCAATGCCGCCGATGACACCTTCGGTTTCGGAGTGGTGTTCTCCGACGAGACGCTGGGCGGCATCGAGCACGCCGACCCGCAGATCTACGCCCGGATGCAGGGCGAGTTTGCCCGCTGGGACGACATCGACGTGCACTACCGCGGCCAGGTGCTGACCAGCGGCGGCCACGGCTTCGCCGCGATGAGCCGGCGGCGGCTGCTGGAGATCCTGCACGATCGCTGCCGCGAACTCGGGGTGCGGCTGCACTTTCGCACCGAGGCCCCGGACGCGCAGGTGCTGTCGGCCGAACACGATCTGGTGGTGGTCTGCGACGGGGTGAACTCCGCGGTCCGCAACCGCTACGCCGAGCAGTTCCGGCCGAGCCTGGACGTCCGCAACTGCAAGTACATGTGGCTGGGCACTGACCGGGTCTACGACGCGTTCACCTTCGACATTCGCCAGACCCCGTACGGGGTGATGCAGATCCACGGCTATCCATACGATGCGCACGGCAGCACCTTCATCGTGGAGATGAACGACCAGGTCTGGCAACGCGCCGGCTTCGATGCCTTCGCCGGGCAGCCGCTGGCAGCCGGCGAGTCGGATGAGAAGTCGATCGAACGGCTCCGGGAGCTGTTCGCCGACGTGCTCGATGGCCACCAGGTGCTGGCCAACAACTCCAGGTGGGTCAGCTTCAGCACCGTGCGCAACGAGAACTGGCGGCACGCCAACCTGGTGCTGCTCGGCGACGCCGCGCACACCGCGCACTTCTCGATCGGCTCGGGCACCAAGCTGGCGATGGAGGATGCCCTGGCGCTGGCGGCCTGCCTGCACGAGCAGGACGACCTGCCGGCCGCGCTCGATGCATACCAGGCCGAGCGGCAGCCGGTGGTGCTCTCGACCCAGCGGGCGGCCCAGGCCAGCCTGGAATGGTTCGAGAACATCGGCCAGTACACCGACCAGCACCCGCTGCAGTTCGCCTTCAACATCATGACCCGCAGCCGCCGGGTCACCTATGACAACCTCAAGGTGCGCGACCCGGAGTTCGTGGCCCGGGTCGATGCCTGGTTCGCCGAGCACGAGGCCGGCCGCGGGATGGGCACCGGTGAGCTGCGGCCGCCGATGTTCCAGCCGCTGCGGTTGCGCGAGCTCGAAGTGGCCAACCGGGTGGTGGTCTCGGCGATGGACATGTACCAGGCCGAGGACGGCCTGCCCAATGACTTTCACCTGGTCCACCTCGGCGGCAAGGCCCTCGGCGGTGCCGGCCTGGTGCTGACCGAGATGGTCTGCGTATCTGAAGCGGGCCGGATCACTCCCGGTTGCACCGGCCTCTACACCGACGAGCAGGCCGACGGCTGGCGCCGGGTCACCGACTTCGTGCATGCCCGGTCGCAGGCCAAGATCGGTGTCCAGCTTGGCCATTCCGGACGCAAGGGCTCCACCCGGCTGATGTGGGAGGGCATCGACCTGCCGCTTCCGGCGGCGAACTGGGAGCTGGTGGCGCCGTCCCCGCTGGCCTACCGGCCCGGCGTCAACCAGGTGCCCCGCGAACTCACCGAGCGGGAACTGGCCGAGATCACCGGGCAATTCGTCACCGCCGCCGGCCGGGCTGACCGGGCCGGCTTCGACCTGCTGGAGCTGCACTGCGCGCACGGCTACCTGCTGTCCTCGTTCATCTCACCGCT
>JBPCPA010000069.1:0-26016 GCA_050999655.1 Jatrophihabitans sp.
GTCCCACAACGTCTTCACCGCGCCGGCCGAGTAACCGCGGTCACGCATGCCGCCGTCGAAGGTCTCCCACTGGGCGTCCAGCTCGGCCTTCTTCTTCTTGCCCATCGCGCGCCGCAGCAGGTCGGCGGCGCCCAGGGTGTAGCCGGCCAGGTGCTGGGCGATGGCCATCACCTGCTCCTGGTAGACGATCAGGCCGTAGGTGTCACCGAGCAGGTCTTGCAGGGCCTCGGCCAGCTCCGGGTGAATCGGCGTCACCTCCTTGCGGCCGGTCTTGCGATCGGCATATTCGTTGTGCGAGTTGGCGCCCATCGGCCCCGGCCGGTAGAGCGCGATGACGGCAGAGATGTCTTCGAAGTTGTCCGGGCGCATCGAGCGGAGCAGGGCACGCAACGGGCCGCCGTCCAGCTGGAAGACGCCGAGGGTGGCGCCGCGGGTGAGCAGTTCATAGGTGGGCTTGTCGTCCAGCGGCAGCTCTTCCAGCACCAGTTCCCGCTCGCGGTTGGCCCGGATGTTGTCGACCGCGTCGTCGAGGATGGTGAGGTTGCGCAGCCCCAGAAAGTCCATCTTGATGAGCCCGAGGCTCTCGCACGACGGGTAGTCGAACTGGGTGATGATGGCGCCGTCCTGCTCGCGGCGCATGATCGGAATGACGTCGGCCAGCCGCTCGGAGGACATGATGACCCCGGCCGCGTGTACGCCCCACTGCCGTTTCAGACCCTCCAGGCCGCGGGCGGTGTCGACCACCCGCTGCACCTCCTGGTCGGACTCGTACAGCGCGCGGAACTCCCCCGCCTCGCCGTAGCGCTTGTGCGCCGGGTCGAAGATGCCCGCCAGCGGGACATCCTTGCCCATCACCGGCGCCGGCATCACCTTGGTGATCCGGTCGCCCATCGCGAAGGGGTAACCGAGCACCCGGGCGGCGTCCTTGACCGCCTGCTTGGCCTTGATGGTGCCGTACGTGACGATCTGGGCGACCCGATCATCGCCATATTTGTCGGTGACGTAGCGGATCACCTCGCCGCGCCGGCGCTCGTCGAAGTCGACGTCGAAGTCGGGCATCGACACCCGGTCCGGGTTGAGGAACCGCTCGAAGATCAGCCCGTGCCGCAGCGGGTCTAGGTCGGTGACGCGCATCGCGTAGGCAGCCATCGAACCCGCGCCCGAGCCACGCCCCGGCCCGACCCGGATGCCATGCTCCTTGGCCCAGTTGATGAAGTCGGCGACGACCAGGAAGTAGCCGGGAAAGCCCATCTGGACGATCATGTCGACCTCGTAGTCTGCCTGCTTGCGTACCTCGTCGGGGATGCCGCCGGGGTAGCGCTGGTGCAGGCCGGCCTCGACCTCTTTGACGAACCAGGACTGCTCGCTCTCGCCGTCGGGCACCGGAAAGACCGGCATGTAGTTGGCGGACTCGTTGAACACCACGTTGCACCGCTCTGCGATCAGCAGGGTGTTGTCGCAGGCCTGGCGCAGGTCGTACTTGTCGGCCCACAGCGAGCGCATCTCGGCCGGGGACTTGAGGTAGAAGTCCTTGGCGTCGAACTTGAACCGGTTCGGATCGGCCATCGTCTTGCCCGACTGGACGCACAGCAGCACCTCGTGGGCGTCGGCGTCCTCGCGCCGGGTGTAGTGCAGGTCGTTGGTGGCGACCATCGGCAGTTCAAGATCGCGGCCGAGCCTGAGCAGGCCCTCGCGCACCCTGCCTTCGATACCGAGGCCGTGGTCCATCAACTCCAGGAAGAAGTTGTCCTTGCCGAAGATGTCTCTGAACTCAGCAGCACTTGCGCGGGCCTTCTCATAGTTGCCGATTCGCAGCCAGGTCTGGATCTCACCGGACGGGCAGCCGGTGGTGGCGATCAGGCCGTCGGCGTAGGAGTTGAGCAGTTCGCGGTCGGCGCGTGGCTTGTAGAAGAACCCCTCGATGCTGGAGCGCGAGGACAGCCGGAACAGGTTGTGCATGCCTTCGGTGTTCTCGGCCAGCAAGGTCATGTGGGTGAACGCGCCGCCGCCGGAGACATCGTCCTCGCCGCCGGAGTTCCACTTCACCCGGGTGCGGTCGCCGCGGTGGGTGTTCGGGGTGAGGTATGCCTCCATGCCGATGATCGGCCGGATGCCGGCGAGCTTGGCCTGCTTGTAGAAGTCATAGGCCCCGAAGACATTGCCGTGATCGGTCATCGCCAGCGCCGGCATGCCCAGCTCGGCGGTGGCGGCGAACAGGTCCTTCAGCCGGGCGGCCCCGTCGAGCATCGAGTACTCGGTGTGCACATGCAGGTGGACGAACGAGTCGGTCGAGCCTGCAACGGTCACAGCGGTGCCCTCAATCCTGATCAGGTGGCGCCCATCGTGCGGGGCTTGCCAGCGCCGATCATTCTGCACCCTGGCACCGACAGCTGCGGGCTGGTGGCGTCCCCGACGGCGTGTCCTCGGCGTGTCCCAGCGTTGTCCGGGCGTGTCCCGGCCGGGTCGCCGACGCAGTCGGCCCGATCAGGATTCGGCGTCGAGCACGTCCAGCGCATGCTGCAGATCGGGTGGAAACGGTGATTCCACCACCAGCCACTGTCCGGTGGCCGGGTGCTCGAAGCCGAGCGAGCGAGCGTGCAGCCACTGCCTGGTCAGGCCCAGCCGCCGGCTGAGCACCGGGTCGGCGCCGTAGAGCTGGTCGCCGCAGCACGGGTGGCGCAACGCCGCCAGGTGCACCCGGATCTGGTGGGTGCGGCCGGTCTCCAACCGGACGTCGAGCAACGACGCCGCCCGGTAGGCCTGCTCGGTCTGGTAGTGGGTGATGCTCGGCCGGCCGCCGGCGACCACGGCGAACTTCCAGTCCGAGGACGGGTGCCGGTCGATCGGGGCGTCGATGGTGCCGCTGCTGGGATCTGGATGGCCCTGCACGAGCGCGGAATACAGCTTGCGGACGGTGCGCTGCTTGAACGCCTGCTTGAGCAGGCTGTAGGCCCGCTCGCTCTTGGCCACCACCATGGCCCCGGTGGTCCCCGCGTCCAGCCGGTGCACGATGCCCTGGCGCTCCGCGGCGCCGGAGGTGGCGATGCGCAGTCCCATCGCGGCCAGACCCTGGATCACCGTCGGCCCGGACCAGCCGATGCTCGGGTGGGCCGCAACACCGACCGGCTTGTCCACCACCACGATCTCGTCGTCCTCATAGAGAATGACCAGCCCGTCCACCGCGAGCGGCGGCGCGGCTGCCAGGTCCACCGGCTCGGGAATGCTGATCTCGAGCCACGAGCCGGCGTGCACCCGGTCCGACCGGGTCGGCGCGGCGCCGTCCAGGCTGACCGCGCCGTCATCGACAAGGCCCGCCGCCGCGGTGCGCGAGAGCCCGAACATACGCGAGATCGCCACGTCCAGACGCAGGCCGGCCAGGCCTTCGGGAACCGGCAGCAGCCGAGGCTCAGCCATGCTGCGGTGGTGGGTCGCCGGCGACCGGTGCCGGCGGCTCGGTCGAGGGCCGGGGATTACGCCCGCCGCGAAAGTCCACCCCGAGCACTGACAGCAGCACCGCGATCACCCCGCCGACCACGATCGAGGAGTCGGCCAGGTTGAAGATCGGCCAGATGTGCCCGTCGTTGGCGAACAGCGAGATCCAGTCGACCACGTGGCCCTTGCCGGGCGACGGCGCCCGAAAGAACCGGTCGGTGAGATTGCCGAGTGCGCCTCCCAGCACCAGCCCGAGCGAGACGGCCCAGGCGGTGGACGTCAGCCGCCTGGCCGCGCGCGCGATGACCACCACCACGATCACCGATATTGCGGTCAACGCGATCGTCGCCCCGGTGCCCACCGAGAACGCGGCCCCGCTGTTGCGGGCCTGCACCAGATAGATCGCTCCCCCGAGCAGTCGGACACCGCTGTCGGTGGTCTTGATGTGCGCCACCACGAGCAGTTTGCTGATCAGGTCGGCGAGGCCGGCGGTCAGCGCGGTACCCACGAACACCGCCAGCTTGCCGGCCGACGCGGCCGACCGGCGGGACGGCAGCTCCGACTGCTCGGTCGCCGGCTCCGACGGCTCGGATGGCGGTTGGGGGGAACTCACCAGACCATTCTCGCGCACCGACGCGGCCGGCCGGCAGCCGCCGGGGTCCAGACCGTCAGTGCCGCTCCTCGCGCGCCTTGCACTCGGCGTCCAGCGTCGCCATCGGCAGGGCCTTCAGGCGTGCCTTGGGAATCGGCCGGCCGCAGTTCTCGCAGATACCGTAGGTGCCTGCGTCGATGCGCTCGATGGCATGCTCGATCTGAGTAAGCAGGTCGCGCCGGTTGGCGGCAATGGACTGTTCCTGCTCGCGGTCGAAGGTCTTGCTGCCGGCATCGGCCTGATCGTCACCGGCGCCGTCGGTATTGGCCATCTGCAGGTTGTTGAGCTCGGCCATGGAGCGGTCGTATTCGCCCTGCATCTCGGAGAACTCGGTCCGCAGCTGCTTACGAATCTCCTGCAGTTCGGCAGGACTGAGGTCGGTGGTCGCCCGGGGCGCGGCCGCCGGGGCAACCTTGGCGGGAGCTGTCTTGGCGGGAGCTGCCTTGGCGGGAGCTGCCTTGGCGGGAGCTGTCTTGGCGGGAGCTGCCTCGGCGGCTGTCTTGGCGGGAGCTGTCTTGGCGGGAGCTGCCTTGGCGGGAGCTGTCTTGGTCGCCGGGGCCTTCTTCGCAGGCACAGCCTTCTTCGCAGGCGCAGCCTTCTTCGCAGGCACAGCCTTCGGGGCCGGAGCCGCCTTGGTCGCGGCGGTCTTCTTGGCCGGAGTTGCCTTGGCAGGGGCTGCTGTCTTAGCCGGAGCTGCCTTGCTGACTGCAGCCTTCCTGGCCGGAGCAGCTTTGACTGCGACCTTCTTGGCCGGTCCTGCCTTCGCAGGCGCTGCCTTGGTGGCCGAAGGAGCCTTGGCAGCTGCGGCCTTCTTTGTCGGCGGGGTTTTCTTGGCAGGAGCAGCCTTCTTCACCGGAGCAGCCTTCGCAGGCGCGACCTTCGAGGCTGACGCAGTCCTGGCCGGCGCTGCCTTCTTCGCCGGCGCTGCTTTCTTCGCCGGCGCTACCTTCTTCGCCGCTGGCGCTATTTTCACCGCGGGAGCAGGCTTCTTGGCAGCCGCCCCAGTGCCGGCCGGCGCGGCTTGAGCCGTACCGCCAACCCGGCGCAATACCTTGCCGATTCGCCCGCGCACGCCAGCCATAACGCTCCCCTCGCATCCGGCGGACCAGTTTCCGCCGAAAATACCGGACATCTTGCCATCGAACGTTCCGGCAAAGCGCCCAAGAATATGAGGGGCCGACCTGTCATCGCCAGTTGGCGCGCCGGGCAGCAGTCACAAACAGACGCATCGCAGCAGAATCCGACCTCGAGCCGCGGCCAGCCCCCGGTCGATATGGTGACGACCCGTGGCGGCAATGGCCCTAGAATGTGAGTGGCGACGACGAGGACAACTAGGACCGGCTACGAATCTCGAGCGACCCGGGGGCGGTGCGAGCCCGGGGATGAGTGCCGGTCGCGAAATCACCTCCGAGCTTCGGAAGAACCGGTGACTGGCCGCGCGAGCGACCGGGCACCGCAGTAGAACCGAATGCAGTGCGACTTGAGCGGGCAGCCCAGCGAGATCGGGTTGCCAAGAAGGGTGGTACCGCGGCGGCGCGAGCCGTCGTCCCTTCACCGTCCGGACTGATCGCCAGTTCGGAAGAACCGGCGAAGGAGAACTACCCGATGGCCTACCAGGCGCTGCCAGCACACGTCGACCTGCCCGCCACCGATCATCAGGTGATGGACTTCTGGCGCCGCAACCAGATCTTCCAGGCCAGCCTGAAGCAAACCGAGTCCGGCCCCCGCTACACCTTCTACGAGGGCCCGCCCACTGCCAACGGGACGCCCGGCACCCATCACATCGAGGCGCGGGCGTTCAAGGATCTGTTTCCGAGGTTCAAGACGATGAAGGGCTATCACGTCGCCCGGATGGGCGGCTGGGACTGCCATGGCCTGCCGGTCGAACTCGCGGTGGAGAAGGAGCTCGGCTTTACCGGCAAGCCCGACATCGAGCGGTACGGCATCGCCGAGTTCAATGCCCGGTGCCGCGAGTCGGTGCAGCGCAACGTCGACCAGTTCACCGCCATGAGCGAGCGGATGGGCTACTGGTGTGACTACCAGAACGCCTACTGGACGATGAACCCCGACTACATCCAGTCCGTGTGGTGGGCGTTGAAGCAGATCTTCGACCAGGGCCTGCTGGTCGAAGACCACCGGGTCACCCCCTACTGCCCGCGCTGCGGGACCGGCCTGTCCGACCACGAGGTGGCGCAGGGTTACGAGACGGTGGTCGACCCGTCGGTGTACGTGCGGCTGCCGATCACCTCGGGTCCGTTGGCCGGCACGGCGTCCCTGCTGGTGTGGACCACCACCCCGTGGACGCTGGTGTCCAACACCGCGGTCGCGGTCAATCCCGAGGTCAGCTACTCGCTGGTCCGCACGCCCGACGGCGAGCAACTGGTGAGCTTTCTCGGCGGTCCGGTCAGCAACTACCTGGCCGAAGGCACCGAGGTGCTGGCCAGCTACACCGGTGCCCAGATGGAGCGCTGGACCTACCAGCGGCCGTTCGACTACGTCGAGGTGGGCAGCCCGCAGTCGCCTGCCAACTACGTGGTGCTGGCCGACTACGTGACCACCGAGGACGGATCCGGCCTGGTTCACCAGGCGCCGGCCTTCGGCGCCGAAGACCTGGCGACCTGCCGGGCCTACGGCCTGCCGGTGGTCAACCCGATCGGCAAGGACGGGCACTTTCTGCCCGAGGTGCCCGAGGTCGGCGGGCTGTTCTTCAAGGACGCCGACGAGCGGCTGGTGGCCGACCTGCGCCAGCGTGGCCTGCTGTTCAAGCACCTGAACTACGAGCATTCCTACCCGCACTGCTGGCGCTGCCACACCCCGCTGATGTACTACGCACTGCCCTCGTTCTACATCCGCACCACCGCGCGCAAGGCCGAGTTGATCGCGCAGAACGAGGCGACCAACTGGTATCCCGACACCATCAAGCATGGCCGCTACGGCGACTGGCTGGACAACAACATCGACTGGGCGCTGTCTCGCGATCGCTACTGGGGAACGCCGCTGCCGATCTGGCGCAACGACGCCGACCCGGGCAACCTGGTGTGCGTCGGCTCGCTGGCCGAGCTGTCCCAGCTGACCGGCCAGGACCTGGCCGACCTCGATCCACATCGGCCGTATGTGGACGCGCCGAGCTTCACGCTGCCCGGCGTCGAAGGTAGTTTTCACCGCGTCCCGCAGGTGATCGACGGCTGGTTCGATTCAGGCTCGATGCCGTTTGCCCAGTTCGGCGCGCCGCATCACAACAACGACGTCTTCGAACAGAACTACCCGGCCGACTTCATCTCCGAAGCCATCGACCAGACCCGTGGCTGGTTCTACACGCTGATGGTGATCGGCACGCTGGTGTTCGACCAGTCCAGTTACCGCAACGTGGTGTGCCTGGGCCACATCCTGGCCGAGGACGGCCGCAAGATGAGCAAGCACCTGGGAAACATCCTGGAACCGATGCCGCTGATGGATCGGCACGGGGCCGACGCGGTGCGCTGGTTCATGCTGGCCAGCGGCTCGCCGTGGTCGGCCAGGCGGGTGGGCCACAAGAACCTGGAGGAGATCGCCTCCAAGGTGCTGCGCACCTACTGGTCGATCGCGTCGTTCCAGTCCCTGTACGCGCGGGCCAACGACTGGACCCCCGGTGACGGTGCCGGCCAGCAGAGCCTGCTGGACGAGTGGGCCCGCAACGAGACCCGCCGTACCGCCAGCGAGGTGGACGCGGCGCTGGAAGCCTATGACCCGGCGCGGGCCGGTAAGGCGCTGTTCGGCCTGATCGACGATCTGTCGAACTGGTACGTCCGGCGGTCCCGGCGGCGGTTCTGGGACGGCGACCCGGCCGCCCTGCAGACGCTGCACGACTGCCTGGACACCCTCACCAGGCTGCTGGCACCCTTCGTCCCGTTCGTCACCGAGCAGGTCTGGCAGGCGATGTTCGCCGAGGCCACCGGGATCCGGTCGGTGCACCTGGCGCCATGGCCAGCCATGCCCGCCACCGGAGTCGAGGTGGATCGGGAGCTGTCGAACCAGGTCGGTCTGGTACGCCGGCTGGTCGAGTTGGGACGTGCCGCCCGCGCCAGTTCCGCGGTCAAGACCCGCCAGCCACTGGCGCGGGCGCTGATCTCTGCAGCCGGTTGGCAGCAACTGCCCGCCGCGCTGCGGCAGGAGGTGGCCGACGGGCTCAACGTGCTGGACCTGGCCGAGCTGGCCAGCGCCGATGACCTGGTGAACGTGACCGTGAAGCCGAACTTCCGCGCGCTGGGCAAGCGATTCGGCAGCCGTACCAAGGACATCGCCGCTGCCATCACGGCTGCTGACCCGGCTACGGTGGCCCACGGCGTGCGGTCGACCGGCTCGCTGCTGCTGGATTCGGTGGGCGAGCAGATCACCGCCGAGGACGTCATCATCAGCGAGGCACCGGTGTCTGGCTGGGCGGTGGAGAGCGCCGGCGCCGACACGGTCGCGCTGGACCTGGAGCTGAGCCCGGAACTGCGCAGGCTGGGCATCCTGCGCGACGTGATTCGGATCGTCCAGGAGGCCCGCAAATCCGCTGGCTTCCAGGTCACCGATCGGATCGCGCTGCACTGGCGGGTGGGTGGTTCGCCCGAGCCGGCCGAGGCCATCCGCGAGCACGCCGACGAGCTGGCCCGCGAAGTGCTGGCAAGCTCGCTGGTCGAGGGCCCGCCGGCTGCGGACGCCGATCACCAGGCGGTGGACGAGGAGCTGGGCCTGCACCTGTGGTTGTCGCTGGCGGTCCGGGGTTGAGCGTCACCCCGGCCCGGTAGCCACCCCGGGCTCCCGCGAACGCTAGCTCACCTCGCTCACCTAGCTCACCTCGCTCACCTAGGCCGCCAGTCGGGTGTCCGGATCGCAGCGGGCACAGGGGGTGAAGCCGTCCTCGACGGCCTGTCCGAGCGGCACCGATTCCGAGTGGTGGCCACGAATGACCGGGCAGTTCCAGGCGTGATAGCGGGGTCTGCCGTCGATCACCCAGACCGGATCGTCGCTGTGCTCGGCCAGCGGCGGCTCGGTGCCGGCCGCCTCCGGATCGACGCTGTCGGCTAGCTCAGCACCGATCGGCTCAGCACTGGTCGGCTCGGCACCGATCGACCCAACACCGATCGACCCAACACCGGTCGACCCAGCGCCGGTCGGCTCAGCACTGATCGACCCAACACCGGTCGGCTCAGCACTGGTCGGCTCGGCACTGATCGGCTCAGCACTGCCGGCACGGTTCCTGGCCGCAGCGGCAGCCAGCACCCGGGTGGTCTCATCCTTGTCGGCCTCGATCTTGGCCTGGCGGGCCGCTTCGGCCGCGGCGGCGGTTGCCAGCTCCAGCCGCCGGCGGCGTGCCCGCACGATGGCCACCACAGCGACCAGGCTCACCGCGGCCGAGGCGACCACCAGCGAGGTGCTGGAGCTGATCAGACCCAGCACCAGCAAAGCCAAGGCGGCGACGAGCAGAAGAAGGATCACTATCTGCACGTCGCCGCCCTAGAACAGTGCGCTTGGGCTGTCAGCCCCGGTCGGCCTGCCGGTCCCCGGCAGCCTGCGTGGCCGGCTCGGCCTTGGTGCTGGCGTCGAGGTCGCGCAGCTGGGACTCCAGGTAGCTCTTGAGCCGCGAGCGGTACTCGTGCTCGAACGTGCGCAGCTCTTCCAGCCGCTTCTCCAGCGCGGCCTTGCGCTGCTCGAGCTGGGTACTGATCTGGTGCGAGCGTTGCTCCGCCTCGGTCACCGTGCTCGCCGCCTTGGAGCGGGAATCGCGGTCGAGCTGCTCGGCGCGCGCCTGGGCGTCGGCCACGGTCTTCTCGTGGAAGCTGCGGGCCTCAGCCTGTACCCGGTCCTGGTGGGCCTTGGCCTCTGCGACGGTCTTCTCGTGGTGCGCCTTGGCGGCCGCGGTCTGCTCGTCGGCGGCTTGCTGTGCCAGTGCCAGCACCCGCTCGGCCTGGCCGAGCTGGCCGACCGCGCCACCGGCGGCCGCACCTGCCGCAGCGGCGTTGCCGACGCCGGCCGACGCCCGTGCGGTGGCGACCTCCTGCTGGGCAGCGGCTGCCGCCTGCTGAGCCTGGGTGGCAGCCTGGCGGGCCTGGTTGACCGCGCCTTCCAGCTCGCCGACCCGGGCGGTCAGCCGGCGGTTCTCCTCGCGCGCCGAGGTGAGCGCGGCGGCATCGTTGCTTGGGGTGCCGGAGGACTGCCGGGCCTGGTTCAGGGCCGCCTCGAGCTCGGCAACCCGGGCCGTCAGCTTCTTGCTCTCGTCCCGGGAACTGGCCAGCGCCGCGGCGTCGGCCGACGAGGTGGCCGCCGGAGCCGGCGCGGCCGAGCCGCCGGAACTGCTGCGCAGATCGCTGTTCTCCTCGATCAGGCGCGCGAGCTCCACCTCGATGATGTCGAGGAAGGCATCGACCTCCTCCTCGTCGTACCCGCGCTTGCCGATCGGGGGCTTCTTGAAGACCACATTGTGGACTTCGGCGGGTGTCAAAGGCATCAGGTCACCTCAGGTGCAGTAGATGGCGAACCCGGTTTCGGGTTCCCCAGCTGGAAAGCTCGGACATCTGGCAAATGCAGGCTCAGCCGGTGGTTCGACCGCGCCGTTGTCGTTGCGACACTCACTCCTGGTGAGCGGGTGCATAGGGAGAATAGCGAGTTCGACGGACCATGCGCCGCACGAGCCCCAAAAGTCGTGGCCGACAGAAGAGGGTAAGACGACCACAACGGCGATAGTTCCCCTAGCCGGTGGCCAGCGAACTCACGAATATCCGCAGTATCCAGATGATGATCAACAACACGATCACGCTCATGTCGAAGCTCATTCCGCCAACTCGCAGCGGCGGGATCAGCCGGCGTAACAGCTTCATCGGTGGATCGGTCACCATGTAGACCGCCTCCAGACCGACCGCGGCCGCACCCGCCGGCCGCCAGGAGCGGGCGAAGCTGCGGGTGGTCTCGACGATCAGCCGGGCGATGACCAGCAGGTAGAACACCAGCAGCGCGAGACCGACGGCGGCCCAGAACGTCGACATGGTTCCATTCTCGCACTTGAATCGGACTGCTCGACGCGATCAGGGTCAGCTCTGGTTGTAGAAGCCGCCCTCGACGATCCGCTGCTTGTCCGCAGCGGTGACCGAGACGTTGTGTGGGCTGAGCAGGAACACCTTCGGAGTGACCCGTTCGATGCTGCCGTGCAGGCCGAAGGTGAGGCCGGCCGCGAAGTCGACCAGGCGCTTGGCGTCCGAATCGTCCATCTCCGTGAGGTTCATGATCACCGGCGTGCCGCCCCGGAACTGCAGACCGATGGTCTTGGCCTCGTTGTAGGTGCGCGGGTGCAGCGTGGTGATGCGCTGCGGCGGCTGGTCGTAGGGCTGGTCGTAGTCGTCATAGACCTCGGCCTCGCCCGGGTGGACGGGGTGCGCCGGCAGGTTGTCATAGCCACCCCGACCGGTCGGTTCGGCGTCCCGGCGGTGGTACTGCGGGTCTCGGGCGAGCGCGCCGTAGGACTCGGTGCCGCCGCCGTCGGCGTAGTCGTCATGCTCGACCAGGCCGAGATAGACGCCCATCTTCCGAAAGGCTGTAGCCATTTCGTCCTCCTGTGTAGTACTGCCCGATGCTGCCCGCCGACGCTATCCGAAATGTGGGGCCCGACGGCCGAGCAACGCCGTACCGATCCGTACGTGTGTCGCGCCGTGCGCGATTGCCGACTCCAGGTCCCCGCTCATCCCGGCCGACAGGATGGTCGCCGCCGGGTGCGCGGCACGCAGCTGCTCGGCCACGCCGGCCAACTGGGCGAAGCCCGGATCGGGATCAGCGTCCAGCGGTGCGATGGCCATCACCCCGGCTAGGCGCAACTCGGCCCGGCCGGCCACCTGATCGGCCAACCGCAACAGCTGCTCGGACGCGCTGCCGCCGCGGTCGGGATCGGCGTCCAGGCTCAGCTGAACCAGCACCGGCAATTGCCGGCCGGCCTGGCCGGCGGCCGCGGCCAGCGCGTCGACCAGGGCCGGACGGTCCACGCTGTGCACCAGGTCGGCATAGCCGGCCACCGAGCGCGCCTTGTTGGTCTGCAGCCGTCCGACGAAGTGCCAGCGCACCGTCGCGTCGGTCAGGCCGGCCACCTCGGCCACCTTGGCCGAAGCCTCCTGGTCGCGACTCTCGCCCAGGTCGGTGACGCCGGCCTCGGCCAGTATCGCCGCGTCGCTGGCGGGAAAGAACTTGGTGATGGCGATCAGGCTCACTGTCGAGGAGGGCCGGCCGGCCGCCACGCAGGCGCGGGCGATCCGATCACGCACCTGGCTCAGGTTGGCGTGCAGTTCGAACCGGCGGGCGTCAAGGTTGATCATCGCCGGACGCCCGCCGAAGCAGTGGGCCTGCTACTTGAGAAAATCAGGCACATCCAACTCTTCGTCCAGCTCGACCGGCTTGCGGGCGGGCGGGTTGTTCGGGGTCCAGACCGCACCCGGGTGATTGGTGCTGGGTGTCGGGCCGGCACCGTGGGATGCGCCCGACAGAGCCGACCGGGGCGCGCCGTTGGCCGACGGTCCGGCCGAGCCGGGGCCGGACAGTGCGGGCCCGGGCGTCGGTTCGCCCTCGCGGCGCACCTCCACCTTCTTGTACGGCAACTGGCCGGAGTCGAAACCGGCGGCGATGACGGTGACCTTGACCTCGTCGCCGAGGGTGTCGTCGATCACCGCACCGAAGATGATGTTGGCGTCCGGGTGGGCCGACTCGGCGACCAGTGTGGCCGCGTCGTTGATCTCGAACAGGCCGAGGTCCGAGCCGCCGTAGATCGACAACAGCACCCCGTGCGCGCCCTCCATGCTGGCTTCCAGCAGCGGTGACGCGATCGCCATCTCGGCTGCTGCCCGGGCCCGACCGTCGCCGCGCGCCGAGCCGATGCACATCAGGGCCGAGCCGGCGCCGCTCATCACGCTCTTGACGTCGGCGAAGTCGAGATTGATCAGACCGGGCGTGGTGATCAGGTCGGTGATGCCCTGCACGCCCGAGAGCAGCACCTGGTCGGCGCTGCGGAAGGCGTCCATCACCGAGACGTTGTGGTCAGAGATCTGCAGCAGCCGGTCGTTCGGGATCACTATCAGCGTGTCGCACTCGGCCCGCAACTGCTCGATGCCGATATCTGCCTGGGTGGCGCGCTTCTTGCCCTCGAAGGAGAACGGCCGGGTCACCACGCCGATGGTGAGTGCGCCCAGCTTGCGGGCCATGCTCGCGATCACCGGTGCGCCGCCGGTGCCGGTGCCACCGCCCTCGCCCGCGGTGACGAACACCATGTCGGCGCCCTTGAGCACCTCTTCGATTTCGTCGCGGTGGTCCTCGGCGGCCTTGCGGCCGACCTCGGGCTGCGCGCCGGCCCCGAGGCCGCGAGTCAGTTCCCGACCGACATCGAGCTTGACGTCGGCATCAGACATCAGCAACGCCTGGGCGTCGGTGTTCACCGCGATGAACTCGACGCCCTTGAGGCCCTGCTCGATCATCCGATTGACCGCGTTGACGCCGCCGCCGCCGACACCGACGACCTTGATCACAGCGAGGTAGTTGTGCGGTGAGCTCATGAGTCTTTCCTTCACTGGCTGTGGATCTGCGGTGTGGGTCAGGGCTAACCGGTCCGAAGGCCCAGCTATCGCTGAACCCTCACCCTCAAGTAGACCCTTAACGTTATGTCAACCCGAGCGATACCTGCGAAAGTAGTTCGCAACCACCGCAGGCACGCCAAGGCGCGCCGACACACGAGAAAAACAAAGGCAGAAGTCCGCGCTCAGGCGCCGCGGCTGATCACCGAACTGGGGTCGCTGACATCGAAGTAGCGGCCCGGCTGGCCGAACAGGACGGGCAGCAGCCGGGCCTTGTCGGTACTGCGGTCGGTACCGCCCCACAGCACGATCCGGTCATCGGTGAGCCGCAGGGTGACCGACTCCGTGCTCGGCGCACTGATCACAGCGATCTTGCGAGCCAGTGCGGCCGGTAGCGCCCCGGCCACCAGCGCGGTCGCGGCATCGCGAGCCTGATCGCCGGACAGGTCCAGCCTGGGCAGGCCGGCCGGCGGCCTGCCGACGGTGGCGAACCCGACATCATCGACGTCGACCAGCAGTGCGCCGCCGGTGACCGAGCGATAGCCGACCGCGACCCGTTCGGTGACCCGGATGGTGACCGTCGAAGGGTAGGTGGTGCCTACCGACACCGTCCGCACCGCCGGAATCGCGGCCACCCGAGCCCGGATCGCCGCGGTGTCCAGCCGGGCCAGCGGGGTGCCCGGCGTGATTGCCGCAGCGGTCTGGACCTCGGCCACGCTGACCCGGCCGGTGCCGGACACCATGACCGTCCGGACACCGAGCACGCTGGAGAACGCGACCAGCCAGGTGCTCAGCACCGCCAGCACCAGCACGCCGGCCAGCACCAGCCTGCGCCGCAGGTGGTTGGCGGCACCGGTGCCCACCACCGGGGCGGTGCGCTCACGCAGGTCGGTCATCGGTTGCCTCCGGTCGGGCCAGTTCGGCCAGGATCAGCGGGCACAGCAGGTGGACGTCCCCGATGCCCATCGTGAGCACCAGATCGCCCGGACCGACCAGGCCGGCAACCCGGGCCGCGACCGCATGCCAGTCCGGCTCGTAGACCACCCGCTCGGCCGGCAGCGGCACCGCCTCGGCCACCAGGGCACCGCTCACCCCTGGTATCGGGTCCTCGTCGGCGGGGAACACATCGAGCAGCACGGCCAGATCGGCACCGGCCAGCGCCTGGCCGAAGTCCCCGGCCAGCAGCTGGGTACGGCTGTAGCGACCGGGCTGGAACACCGCCACCAGCCGGCCGCCGGTGCTCGCCACCACCGCCCGGGCGGCCGCCAGCTGCGCACGAACCTCGGTGGGGTGATGGGCGTAGTCGTCATACACCCGCACTCCCCCGGCCGTCCCATGCAGCTGGAATCTCCTTGCTATGCCAGCAAAATCTGCCCAGGCGGTGATGGCGGCGGCGTCCTGGACGCCCAGTTCGCGCAGCACGCAGAGCACGCCGGCGGCGTTCACGGCCATGTGCCGCCCGACCAGGCCCCGGATCGTGAAGACCTGCGCCGAGCCGGCCACGCTGAACTCGACCGACTCCGGACCCTCGACGATCGCGCTCAGCCGGACGTCGGCGTCGGCCGCCTCGCCGTACCCGAGCACCCGCAGCCCACGGCCCCGGGCGTGGTCGGCCAATCGCCGGGCACCGTGGTCGTCGGCGCAGTAGACCAGCAGGCCGATCGCCTCGATCCGGTCCACGAACAGCCGGTAGGCGCCGAACATCGCCTCGGCGCTACCGTGGTTCTCCAGATGGTCGGCCTCGACGTTCGTGACCAGCGCCAGCGCCGGAGCCAACAACAAGAACGAGCTGTCGCTCTCGTCGGCCTCCACGATGAAGACCTCGCCGCTGCCGCCATGCCCGCTGACGCCGGACGAGACCAGGTTCGCCCCGATCGCATAGGACGGATCGAGACCGGCGGCCTGGGCTGCGACGGTCAGCAGCGAGGCCGCGCTGGTCTTGCCGTGGGTGCCGGCCACCGCCACCGCGCGGTGACCGGCGATCATCGCGCCCAGGCCGGCCGCCCGGCGCAGCACCAGCAGCCCCCGTTCGCGGGCGGCGCGCAGTTCGAACTGCTGGGGGTCGATCGCCGTGGAGTACACCACCGTGTCCCGGTCGGCCAGGTGATCCAGCGACTGCGGGACGAGAACGTCCGCGCCGGCCTGGCGCAGCGCAGACACCCCGACCGATTCGCGGGCCTCGCAGCCGCTGACCGGAAGCTGCCGGTCGAGCATGATCCGGGCCAGCGCGCTCATGCCGGCGCCGGCGATGCCGATCAGGTGCACCCGGCCCAGCTCGGCGAACTCCGGCACCCGGTCGGTCGGCGCCGAACGCACCATCGCCGCGCCGTGCGCCTGCCAGCCGGCCGGACGCTCAGTGTTGCCGGGCACCGGCGACCTCCAGGATCCGGGCTGCCAGCACCGCCGCCGCATCGCGCGCGCCGGCCAGCTGGGCGGCCTGCGCCATCGCCTGCAGCCGCGACGGGTCGGTGAGCACCGGCAGCAGCTGATCGCGAATCCAGGCCGGTGTGCAGTCGGCGTCGGCCACCAACAGGCCACCGCCGGCGGCCACGATCGGCTCAGCGTTCAGCCGCTGCTCGCCGCCGCGCAGTGGCAGCGGGACGTAGCCGGCCGGCAGCCCGACTGCGGTCAGCTCCGCGCAGGTCATCGCGCCGGACCGGCACAGCACGAAGTCGGCGGCGGCGTAGCCCTCGGCCATCGCGTCCAGGTAGGGCAGCACCAGGTAGCCGGGTTCGCCCGGTGCCCGGGCCGGCGCGGTCACCGGATTGCTCGGGCCCGGAATGTGCAGCACCTGCACCCCGGCGTCGGCGAAGTAGCGCTCGGCGGCCAGTGCCGCCTCGTTGATGCGCCGGGCGCCCTGCGAGCCGCCGGTGACCAGCAGCGTCGGCAGGTCCGGGTCCAGACCGAAGCCGACCCGGGCGGCCGGGCGGGCCGCGACCCGATCCAGGTCGGCGATCGCCGGACGCAGCGGGATGCCGATCGGCTGCCCGTGCGCCAGGTGCACGGCCACACTGGCGGTGTAGACGTGCCGGGTCAGCCTGGCCGCCAGCCGGTTGGCGACGCCGGGGCGGGCATTGGCCTCGTGCACCACGATCGGTAGCTTGCGACGCCGGGCAGCCAGGTAGGCCGGCACCGCGACGTAGCCACCGAAGCCGACCACCACGTCGGCCTGTACCCGGTCGATCACCTCGCCGGCGGCCCGGACGGCTGCTGATACCCGGCCCGGGGTCCTGAGCAGGGCCAGGTTGAGCCGGCGTGGCAACGGCACCGGCGGGATCAGCTCCAGCGGGTAGCCGCGGGCCGGGATCAGCGTGGTGTCCAGGCCGCGCACGGTGCCCAGTGCGGTGATGGCGGTATCCGGCGCGATGGCCCGGATGGCATCGGCGACATTCATCGCCGGCTCGATGTGGCCGGCCGAATGTCCACCAGCGATGACGATGCTGAGTGGGCGGGGCATCCGATCACGCGCCCCAGCGGCGGACGGCCGGTTGCCGACCCATCGGACGTGCGGGGCCGGCCGGACCGCGCTGCGCGGCCCCCGATCGAGGCGCGCCTGCTTTGGCCACCGGTTTGGCGGCTGCTGGTTTGGCGGCTGCTGGCTTGGCGGGCGCTGGTTTGGCGGCTGCTGACTTGGCGGCAGCGGGTCCGGCCGTTTTCGCGCCGGCATTGGCCGCCGGCCTCGCGATGGTTGCCGGCAGGCGCGGTGTGCCCAGCCGCAGTGCCGTCACCCACCGGGCGGCGCTGCCGTCGGTCGCCGTCCGCTGGGCGGCCTTGACCGCGGCAGGTTCGTGCCGGGCGAAGGACACCAGCATTCCCAACACCGCACAGGTCAGGATCAGCGAGGTGCCGCCGTCGGAGATGAACGGCAGCGGGATACCGGTGACCGGCAGCAGCGCGGTCACGTAACCGATGTTGATCAGCGCCTGCCCGGCGATCCAGATCGCCGAGCCACTGGCCACCAGCCGGACGAACGGGTCCCGGCTGCGCAGCGCGATTCGCATTGCGGAGTAGGTGAACAGGGCGAACAGCGCGAGCACCACCGCACAGCCGAGCAGGCCGAGTTCCTCACCCACCACGGCGAACACGTAGTCGGTGTTGGCGTTGGGAACCCAACCGTACTTGGACGGGCCCTGGCCCAGACCCACCCCGAAGATGCCCCCGCTGGACAGCGCGTACAGGCCCTGGATGGTGTGGTAGCCAGCGCCCCGCGGATCCAGGTTCGGGTGCAGGAAGGTAGTCAGTCGCTGCATCCGGTAGGACTCGGTGACCGCCAGCAGCGTCACCGCGCCGGCCACCAGCAGCAACAGGCCGACGAAATACCGCATCGGCAGGCCGACCATCCACAGCAAGCCCAGCAGCAACAACATGAAACACAGCGAGGTGCCCAGGTCGGGCTCGGCCATCACCAGCGCCACCATCGCCGCGAAGCCGGGCACCAGCGGCACCAGCACGTGCCGGGCGGTGGTCAGGGTCTTCAGGGTTTCTTTGCGAGCCAGCAGGTCCGCGCCCCAGATCAGGATCGCCAGCTTGGCGAACTCCGACGGCTGGACCGTCAGCGGGCCGAGCTGGATCCAGCGGTGCGCGCCGTTGATGGTCACCCCGATGCCGGGAATCAGCACTCCCAGCAGCGCGAACACCGCCAACGCCAACGCCGGGTAGGCCAACCTGCGATAGGCCGAGGGCGGCATCCGGACCGCCAGCCAGAACACCGGCAGTCCGAGCACCACGAACTCGCACTCGCGAATCAGCTGCTGCCACGGCGCGTCCCCGGTGGTGTGCACCGACGCCGAGATGGTGGTCGAGGCCGACATCAGCAGGCCGAAGAACAGCAAGCCGCAACCCGCGGCCAGCAGCAGTTGCATCGAGGCGTACGGGTTCTCCAGATAGCGGCGCGGGCTGCGCAACACCCGGTTGTCGCCGAACTGCTCGCGCAGGTCGCCGATCACGCCGGCTCCGTGGCACTGCGCGGTAGCGAATCCGTGGCACTGCGCGGTAGCGAATCCACCGCCGCGGCAAAGGCCAACCCGCGCGCCTGGTAGCTGACGAACATGTCCTTGGAGGCGGCTGCGGGCGCCAGCAGGACCACGTC
This sequence comes from Jatrophihabitans sp., assembly GCA_050999655.1. Classification (GTDB taxonomy): domain Bacteria; phylum Actinomycetota; class Actinomycetes; order Mycobacteriales; family Jatrophihabitantaceae; genus Jatrophihabitans_A. Next base: position 18,737 of record JBPCPA010000069.1, read on the forward strand.
GTCGGCACCGGCCAACGACGTGGCGGCGGCCACTGCGTCCTGCATCGCTCCATCGTCGGTCCTGGACACCACGATCACCGGGAGGTGCGGCGCGTGTCGTGCCAGCGCCGACCTGATCTGCTCCCGGTCTACCCCGAGCAGCACCGCGCCGGCCAGCCGATCGCCATATTCGGCAACCAATGGCTCGACATCGGCACCCTTGAGCTGGCCGCCGGCGATCCAGATCACCCGCCGGTAGCTACCCAGCGAGGCCGCCGCCGCGTGCGGGTTGGTTGCCTTGGAATCATCGACGTAGCGAACTCCGGCGACGGTGGCGAGGTGCTGGTTGCGATGCGGGTCCGGCACGAATGCCCGCAGTCCCGAGGCAATCTCGGACGGCCCGACGCCCACCGTGCCGGCCAGCGCCGCCGCGGCCAGGGCGTTGGCCAGGTTGTGCGCGCCGGCCGGGCGCACCTCGGCCGCCGGCAGCAGGGTGTTGCCCGCGCCGTCCACCAACTGCCCGTCGCTCACGCCGTACTGGCCCGGCGCCGGGGCGCCGCCGGTGAAGCCGATCCGGTGACCGGCCGGTGCCTGAGCCAACAGTTGCGCGACCAGCGGATCGTCGGCATTGCCGATGGCGCTTTCGCCCGCCCAGACCTTGGTCTTCTCCCGTACGTAGGCCGGCATCGAGCCGTGCCAGTCCAGGTGGTCCTCGGCAAGGTTGAGCAGCGCGCCGGCCCGCGGTGCCAGGGACTGGCTGTAGTGCAGTTGAAAGCTGGAGGCCTCCACGGCCAGCACCTGGTAGCCGGGCCTGGCGGTGACCGCGCTGATGATCGGCACCCCGACATTGCCGACAGCCAGCGCCCGCCGGCCGGCCGCCAGCAGGATCGACTCGAGCATCCGGACGGTGGTGGTCTTGCCGTTGGTGCCGGTCACCAGCAACCAGGCCGGCCTTGGTGCGGGGCTGATCCGCCAGGCGAACTCCAGCTCGCCGAAGACCGGCAGCCCGGCCGTGGCAGCCTGCCTCAGCAACGGGTGGCTGGGCCGCAGGCCGGGTGAGGTGATCAGCACCGCCACGCCGTCGGGCAGCTGACCGAGCGAGCCCAGAAAGCGCGCGCCGGACGGCAGTTCCGGCGCCGGGGTGTCGGCGCAGACCAGCACCTCGGCACCGAGTTCCAGCAGTGCCCGGGACGCGGTGAGTCCGGCCAGGCCGGCGCCGCAGACCAGCACCCGGGCACCGGCGAAGCCGTCCGGGCCGGCGAACCTGTCGGTCATCATTGGCTAACCGTGGGAGATGAATTCGGCGTAGAACAAGCCCATTCCGAAGGCGACAGCCATCCCGCCGACGATCCAGAACCGGACGATGGTGGTGATCTCGTCCCAGCCGCCCAGCTCGAAGTGGTGGTGGAACGGGGCCATTCGAAACACGCGTTTGCCGGTGCCGGTCCGGATCCGGGTGTACTTGAACCAGCCGGTCTGGATCACGCTGGACAGCGTGACCACCGCGAACAGCCCGCCCAGCACCACCAGCAGCAACTCGGTGCGGGACAGGATTGCCAGGCCGGCCATCAGCCCGCCGAGCGCCATCGAGCCGGTGTCACCCATGAAGATCTGGGCGGGTTTGGCGTTCCACCACAGGAATCCGAAGCAGGCGCCCATCGCCGCGGCGGCCACCAGCGCCAGGTCCTGTGGATCGCGCACGTGATAGCACCCGCTGAGCGCCGGACCCGGATCGCAGCTGCTACGGAACTGGATGAAGGTCAGCAGGGTGTAGGCGCCCATCACCATCGCCGCGCTGCCGGCGACCAGGCCGTCCAGGCCGTCGGTGAGGTTCACCGCGTTGGTGGTGGCGGTGATGATCAGGTAGGCCAGCAGCAGAAAGCCCACCACCCCGATCGAGATCGGCCCGATGTCGCGCACGTAGGACAGGTGCTTGGAGCCGGGGGTCAACCCGTGCTTGGAGAACATCATCGCGCCCACGCCGAAGATCAGCGCGACCAGCAACTGGCCGAGGAACTTGGCCCGGGCCCGCAGGCCCAGGCTGCGTCGGTGCCGCAGCTTGATGAAATCGTCGAGAAAACCCACGCCACCGGAGCCGAGCATCAGGAACAGCAACAGCGCGCCGGACGCGGTGGGTCCGGAGTCGTGCCGGAACGAGCCGACGAGGTGGGCGATGATGTAGCCGAGGATGGTCGACCCGATGATCACCACGCCGCCCATGGTCGGCGTGCCACGCTTGATCAGGTGCGACTGCGGGCCGTCGTCGCGGATCTCCTGGCCGAATCCCTGGCGGCGGAAGTACCTCACCACCAGCGGGGTGCACAGGATCGAGGTGAGCAGGCCGAACAGCGCGGCGATCAGGATGGTCTTCACCGGCGCGACCCGCGATCCTCGTCAGGGCCGGCGTCGGGGTCGGCGTCGGCCGGCACCGCGCCACCGAACCAGTCGATGATCGCGGCAGCCACCCGCTGCATCTCGGTGGAGCGCGAGCCCTTGACCAGCACCACGTCACCGGGTTGCGCCAGCTGCCGCAGCCGGGCGATCGCCGCCTCGTTGTCGGCCACCCACTCCGCCTCGCCGGCCCACGAGCCGTCCTGGCGTGCCCCGTCCGCGATCGGCCTGGCCGCCTCGCCGACCGCGATCACCCGGTCGAGCTTCAGCCGGACCGACAACTGGCCGATGCTGTCGTGAGCAGCGATCGACTCCGGCCCGAGTTCGGCCATCTCGCCGAGCACCGCAAGCCCGCGCCGCCCCTCCGCCAGGACCGCCAGCGACTTCAGGGCGGCGCGCATCGACTCGGGATTGGCGTTGTAGGCGTCGTTGATGACGGTGACGCCGGCCGCGGTCTCGCTGACCTCCATCCGCCAGTGCGAGCGTGCGGTGGCCGCCGAAAGGCCCCGGGCGACAGCGTCGAGGCTCAGGCCGCAGGCCAGCGCCAGCGCGGCCGCGGCCAGGGCGTTGGAAACCTGGTGCTCACCGCGTACCTGCAGCCGCACACCCGCCCGGTCCGGCCCGTTGACCAGTTCGAAGCTGGCCCGATCGGCCCGGTCGAGCCGAACCCGATCGGCGCGGACGTCAGCACTGCGGTGCTCGCCGAAGGTCAGTGTGCGCGCCGAGGTGCGCGCCGCCATCGCCAGCACCACCGGATCGTCGGCGTTCAGCACCGCGATGCCATCGGCCGGCAACGCCTCGATCAGCTCTCCCTTGGCCTGGGCGATGGCGGCCACCGAGCCGAACTCACCGAGGTGCGCGCTGCCCACGTTCAGCACCGCGGCCAGCGCCGGCGGCGCGATCTCGGTGAGCTGACCGATATGCCCGATACCCCGCGCGGATGCCTCCAGCACCAGGTACTCGGTCGACTCGTCGGCCAGCAACACCGTGGACGGGAAACCCAATTCGTTGTTGAACGACTCCGGCGGAGCCACCGTCCGGCCGTGCCCGGCCAGCACCTGGGCCAGCAGGTCCTTGGTCGAGGTCTTGCCGGACGAGCCGGTGACCTCGATCGTCACGGCCTTGGACCGGCGGGCGGCCACGCTGGCCAGTGCGGTGAGCGCCGCCAGCGGATCGGCGACCAGGATGGCGGGCACCGCAACCGGCCGGGTGGCCAGCACCGCGACCGCGCCGGCCGCGACGGCAGCCTCGGCGTAGTCGTGACCGTCCACCCGCTCGCCCTTGATGGCCAGGAACAGATCACCCGCCAGCACCTTGCGGCTGTCGAATTCCACCTTGCCCGATATGGCCAATTGCGGATCGAGACCCACCGGTCGGCCGGCCACGATCTCGGCGATCTCGGCGACCGTCATGGTGATCATCAGCCGGTCACATCCCCATCCGTGGCGATCGAGGTGGCCTCGGCGGTGCTGAAACCTCGCGCCAACAGGGCCGCACGCAGCTCGGTGACGTCATCGAAGGCCAGCATAACGCCTGCCACCTCCTGGCCGGTCTCATGGCCCTTGCCTGCGATCAACACGGTATCGCCCGGACCGGCAAGCTCAATTGCCGTCTCGATGGCCCGCCGCCGGTCGCCCTGCTCGATGATCGTGGCCCGGTCGGCGGTCGCCACCTGCCGGGCGCCGGCCAGCATCGCGGCCCGGATCTCGGCCGGCGGCTCGCTGCGCGGATTGTCGTCGGTGACGATCAGGACGTCGGCGTCACTGGCCGCGACCTTGCCCATCACCGCCCGCTTGCCCCGATCCCGGTCACCGCCGCAGCCGAGCACGATGATCAGCGCGCCGGCGGTGAGCGGGCGCAGCGCCCGCAGCGCGCCGGACACCCCGGCCGGCTTGTGGCTGTAGTCGACCACCGCCAGGAAGGGCTGGTCGCCGTCCACCCGCTGCATCCGGCCGGGGACCTGGGCGCGGGCCACGGCCGGGGCGACGGCGGCCCCGTCGCTGCCGGCCTCGGCAAGGATCGCGCAGGCCAGCACGGTGTTGGCCACGTTGTAGCCACCGGGGATCCGGCAGCCGGCGGCAAAGCTCGACCCGGGGCCGCGCACCGTGAAGCTGGTCGAGCCGTCCGTCGCGGTCCGCACGTCGACGGCCCGCCAGTGCGCCGGCCTGCCCTCGGCCGAGACCGTGACGGTGTCCGGGCCGACCAGCCGCCGTCCCCACTCGTCGTCGATGACCACCACCTCGCGCCGGGCCCGGCCGTCGAACAGTTGGGCCTTGGCCTGGAAGTAGTCCTCCATGTCGGTGTGAAAATCGAGATGATCCTGCGAAAGATTGGTGAAAGCGGCCACCTCGAACCCGGTGCCAGCCACCCGGCCCAGCCGCAGGGCATGTGAGGACACCTCCATGGCCACGCAGCCGATGTCGCGCTCGGCCATCACCGCGAGCAGCGCCTGCAGCTGCGGCGCCTCCGGCGTGGTGAACGGCGTCTTCACCGTCTCGGCGCCGATGAAGATGCCGACCGTGCCGATCAGGCCGGTCTCGATGCCGGCCGCGGCCAGGCCGGCCCGGACCAGAAAGGTGGTGGTGGTCTTGCCGCTGGTCCCGGTCACGCCCAGCACCGGCATCCGCGCGGACGGGTTGTCATAAACCTCGGCCGACAGCCTGCCCAGCGCCGCCCGCGGGTCCGGGCAGCTGAGCACCGGCACCGGGTCCGGATCGTGTGCCGCCCACTCGGCGGCACCCTGAACATCGGTGAACAGCGCCCGGGCACCGGCTGCCACCGCCTCGCGGGCATGGCGCACGCCATGCACGCTGTTGCCGGGCAACGCCGCGAACAGGTCACCGGGACAGACCTGCGACGAGCTGGCGGTGACCCCGTCCACCCGGACCGCCGGGGAACCGGTGAGCACCGTGGCACCCACCAGGCTTGCCAGCTCAGCCAGCGAGCGGCCCGGAGTCAACCGTGGTCGAAGGCCGGATTCCGCTGCGGGCACACCTCGGCTCGGACCTAGCACGGTTGACCACGGTACCGACCTGCCCATCTGCGCACTCCGCCCCCGCCCGTTGGCCACCGATGTGCCGTCCGCCTCGATCAGTTCAGCGTCAGCGGGACCAGCACCGACTGCGACCCGGTGGGCGGGATCTTGGCCGCGGACAGCTCGTAGGTGGCCACGTGGTGGAACAGCGGTGCCGCCACATCGCCGCCCTCCAGGCCGTGCGCCGGGTTGTCGATCATGATCGACACCACGAACTGCGGGTTGTCGGCCGGCACCATGCCGGCGAAGGTGTCCCAGTACACCGAGTCGGAGTAGCGACCGGTTTTCGGGTCGGGCTGCTGCGCCGTCCCGGTCTTGCCGGCCACCCGGTAGCCGGGAATCGCGGCCCGGGTGCCGGTGCCGCCCTTGAGGGTGACCGATTCCAGCATCGTCCGGACGATCTTTGCGGTCGCCGGTGACATCACCTGCACCCCGGCCGGCTGCGCGGTGGGGGTGCTGAGGCCGTCCGCCGCGGTGACCGAGCCGACGATTCGCGGCGGGATGCGCAACCCGTTGTTGGCCACCGCCTGATACATCGAGGCCAGCTGCAGTGAGGTCATGGCCACCCCCTGGCCGATCGGCAGGTTGGCAAAGGTGGCCGCCGACCAGTCGCTGAGCGCGGGCAACAGGCCAGCACTCTCACCTGGCAGCTCGATGCCGGTCTTCTGGCCGAGGCCGAATCGCTTCAGGTAGTCATCAAAGCTCTGCGGACCCACCTTCTGCGCGATCAGCAGGGTGCCGACATTGGACGATTCGGCCAGGATGCCGGTGGCGGTGAACTGCTGTACCGGATGCCACCAGGCGTCGTGCACCGTGATTCCACCGGTCTGGATGGCATCGGGCACCGTGACCACGGTGCGCGGCGTGATCAGCCCCTTCTCCACCGCCGCGGTCATCGTGACGATCTTGTTGGCAGAGCCCGGTTCGAACACCTGCTGGATGTTGGGATCCAGCGACCGCTTCGAGTCGATCGTGGACGGGTCCTGCGGGTTGAACGAGCCGCTGGCGGCCATCGCGAGCGTCTGGCCGGTCTTGACATCCAGGATCGTCACCTGACCACCGCGGGCGCCGGACTGCTTGACCGACTGGTCCAGGTACTTCTGCACCGTGTACTGCAGGTCCTGGTCGATGGTCAACCGGACGGTGCCGCCGTCCATCGCGGCCTTGCGCTTGATCGAACCGGCCGGGTTGACGTTGCCGACCGAGTCCTTCTCGTAGCTGACCGAGCCGTCGGTGCCCCGCAGCACCGAGTCGTAGCTGTATTCGATGCCGGCCGCGCCCGCGCCGTCGGACTGCACCAGGCCGACGACGTTCGAGCCGGTGCTCTGGCCGGGGTAGAGCCGCTGCAGCGTGGCCTGGCTGAAAATGCCGGGCAGCGGCTTGCCGCCGAGCGTCAGGTCCTCGATCTGCTTGGCCACCGCCGGCGACAGCGCGGTCGCCAGCAGGGCGTAGTGCGAGCTGCTGGTCAGCTGCGCCTGCAGGGCGGTGACGCTCTTGCCAACCAGCGGCGACAGCAGGGCTGCATAGTCGGGCCGGTCTGCCGGCTTGATCAGGGTCGGATCGGCGACGATGTCCTTGGCGTCGGCGGTATAGGCCAGCGGCACGCCGTTGCGATCGACGATCGAGCCGCGGGCCGCGTGCAGGGTGACGAACTCCCGCATCTCATCGGAGGCCGCCAGTTTGTAACCGCCGGAGTCCACGCCCTGCAGCCACACCAGCCGGATCAACACCACGGCGAGCAGCAGGCCGACGAAGGCCACGCTGGCCCAGAGCCGGCGGATGGTCTTGCCCAACCGGATGGTCCGCTTGCGCGACGGCCGGCGGATCGGAGCCGCCGACGCTCTGGAGTTCGGGGCCGGCCGGCGCGGGGCCGGCC
>JBPCPA010000231.1:0-18773 GCA_050999655.1 Jatrophihabitans sp.
ACATTCAGCTCGTCGCTCATGTTGCAACCCCCAGTGCATCGCGCATTCGGATCAATCCATCACGTATTCGAGTTTTTACCGTTCCCAATGGGATCTTGAGCAGCTCGGCGACCTCACTGTGGGTGTAGCCGCCGAAGTACGCCAGGCTGACCGCCTCGCGCTGGGCGGCGGTCAGGTCATTGAGCACCTTGCGGACGCGTTGCGCCTCCAGGCTGGTCTGCACCTGCTCGCTGACCGAGTCATAAGGGCGCTCGGTGTTGAGAATCGCGTACTTGTCATCGCGGACCACCGAGGACTGGGCGGCCCGGACCCGATCGACCGCCCGGCGGTGCGCGATCATCAGCAGCCACGGCAACACCGCGCCCTTGCTGGCGTCGAAGCGGGCGGACTGGCGCCACACCTCGAGGTAGATGTCCTGGGTGACCTCGGCCGACTGGGCGGCGTCGCGGACCACCCGCAGCACCATGCCGTACACCCGCGAGGAGGTCTGGTCATACAGCTGGGAGAAGGCCTTCTCATCGCCCTTGGCCGAGGCTGCGAGCAGGTCTTCCAGGCTGGGGTCCTGGATCCGGGCCGATTGGGCACTGGCAGAGTGTGCGCCGGGGTTCTGGGAGGCTCGCTCGAAGCGCATGCTGGTCATCGTAGATGTCCCTGGACGCGGCTCGGACGGCTCAGACTACTCAAACGGCTCGGACCAGTCAGGCGGCTCGGAGTACTCAGGCGGCTCGGACTACTCAGGCGGCTCGGAGTACTCAGGCGGCTCGGACTGCTCAGACGGTGGCCATCCTGGGGCGAGAGCTGCGGACCGGACATGCAAGTGGTTCGTAACCACCCGGCCGGACGGATTGCCTAGCCCACGACGTGCCTGGCCTCACGATCCACGCCGCATACCTGTCGACCGAGCGGCAACCTGGCTACGCAGCACGGCCGCCGGTGCTGGGTAGGGCCGGGGGGACTCGAACCCCCACTGGCACGGACCTAAACCGTGTGCCTCTGCCAATTGGGCTACGGCCCCCAGCCTGGCCAGCCTACTGGCTCAGGCGGCCGGCTCCAGGCCGAGGTCGCGGCGCAGCTTGGCCACGTGACCGGTCGCCTTGACCCCGTACTGCGCCACCTCGATCACTCCATCGGCGTCGATCACGAAGGTGGAGCGGATCACGCCGACCACGGTCTTGCCATAGAGCTGCTTCTCGCCGTACGCGCCGTAGGCCTGCAGGACCGTCCGGTCGACATCGGACAGCAGCGGAAAGGTCAGCGCCTGGTTGTCGCGGAAACTCGCCAGCTTGGCGGCCTTGTCCGGCGAAATGCCGAGCACCGTGAAGCCCTCGGCGCCGAAGCTGGCCAGGTTGTCGCGAAAGTCGCAGGCCTGCTTGGTACAGCCAGGGGTGGAGGCCGCCGGATAGAAGTAGACGATGACCCGCTGACCGCGCAGGCTGGCCAGCGAGATCTGGTTGCCATCGGCATCGGGCAGGCTGAAGTCCGGGGCTCGATCACCCGGGACGAGACGGTGAGTCATGCGTTCACGGTATCGGGCGCGGTTTGTGGCTAGGCTGGCGACCGTCGATGATGTCGACAGCGATGGCCAGTGGACCTGAAGGAGCAAGTGGTGGCAACCCAGCGCGAGGCGGCCGAGATCCGTGCCGAGATCGAGAGTGCCCGGGACCGGCTTGCCGTGACCGTTGACCAGCTCGCGGACCGGTTGGCGCCGGCCCGCTTGGTGGACGAGGCCAAGTCCACGGTGATCCAGAAGGTCACCTCGCCGGCCGGCAAGGCGGTGCTCGGTGGTGCCGGGCTGTTACTGGGCCTGCTGGTGATCCGCAACCTGCGTCGCAGCCGGCGTTCAGTCGGTTAGGTAGGCCCGCAGCTCGTCCACCCGGGGCACTGGGCGGCTGAACAGGATCACCACTTCCAGTCCCAGGTCCAACCTCGCCGCGGGCTTGGCCAGCAGCACCTCGGCGCTGATCTCGAACAGGTCACCGGACAGCCTGATCCGCACGGTGACCGGTATGTGCGGCTGCACCCAGCCCCGGTGCTGCTGCCCGATCACGCAGCGCAGGGCGACCTCGCTGAGATCTATCAGCTCGGCCGGCACGCCGCGCGGGCCGGCCTCACCGTCGGTGTCCTCGACCTCGAAGTCGATCAGGACGGTCGCGTCCAGGCTGGACCGGACGAACTCGCGGCGCTCCTCGCGCCAGGCGTCGTCGTCCACCTCGGCCACCAGCAGCCGGTCCGACCCGTCGGCCCGCAACTCGACCAGCAGCACCGGCAGCACCCAGTAGGAGCTCTCCTCCGGCCAACTGACCAGCAGCCGGGTGCCGGCCCGGAAGGCGCGTTCGGCGGGCAGGTCGACCGGTGGCCTGAGCACCAGGGTGCCCGGCCGCTCCCGGTGGCATTGCAGCACCTGGCTGCGGTGGGCGCTGCCCTGCTGGTCACGAATCTCGACGGCCACGCCGACAGCCGGCATCCTGGTCATGCTTCACCGTAGAAGTGCTGGCCTGCTGACACCATGGCGGCTACCGAGTCTGTCTGGGAAGTTGGGCGGACTGTCAGGTCAGTTCGGACTATCGGTGTCTGCCTCGATGGCTCCGCGCAGTGCGTCGAGGGCGTCGTCGCTGGTGGATACCGCCTGCTGGTTGGCGCGCTGAATCTCTTCGTAGACCTCTTTGCGGTTGACCTGCACCGAGCGCGGCGCCTCGATCCCGATCCGGACGGCGTCGCCGCGAACTTCGAAGACGGTGAGCATGATGTCATCGCCGACGACGATGCTCTCGCCCACCCGGCGGGTCAATATCAGCACGGCAACGCTCCAGCAGACACCTAGCGGCCAGTCTGGCCATCCGCAACGCTAGCCTGCCGGTCGAAGCAACGGTGCGCGCAGGGGCAAATCGGCATCGGGTAGCACGAGTTGCACAGCGCTGCCGGTACCTGCCGCGACCACGATCGGGGCGAGCAGGTTGGCGGTGGCGTCGGCGATGGTGTTGGTGACGGTGACGATCACCAGCACCAGCACCTCATCGCCGTCGCAGACGCCGAGTGCCGCCACGTCGGAGGGCATCAGCGACGGGGTGTAGTCCGGAAAGAAGCGTGCCGGCGCGGCTACCACGAAGCGCAGGCCCGGGGTACGGGCCGAGCGCAGGGCGTAGAGCACGCCGTGCGCGTCCAGGGCGACGGTGTCGAAGTCCCGCTCCTGCTCGAAGCCGGGAATCGGCGCGGCGAAGGCGATCCGGTCCGGCAGTAAGGCCGGACGCTGGCTGATGGTGCTCTGCACGCTCACCTCAAGAAGTCCAGTAGCGAGATCTGACTGACCTTCGCCGTCGTGGCCAGCGCCGCCTGGTAGGCGGTGTTGGCAGTGGTCACCTGGACGATGGTGTCGGCCAGGTCGATGTCCTGCAGGTCTGAAAGCTGGGACTTCAACTGGATGGTCTCGGTGCTACCGGTGTTCTGCACGCCCTGGATCCTCTGGTACTTGGCGCCGGCCAGGGCCCGGTCGCTGGTGATGGCCACCTGCCGGCTGTCCAGTTGGCTCAGGTCACCGCCGAGCGCGCTGGGGTTGGTGCGCAGGTTGTTGGAGATGTCAGACATCAGGTCGAACAGATTGCCGCCGTTGGGTCCGAAGGCAGTGGTGCCGGGAGTGTTCAGGTCCAGCGAGGTGCTCGGTCCGACCGTGCGGGTGACCGTGCCGGTATCGCCGACGTAGCTGCCGGAGGCGTCGAAGGCCAGCGAACCGGCGGTGGTGCCACCGAATACCGGACGTCCGAGGTAGCTGGAGTTGGCCAGCGAGAGCAGCGAGGCCCGGGCCTGGTCCACCTGCTGGGCCAATGCCTCGTTGGAGATGCTGTTGCCAGTGCCGGTGTTCATGCCCTGCAACACCAGCGAGCGCACCTGCTGCAGCTGGCTGGTGATGCTGCTGTAGGTGCTGTCGACGGTGGTCAGCCAGCCCAGGGCGTCGGTTCCGTTGGCCTGGAACTGGCTGAGCTGGCTGAGCTGGGAGCGCAGTTGCAGCGCGCTCACCGTGCCGGTGGGGGAGTCCGACGGCCTGGTGATCTGGCGGCCGGAGGACATCTGCTGCTGCAGGCTTGCCAGCCGCGATGAGTCCAGCTGCAGGCCGGCCAGGGCGGCTCGGTTGGTGGAACCCTCGGTCACTCGCAACATCGCTACAGGCCTACCCGTCCGGTGTGGCTGATCAGGGTGTCCAGGGTCTCGTCCACGGTGGTGAGCACCCGGGACGAGGCCTGGTAAGCCCGTTGGTAGGTGAGCAGGTTGGTCGTCTCCTCGTCGATGCTGACGCCGGCCGAGGATTCGGCCAGCGCATCCACGCTGGTGGTGACCGACTGCTGTACGGCGGCCTGCTGGTTGGCCCGCTGCACGTCGGTGCCCAGCGCGCCGATCAGGCTGCGGTAGGTGACGTCGGGCCCGCCCGCGGCATTGCCGAGGCCGGCCATGCTGAGTGCCACGCCGCCGCCCAGGTTGCCGCCCGGCGTGGCCGAGGCCGCCAGCTTGCCCGGGTCGGTGACCGCAACCGAGATGGTGGCCGCGGTGGTACCGGAGAAGAGCGGGCCGCCGGGATTGCCGGCCAGGTCGTAGCCTGCCGCCTGAGCGGTGTTGGTGGTGCTTGCCAGGGCGGCGGCGACCGCGTCCAGCTGGGCGGAGTAGTTGGGCAGCGTGGTGTTCAGGCCGTCCAGCAGGCCTTGCAGGCTGCCGCCGGCGCTGGCCGCCGGCGTGCCGCCGACCACGATGGTGTTGCCGGCGCCGATGCTGATCGTGGTGGCCGTGGTGGACGAGACCACGGTCTGGCCCCCGATGGTCACGGTGGCGGTGCCGTTGGGCTGGATGCTGGCCTGGGCGCCGCCGAGGTTGGCCAGGGTCAGCAGCAGGCTGTCGCGCTGGTCCAGCAGCGAGTTGTCATTGGCGCCGGTCGCGTTGTCGACCGCGATCGCCCCGTTGACCTGGGCCAGCGCGGTGGCCGCGGTGTTGAGCTGGCCGGTCTGGTCACCGACCTGCTGGTTGACCGACTGGGTGACCCGGCCGAGGGCGGCGCTGGTCTCGTTCAGGCTGCCGACCAGCGAGGCGGCCTTCTGCAGCACCACGTTGCGGGCAGCGGAGTCACCGGGGTTGTTGGCGACCGCGGCCCAGGACTTCCAGAAGTCGTTGAGGCCCTCGGCCAGTCCGTTGTCGCTGGGCTCGTCGAACAGGCCCTCGACCGAGGACAGCGTGCTGGCCGAGGTCTGCAGGTAGCCGTTGCGGCCGTGTTCGCTACGCGCGCGCATATCGATCACCGGGTCGTTGAGCCGGGAGGTGCCCGACACCGTGGCCGTGCTGTCCGCGTGCTGGGTCGCGTACAGCGACGGCACACCCGGGACCGGCCCGGCCTCGGCGAGCTCGGCACGCTGGCGGACGTAGCCCGGGGTGTTGGCGTTGGAGATGTTCTGGCTGGTGACGTCCAGGCCGTAGCGCGCGGCGTTGAGCGCGCTCATGGCGTCGGTCAGGCCGGAGAAACCGCTCATGCCTGCTCGTCCATCAGCATCGGACCGGAGCTGGACGGCGCCGCCGAGCCACGGGAGTCATAGGTCTGCACCGTCTGGGTCACCGACAGCAGGGTTTCGCGGATCGCCCGGGAGCCGGCGGTGAGTAGCCGGCGATTCTCCAAGGTCACCTGCTCTACCTCAGCCACCAGTTGCACCAGCGCACGCCGGTGATCGCCGTACAGGGTCGCCCACGGTTCGGGAGCAGCCGCCTCGAGGTCGGCGAGGGTGGGCGGAACGGCCAGCCCCAGCTCCTCGGCGATCGCGTCGGTCTCGGCAGCGCGCAGCACCTCGGTGCCTCGTAGCTGCTCCAACGCGAACTCGATCTCCTCGTTGGCCTGGGCCAACCAGCGGGTGCGTCCGGCACTGACTATCAGCTGCTCCTCGACGAGCTTGAACAGCAACAGCCCCAGCGCATCGCGCTCGCGCCACAACATCGTCGATACCTCGGCGAACCCCATGGATTTACTTTCCGTAGTCGTCGTCTGCATTGACTACCTCACGCTCCCCTCGGGTTCAAGTTTCCATCGGCAGCTGGACGGTCAACATGAACGAGCCTGAGCGGAATGGGACGAAGTGCCCAATCACGAGGATAGACGGTGCCGGATACCGGCACGTGACGCAGATCACATTACTCTGGGTATCCGTCTCTTCACACAGGTAATACATTAAGCCCGTGTTAGTTCAGCTCACACCGAACGACACGCCAGCAACAGCCCGATGGTAAGCCCCCAGCTAGAGATGAGTAACCGATGACGATGACTTCAACGGCCACTGGCACCACTGCCGGGTCGACCCGCGGTCGCAAGAACGCCGCGGGCTGCACGGTCTCTGATGCCGCGGTTGAAGTGCTGGTCCGGGAAAACCTGGCCTTGGTTGGCCACATCGTCCGCGAGACGATGACCCGGTTGCCCGCCCACATCGGTCGCGATGACCTCACCTCGGCCGGCATGGCCGCGCTGGTGCTCAGCGCGCAGGGCTACGACGAGTCGCGCGGCGTCCCCTTCGCCCGCTTCGCCGCCATCCGGATCCGGGGTGCGCTGGTAGACGAACTGCGCTCCATGGACTGGGCAAGTCGCTCGGTGCGGGGACGGGCCCGTGAGGTAGAAGCGGCCCGCAACCAGCTGTCGGTCACTCTGGGTCGATCACCCCGCCCGCAGGAGGTGGCCGAGACCCTCGGTGTCAGCGTGTCGGAGCTTGGCAGTATCGATGCCGATGTGCATAGGGCAAGCGTGCTCAGCCTGCAGGGCTTCGCGCCGGAGACCGGAGCTGCGATGGTGCCCGACTCCCAGCGCGGCCCGGAGCAACTGGTGGTCGACCGCGAGCAACTGGGCTACCTGCACGACGCGATCGCGGAGCTGCCCGACCGGCTGCGCTATGTCGTGCAGTCCTACTTCTTCGACCAGCGCCAGATGGCCGACATCGCCGCTGAGCTCGGCGTGACCGAATCCCGCATCTCCCAGCTGCGCGCCGAGGCGCTCAAGCTGCTGCGCCACGGCCTGGCGGTCTCCCAGCCCGAGGTCACGCCGGCACCCGAGCAGTCCGGCCGGGCCGGCGCCAAGATCGCCAGCTACGCCGCGGCCGTCGCCGCCCGCGGCAACCTGGCCAGCCGGCTGCAGATGTCCAACGCCTTCGGCGAGGTCCCGTCGATGCCCACGCGGGCGCTGCGGCCCGGCCACAGCTCCATTGCCTGACCAGCACCGCCTGACCAGCACCGCCCGATGCCGGTGCTCTGCTAGCCACTAGCAGGGCGCCGGCATCGCATTAGGTAGCGCGCTATATAGATAGCCAGTGTCGCGCCGGCACCGGTGGCGGAAATTAGGCATTTCGTCTACCGAATCAGCTCAAGTCGGCCGCTTAGCCGCCGATTACCCATACGAGCCGCTCCACGGATGGAACGGCTGGCCCGCTCGGCGGGTCGTCTCGGACTCTCGTTTCAGGAGGAAACCCCATGAGTCTTCGCATCAACACCAACGTCGGGGCGCTCAACGCCTACGGCAACCTGTCCATGAACCAGGCCTCGTTGCAGGACGCGTTCGAGAAGCTGTCGAGCGGTCTGCGGATCAACAAGGCGGCCGATGACGCCGCCGGCCTGTCGATCAGCCAGGGCCTCACCTCGCAGATCAACGGCCTCACCCAGGCAGTGCGCAACGCCCAGGACGGCACCAACGTCGCCCAGATCGCCGATGGCGCCCTGGCGACCACCCAGCAGATCCTGCAGCGCCAGCGTGACCTCGCCGTTCAGGCAGCCAACGGTGGTTCGCAGGACTCGGCCGCCCAGACTGCCGCTCAGGCTGAAATCACCAGCCTGAACACCCAGCTGGACAACATCTCCAAGACGACCGCTTTCGGTGGCACCAAGCTGCTCGACGGCAGCTACACCGCGGCGGTCGGCGTGTTCCAGGTCGGCGCGAACAACAGTGCCAACGAGCAGATCTCGCTGGCGCTGACCTCGTCGGACTCCACCACGCTGGGCGTCAACGGCGTCGATGTGTCGACCACCGCCGGTGCCCAGACCGCGATCAGCACCATCGACGCGGCGCTGGCGTCGGTGTCGGCGTCCCGGTCCCAGATCGGTGCCACCCAGAACCAGCTCAGCTACACCATGAACAACCTGCAGACCACCATCCAGAACGTCACCGCGTCCCGGTCCAACATCACCGACGCTGACCTCGCCACCGAGGTCACCGCGATGAGCCAGGCGCAGATCCTGACCTCGGCCGCCACCTCGGTGCTGGCCCAGGCCAACTCGGCTCCGCAGGCGATCCTGAAGCTGCTGCAGTAATCCTGCACCGCAGCTTGATTCACCCGGCAGTAACCGCAGTACCCGGGGCCCACCAGCCCCGGACAACCGCATTGCCGCACGAGCTGCCCGGCCGTGGAATGGGACCGCAGACACCCCGACCACGGCCGGGCGTCGACGGCAGTAGCGAAGGAGCATAGGTGAGCACGTTCTCGATCAGCGGGTTGTCCTCTGGGATCGACACCACGTCGCTGATATCGCAGCTGATGACGCTGGCCGCCCAGCCGCAGAACGCGCTGAAGACCCAGCTGTCCACCGAGCAGAGCGTGATCAGCGCCTACCAGGCCCTCAACACCAAGCTCACCGCCTTCCAGGCCGCGGCCGACGCGCTCAAGCAGCCCGGCACCTGGGCCTCGACCAAGGCCAGCTCGACCAGTCCGGCCGTGGTCGCCTCGACCACCGCGGCCGCCACCGCCGGCTCCTCGACCACCTTCGACGTCACCCAGCTGGCCACCGCGCAGATCAGCACGCTGGGCGCCGCCGGCTCGGTCAGCTCGACGCCGGCCAGCGGGTTTGATCTCGTCGACGGCTCGGGCACCAGCCACCATCTCGCGCTCGCCGATGGGTCGGCTGCCTCGGTGCTCAGCGCGGTCAACAGCGCCGGCCTCGGCGCGCGGGCGGCACTGGTCAACACCGACGGCGGGCAGGTACTGCAGTTCACCTCGACCACCACCGGCACCAGTGCCGGCTTCTCGATCTCGGGCCTGGACAGCAGCCCGCAGACCCTGGTTGCGGCCCAGAATGCCAGGATCACCGTGGGCAACCCGGCCGCCGGCGGGTACACCGTGTCGAGCAGTACCAACACTTTTACCAACGCCATCCCCGGCGTCACCTTCAGCGTCGGCGCAATCGCCGCCGGGGTCACCGTCTCGGTCAGCAGCGACGCCAGCGCCATCAGTGACAAGGTCAAGGCCCTGGTCGCGGCGGCCAATGACGTGCTGAGCACCTTGAGCATCGACACCGGCAAGGGTGCGGTGCTGGAGAGCAACTACCAGGTCAACTCCATCACCCAGAGCGTGCTGGCCACCATCAGCCACGGCGATGCCAGCGCCAACAGCTTCGCCTCGGTCGGCGTCCAGCTCACCTCCACCGGCACCCTGTCCTTCGACGCCGATGCCTTCGCCGCGGCCTACGCCGCCGACCCGGCCAAGACCCAGGCCACCGCGGCCACCTCGCTGGCGACCTCGCTGTCCAGCCTGGCCAGCACTACCTCGACCGCGACGATCAGCCCGCTGATCAGCTCGGGAACCTCGCAGGTGGCCAACCTGACCAAGCAGATCTCGGACTGGGACACCCGGCTGGCCGACCAGCAGACGGCACTGCAGAAGAAGTACACCGCGATGGAGGTCGCGCTGCAGAAGCTGCAGTCCACCTCCAGCTGGCTCAGCTCGGCGCTCGGTTCGCTGGACGGCTCCAACTCCAGTTCCAGCAACTCCAAATAGCAACCCACCGCTCGCGCGGTCCCGACCGGACCCGACCCAGAAGTCAGGAGATGATCCCAGTGCCAGCAGATGCCGCCCGTGCCCGCTACCTCGCCGACGCGGTGGCCACCGCCACCCCGGCCAAGCGGATCGTCCTGCTGTATGACCGGCTGTGGCTCGATATCCAGCGCGGCCAGGCCGCGCTCGACTGCGCGGACCCCGCGGCCCGGGACCACCTGCAACACGCGCAGCAGATCGTGGCCGAGCTGCTGGGCAGCCTGGACGGCAGCGCCTGGACCGGCGCGGCCGACCTGGCATCGCTCTACAGCTACCTGCTCCGCGAGCTGATCGCCGAAGCCGTGCTGCCACGGCCCGGCCGGCTGGCCGGCATCACCCGGATGGTGGCCGATCTGCGCTCGAGCTGGCAGCAGGCCGAAGAGGCACTGGCCACCGGCGCTGCCGAGCCGGGCACTCGCGAAGCAGCCCGCGTTGGCTAGCCAGGGCCTGCCGTCCTGGGAACAGGTGCTGGCCGACCTCGAGTCAGAAACCACCATGCTTGCCGAGGGATTGCGCCGTGGCGAGCTGCTGGCGCCAGTGACGCCGTGGCACCCGCCGGCGCTGCCGCCGATCCCGACCGAGCTGGTGGCCCGCGCCCAACTGCTGCTCGAACAGCAACTACGCCTGCAGGTCGAACTCGGCCTGCAGCTACAGGACGCGCCGCCGGCGACCCGGCCGCGATCGGTGAACAGGCCCGATCCGGTGCCGATGCTGGTCGACCTGAGAGCCTGACGTCCGGTCGAAAAGTAAGAGTTTTGACTCGTTCTTAACTTTTGGTGATCTTGGACGATGGGTAGCTACGAGCACGGACTGCTCGCATCCCCCGCCATGGATTGGCGAAGCCCCCATGACGGGAGTTTCGTACCGTGCTCGACGACGTCACGTCAGTCACGCTGAGTACCGCGCTGTCGGCTCTCGCCGAACGCCAGCGGGTCAGCGCGAACAACATCGCCAACCTGGAAACACCGAACTTCTCCGCCAGCCAGGTCTCTTTCGAGACCAGCCTGCGCGACGCGGTGGCAGCCGGTGACCCGGCCTCGGCCCAGGCCTCGGTCACCCCCACCAGTGACCCGGCCGGCATCAACGGCAACAACGTCAGTCTCGACACCGAGACCATCACCGATGAGAAGACCTCGTTGCAGTATTCGCTGCTCAGCGGGGCGATGTCGGCGAAGTTCGGCCTCATCGACACCGTGTTGAAGGGCTGAGCCGATGTCGATCTTCTCCGCCATCACCACCTCGGGCACCGCGCTGAGCACCGACCGCACCTGGATCGATGTGCTGGCCAACAACATGGCAAACATCAACACCGTCAAACCCACGTCCGGCGCGGCCTTCCAGGCCCAGTACGTGCAGGCCACCGATATCGCCGATGACGGCACCGGCACCGGTGGTGGCGTGCAGATCACCGGCCTACCGCGCAGCAGCGCCCAGGGCCGGCTGACCTACCAGCCGGACAACCCGCTGGCCGACGCCAAGGGCTACGTGCGGCTGCCCGACATCGATATGGGCGAGCAGATGGGCAACCTGATCATGGCCCAGCGCTCCTTCCAGGCCAACGCCGCAGTGGTGGATCGGGCCCGCGAGACCTACCAGGACGCCATCGACATCGGAAAGAACCACTGATCATGACCATCCCCGCGATCGGCGCGCTCAGCGCCACCCTGCCCACCGTCGGCGTCGGCGCCACCGGTCCAGCCGCCGGCACCGACGCGGCAGCGGCCGGCGGCTCGGCCGGCTCGAGCTTCGCCTCGATGCTCGACAAGGGCATCAACGCCGTCCAATCCTCCCAGGACAAGGCAGATTCGCTTGCGGTACAGGCCGCCACCGGTGACCTGACCGACATCCACGACTACACCATCGCTGCCACCCAGGCCTCGCTGGTGACCGAGCTGGCGACCACCATTCGCACGAAGGGCATTGACGCCTTCAACCAGATCATGGGAATGCAGGCATAAGACGATGCAGCAGAAGATCCTGGCTACCCTGCAGCGGTTCTGGCGTGGCTTCCTGGCATTCACGCCCGGTCAGAAGGCGGTCACCGTGGCTGCCGCGCTAGCACTGGTCATCGGTGGTTTCGCGTTCTCCAACTGGGCCGCCAAGCCAAGCTACGCGCCGCTGTTCACCAACCTCTCGCCGACCGATGCCAGCGGCATCATCGACAAGCTCAACACCAGCAAGACCCCCTACCAGCTCGCCGCCAACGGGACCGAGATCCTGGTGCCGCAGAAGGACGTCTACGGCAGCCGGTTGACGATGAGTTCGGCCGGCCTGCCGTCGTCCAACGGCTCCAGCTACAGCCTGCTCGACCAGGAAGGCATCACCACCTCGGAGTTCAAGCAGCACGTGGACTACCAGCGGGCCCTGGAAGGCGAGCTGTCCAAGACCATCAAGTCGATCAACGGGGTGGCCGATGCCCAGGTGCACCTGGCGATTCCGCAACAGAGTGTCTTCGACGACGGCACCCAGAAGACCACCGGCTCGGTGCTGTTGACCACCGAGCCCGGCACCACCCTGAGCTCCGGGCAGGTGCAGTCGGTGGTCAACCTGGTGGCCTCCAGCGTCCCCGATCTCAGCCCGGACCAGGTCAGCGTCTCCGACGCCACCGGCAAGGTGCTCTCGGCCGCCGGCGCCGGCAACGACGGCGCTACCGCCGACACCCGGACCGCGGCGATCGCCGCCTACAACAAGCAGCTCAGCGCCTCGGTGCAGCAGATGCTGGACCAGATCGTCGGCCCGGGCCATTCGGTGGTGACGGTGAATGCCGACCTGGACTACGACAAGAACCACACCGTCTCCGACATGCCGGTCTACGCCAGCGGGGTACCGCCGCTGTCGCAGGCGAGCACCGAGGAGACCTACGGTCCCAGCCAGGCCGGCAGCGGTGGCGTGCTCGGCGCGGCGTCGCCCAGCCCGACCGCCGCGCCCGGCGCGACCGCGTCCGGCGGGTACCGAAAGACCAGCAATACCCAGGACAACGCGGTCGGCAACGTCACCAAGACCATCGACGCGGCCCCCGGCAGCGTCCGGGCCCTGAGCGTGGCGGTGCTGCTGGACAAGAACGCACCGCCGGTGGACGAGGCCCAGGTCAAGCAGTTGGTGAGCTCGGCGGTGGGCCTGGACCCCAAACGCGGTGACACCCTGGCGCTGGCCAGCCAGCCGTTCGACACCTCGGCCGCCGACGCCGCGCAGAAGGCGGCCAAGGCCGCTGCCTCGGCCGCGGCGGGCGCCAAGAGCCGGGCCGAGCTGATGTCGATGCTCAAGACCGGTGGTGTGGTGTTGCTGGTGATCGCGGTGATCGTGGTGAGCCTGCTGGCCAACCGGCGCCGCCGCAAACCCGAGGACGACACCGACGACCTGGACACGTTCCTGTCCACCTTGAACGACTCGCCCGGGTCGTTGCCGCCCGCGCCGCGTGACATCGTGCCGCCGCAGAGCCGGGAGGCCGCGATCAACCAGGCCCGGCAACGTGATCTGACCGAGATGGCCGACAGCCAGCCGCAAGAGGTCGCCCGGCTGCTGCGCACCTGGCTGAACACCAAGGAGAGCTGAGCATGGCTGAGACCCTCGCGACGGTATCCACCATCGGAACCCCGCTGGCGGCCGGCGTCATCGCCGAGCCGGCCGAGTTGACCCGGGGACTGACCGGACGCCGCAAGGCCGCGATCCTGGTGTTGCAGCTGGACCGCAACGCCTCGGCAAAGGTGCTCGCCGAGCTGTCCGACGCCGAGTTGGAAGACCTGGCCATCGAGATCGCGCGGGCCGGTGACGTGCCCGCCGAGATGTCGGCTGCAGTGTTGCGGGAGTTCGGAATCCTTCAGGCATCAGGTGATTCGGTGGTGCGCGGCGGCCTGGAGCAGAGCCGGGCGCTGCTGATGTCAGCGCTGGGGGAGGGCCGCGCCGGTGCCATCATGGACCGGTTGTCCACCACCATGTTCGACCTGCCGTTCAAGTTCCTGCAGAACGCCGATGCCAGGCAGCTGCTGAACTTCATCTCCGACGAGCACCCGCAGACGATTGCACTGGTGTTGGCGCACATTCCGGCACCGTTGGCATCGAAGGTGCTGGCCGGCCTCGGCGCTGACCTGCAGGCCGATGTCGCGCACCGGATCGCCACCATGGACCGCACCTCGCCCGACATCATCCACCAGATCGAGGCCAACCTGCAGCGCCGGATGGCGACCCTGCTGGTGCCCTCCGAACTGTCCGCGGTCGGTGGCGTGCAGCCCCTGGTAGAGATCATCAACCGGGCCGATCGCGGCACCGAGAAGCTGATCATGGAGGGCCTGGAGGAGCGCGACCCGGAACTGGCCGAAGAGGTCCGCAGCCGGATGTTCATGTTCGAGGACCTGATCAATCTCGAGGACCGCGCGGTGCAACTGGTGCTGCGTCAGGTCGAGGTCGCCAACCTGGCCATCGCGCTCAAGGGCGTGGCCAGCGTGGTGCACGCCAAGATCATGAACAACATGTCCGAGCGGGCCGCCGTGACGCTGGCCGAAGAGATCGAGCTGCTCGGCCCGGTCCGGGTGCAGAGCGTCGAGGAGGCGCAGACCGAGGTCGTCCGGGTGATCCGTGAGCTCGAGGAGTCCGGTCAGATCATCGTTCGGCGCGGCGAAGAGGACGAGTTCGTTGCCTGACACCCCGGCCGGCGCGTCCTTCGTCCTGACCGGTCGGGCCGGCGTGCCCAGCGAGTTGGTCGACCAGGCCCGCGGCGACGCGCGCGCGGTCGGCTATGCCCAGGGCTGGGCGCAGGGCGTCCGTGAGGCGAGCGAGCTGCAGACCGGCTTGGCCCGTAGCGCGCAGGCCGAACTCAAACGGCGCGAAGCCGAGCACGGCGACCGGTTGGCCTCGCTGCTGCAGGCGGTGGACGTCGCGGCCAGCCGGCTTGATCAGACGGTCGTGCAGCTGACCGACCAGATCTGCGACCAGATCCTGGCCGCCGCGGTGGAGCTGGCCCAGTCCCTGCTCGGCGCCGAGCTGCGCGATCCGGTCACCGCCGCCTCGGCCGCGCTGACCCGGGTGCTGCGCTTGGCGCCGGACAACGAGCCGGTGACCGTGTGGCTCAGCCCGTCGGACTACCAGAGCTTGACCGGCCCGGACGCCGGCGCGCTGATCAGCGCCATCGAGGCCGGCGCCGCGGCCCGGCTCAGTTTCGAGTGCGATCCCGCGCTGGCCGACGGCGACGCGCTCGCCCGCTCGGCGGCCACTTCGATCGACGCCCGGCTCACCGCGGCGATCGCCCGGCTGCGGGAGCAGACCGCCTGATGGTTACCGACACCGCCACCCTGGTGGCCGACCGCGCCCGGCACCGGTTGCGCGAACTGGTCGAACTCAGCCGGCCGCGCAGCTACGGCTACGTCTGCCGGGTGGTCGGCCTGTCGGTCACGGTGTCTGGCATCACCGGCCGGATCGGTGACCTGCTCTGCATCGGCAGCGGACCCGAGCCGGTGCTGGCCGAGGTGGTGGCGGTCGAGGACCAGAACTGCACCTGCCTGCCGTTGGGCCCGATGGCCGGCATCGGCAACGGTGATCGGGTGTCGGCCACCGGCGGTCCGCTGCGAGTAGGGGTCGGCGCGCAGCTGCGCGGCCGGGTGCTCGACGGTCTCGGCCAGCCACTGGACGGCCGGCCACTACCTGCCTCCTTGGATCAGGTCTCGGTGGAGATGGCACCGCCGGCCGCGCTCAGCCGGCGCCGGGTCAACGAGCCGTTGAGCCTGGGTGTGCGGGCGATCGACTCGCTGATCAGCGTCGGCCGCGGCCAGCGGGTGGGCATCTTCGCCGGCTCCGGCGTGGGCAAGTCCAGCCTGCTGTCGATGATCACCCGCGGCACCTCGGCACAGATCACCGTGGTGGCCCTGATCGGCGAGCGTGGCCGGGAGGTCCGGGAATTCCTGGACAACGACCTCGGCCCGGACGGCCTGGCCAACGCGGTGGTGGTCATCGCGACCTCAGACCAACCCCCGATGGTGCGGTTGCGGGCGGCCTTCGTGGCGACCCGGATCGCCGAATGGTTCCGCGATCAGGGGCAGGACGTGCTGCTGCTGATGGACAGCATCACCCGGCTGGCCACCGCGCAGCGTGAGATCGGGCTGTCGGCCGGTGAGCCGCCGGCCTCCCGCGGCTACCCGCCGTCGGTGTTCGCGATGATGCCCCGGATCCTGGAGCGCGCCGGTGGCGGCGAGCACGGTTCGATCACCGGGCTGTACACCGTCCTGGTCGAGGGCGAGGATCACAACGAGCCGGTGGCCGACACTGCCCGCTCGATCCTGGACGGGCACATCGTGCTCGACCGCCGGCTGGCCACCGCTGGGCACTTTCCCAGCATCGACATACTCGAATCGGTGTCGCGGGTGGTCAACTCGGTGACCTCCCCCCGCCAGCAGCAACTCGCCCGGCGGGCCCGGCAACTGCTGGCCGCCCGCCGCGACGTCAAGGAACTCGTCGAGATCGGTGCCTACGTCAGCGGCACCAACCCGCGGGCCGACCAGGCGCTGGCGCTGTGGCCGGCGTTGGAGGGCTTTCTACAGCAGGACATGGCCGATCAGAGCCCGGCCGAACGCAGCTGGGCTGCGCTGAGCGCGGTGCTGGCCGATGACCCGGCGCTGGCCGAGGTGTCTGGATGAGCGCCCGCAACTGGCTGCCGACCGTGCTGCGGGCCCGGCAGGCCCAGGAAGATCTGGTGGCCCAGCGGGTCGCGGTGGCGCGGCGCGATGCCGGACTGGCCGGCGCGCAGCATGCCGCGCAGGCCGCCCGGGTGTCGGCGCTGACCAGCTCACCGAGCGGGACGGGGGCGCAGTTCCAGGCCGAGGCGACCAGCCAACTGGCCGCCGCTGCGACCCTGGCTGCCGCAGCCAACCGGGTGCTGTTCGCCGAGGCGCGGGTCAGCACCGGCCTCGGCGAGCTCACCGCAGCGGCCCGGTCCCGGCGCACCGTGGAACGGTTGCACGAACGCGACCAGCAGGCCCGCACCAGCGCCGCCCTGAGCGCCGCGCAGCGCGAGCAGGACGAAGTGTCGATCAGCCGGCACGGTGCCGAGGAGCGTGCGGCCGGATGAGCATCGAGGTTTCCAGCATGGACGCGGTGCTGGCCCGGATCGCCCAGATCCAGGCCGGTCTCAGCGGCACCGCCGCCGCCCCGGTCGGCAGGGCGGCCCTCGCCACGCCTGGCTCGGCAACCGGCAGCAGCGGCAACGCGGCCAACTTCGCCACCGCCCTGGCGGGTGCGGTCGGTGGCGCCACGCCGGCGGCCGGCTCGGTCACCGGTGACCAGATCGTCGCCTCGGCCAAGAAGTACCTCGGGGTGCCCTACGTCTTCGGCGGCACCACCCCGAGCGGGCTCGACTGTTCGGCCCTGGTGCAACGCGCCTACGGCGATCTCGGCATCTCGCTGCCCCGGGTGGCCGCCGACCAGGCGAGGACCGGTACCGCGGTCGGCGGCCTGGCCCAGGCCCAACCCGGTGACATCCTCAGCTTCGGCCAGCCGGCTTATCACGTGGCCATCTACCTCGGTAACAACATGATGATCGCCGCCCCCGAACCTGGCGAGAACGTCAAGATCCAGAGCGTGTACCAGACCCCGACGAGCATCCGCCGGATCGTCGGCACCGAGGCCGCCGCTTCGACGCCGGTCGCCGGCCCGGATTCGGCAATGGCGGGGCAGTCGGCGCTGGTCGCAGTGAGCGGTTACTCGCCCCTGTTCGCCCAGAACGAGGCCCGCTACCGGTTGCCCACCGGATTGCTTGGTGCCGTTGCCGAAACCGAGTCCGGCGGCAACACCGCGGCGGTCAGCCCGGCCGGTGCGCAAGGCCTGATGCAACTGATGCCCGGCACCGCCCGCGGTCTCGGCGTCGACCCGTGGAACCCGAGCCAGGCGGTGCAGGGCGCGGCGCAGCTGCTGTCGGGCTACCTGCAGAAGTTCGGCAGCGTCCCGCTGGCGCTGGCCGCCTATAACGCCGGGCCCGGTGCGGTCGAGCAGTACGGTGGCGTTCCGCCGTACACCGAAACCCAGAACTATGTCAGAAAGATCACCGGACTGATGGCCGGGGCGGTGCGCTGATGTCGCTGATGATCACACCCGCCGCCCCCTCGATGCCGGCCGCGCCGGACAGCTCGCCCGGTGCGGACTCGGGCACGAACGGCGGCACCTTTGCCGCGGTGCTGGCCGGCCAGCCCGATCCGGCTGGCCGGACCGACGCGGCGCAGACCGAGCGCGACGAATCACGCCGGCCTGGCGGATCTCGCGAACCTGGCGAATCTCGCGAGTCGGCCAGCGGCCGGCAGCGGGCCGAAGCGGGCAAGTCGGCCGGCACCACCCGGCCGGGCCGGCACGCCGGCCGGTCCGCCACCGCCGTCAACTCCGATACCGCCGTCAACTCCGATGCCGCGGCCCCGGGCTCGGCCGCCGCGCAGGAGCAAACCGCGGCCTTGACGCTGGCCGACCTGGCACCGGCGCTCACCCCGCGGCAGCCGGCCTGGATCGGCGCCGACGGGCCTGCCACGGCGGCCTCCGATCCGGCCGGTGAGCTGCCGCCGGTCACGCCCAGCGGGCTGGCGGGGACCTCGCTGACCGGGCCGGAGCTGACGGCAACTGCCGGCACGGCTTCGCCAACCAACCAACCGGTCGCGGTCCTACCGATTCCGGCCGCCCCGTCGTTCCCAGCCGGCCCGTCGTTCCCAGCCGGCTCGGCGGTACCAGTTGGCTCGGGGGTGTCCACCGCCCCGGCAGGCGTCGCTGACCCAGCGGGGCCGGTTGCCCTGATCGGAAGCCTGCAGCTAACCGGAACCGGCTCGCCGGCCGGGCAGCAGGGCTCACCGACCGACCAGACCGGCACGCTCCCGCCGGCCGGGCAGGCCGGTGCGATCCAACTCGCCGGCCTCGCACCGGCCAACGCCGCGGAGCTGCCGGCCGGCCGGGACGGTGGCGTCGCCATCGGCCGGCAACGGTCGCCGGCCGGCCGGGTGAGCGGGGATT
>JBPCPA010000244.1:0-5318 GCA_050999655.1 Jatrophihabitans sp.
CCCGGGTGGCGGCCAACGGCGAGCTGCCCGGCGGCCCGGTACGGCTGTCCAACGTGGTGTTCATGGGAATGGGCGAGCCGCTGGCCAACTACAACCGGGTGATCGCGGCGCTGCACCGGTTGGTCGATCCCGCCCCGGCCGGGCTCGGACTGGCCCAGCGGTCGATCACTATGTCCACGGTCGGCCTGGTGCCCGCCATGCAACGCCTCGCCGGTGAGGGGCTCAATCTCACCCTGGCGGTGTCACTGCACGCCCCGGACGACGAACTGCGCAACACCCTGGTGCCGGTCAACACCCGCTGGCCGGTGCGCGAGGTGCTCGAGGCGGCCGACGGCTACGCCGCGCGGACCGGACGCCGGTACTCCATCGAGTACGCGATGATCCGCAACGTCAACGACCAGCTGTGGCGCGCCGACCTGCTCGGGCAGTTGCTGTCCGGCCGGCTCGCGCACGTCAACCTGATCCCGCTCAACCCGACACCGGGTTCGCAGTGGGACGCCTCGCCCAAGCACGTCGAGGACGCCTTCGTCGACCGGCTGGCGCTGCACGGCGTGCCGGTAACGGTCCGCGACACCCGCGGCCGCGAGATCGACGGGGCCTGCGGCCAACTGGCCGCCAGCGGCTGACACCGGTCCGGTCGGGGGCGTTGCGCCGCACCTGACCAGCCGGTTCCGCCCCGGGCGGGTGGCCTGAATCCGAGCGGGACAGCTAGAAGCCCGCCGGGTGGGGGATCCCGGCGGGCTTGTAGCTTGTCGCGGTGGAGCTGGTCTGTCGCGGTGAAGCTATGACACGGTGAACGCGGTGTCGTCGATGACGAACGAGGTCTGCAGTGAGGAGTCCTCGGTAGCGGTGAAGCTGACACTGGTGGTGCCGGCCGGTGCGATGAAGCTCTTGAGTGCGTAGCCGGTGTTCTTGTTGAGGTTGGAGTAGGTGGCCAGCGTGGTGCTGCCCGCCTTGACCGTGAGCTTGTCGTAGGCGGTGCTGGTGGTGGTCTCGGCGGTGTCGATGTGCAGGTAGAAGCTGAACGTTGCCGTGCAGCCCGCCGGGATGGTGACCGACTGGGACAGGGTGTCGGTGTGGGTGGTGCCGTAGCCGTCCATCCAGGCCTTCCAGCTGCCGGAGTGGGCGGCTTCGCCGGAGGAGTTGTCGATGACGCCGGAGCTTGCCGACCACGGGGAGGCCGAGCCGGTCTCGAAGCCGGGGTTGCCGAGCTTCTGGCCGGGGCTGGAGCAGCCACCGCCGCCGCCACCACTGATGGTCCAGGTGAAGCTCGCCGAGCCGAAAGCGCCGGTGGTGTCAGTCGCGGTCGCGGTGACGGTGAAGGTGCCCGCCGCCGACGGCGTTCCCGAGATCAGGCCGGACGAGCTGATCGACAGCCCGGTCGGCAGGCCGGTGGCGCCCCAGGTGAAGCTCTGGCCGGAGGCGGAGTCTGACGCGCTCAGCTGCAGGCTGGTCGCGGTGCCCACCGTGCCGGTCTTCGAGCCCGGGTTGGTGACGGTCACCGTGTTGCCGGTACCGCCGCCGCCCACGATCGGGTGGGTGATTGCGCAGGCGTTGGTGTCGTTGGACCAGCTGCCCTGCTCGGCGTAGGTGCCGAACGAGCCGAAGGAGACGTTGGCGATGTGGCCGGTGCCGGTCTGCAGGTAGGCGCACTCGTCGGAGTTCTCCTGGCCGTTGTAGGACGAACCGGTGTGGTTGGTCCAGCCACCGGCCGGGTTCTGATCTGACATCATTTCGTGCCACTCGTGGCCCAGGCTCATCGTCCAGCCGTCCAGGGTGCCGGGGGAGTTGACCAGGCCGGCGCCGCAGCCGGCGCCGGAGTCGATGTTGTAGGGCTGGTTGGAGAAGGCGATGTCGCCGTAGGGCGATGAGACTCCGCCGCCGGTGAGGGTGCTGTCGCCGTTGTAGTCGTGCCAGGCGCAGTACTGGCCCTGGTAGCTGTCCGGGTTGGTGCCGTGCGGGGACAGGATCACGTAGTAGGCCAGCCGGTTGGACGCGGCGGTGGTGTTGCCGAAGTGCGCTGCGGCGTTGACCGCCTCGACCCCGAGTTGGTGACCGGAGGCGGTCGCCGGTGAGGCGCCTGCGTTGTCATACCAGACCCCGGCCAGCACGCCACCGGTCTGGTAGGGGATGTGGGTGGCGCCGGCGGGGCAGACCACCGCACCGGTCGCGACGCCGGCACCGTCGCACCACTGGGTCAGGTCAGCTGACCACAGTTCGCTGTTGGTGCCGATGCCCTTGAACATCTGCTGGGCGGCGCCGGCGGCGCCGTTGGCGTCACCGGAGAACTTCGCGTTGCCGTTGGCGTCGGTGGTCTGTGTGCCCCACTGGTTGCCGTAGAACACGAAATACACCTTCGAGTGCCCGTTCTGCACGCCGATGCCGTCGATGCCACCGCCGTAGGACAGTGTTTCGGTGCCGGTCGCGGCCGGCACCGCCGGATGCTGGGCGGCGTAGGAGTTCATCTTGGCCTGGACCGACTTCGTCGGCATCACACCGTGGCGGTACGGGTGACCGGCAGCGGGCGAATACGGGTTAGCCACATTGTGGGCAACCGCCCCAGCCGGGCCGGCGGTAGCCACACCAGCAAGAGCAAGAGTCGCCAGACCGGCAACTCCGAGAATCGCGCCGGCACGGCGCGATCTGGTCAACAACATCATCTGAGCCTTTCGGGGTACGGGGGTGGATGCACATCTGGACCCGCCGCGGCGTGAAAGACGCTGGGGATGTTCGCGCCGGCCGCGGCTCGATCCGTGCCTTCTTTCGGAGCTGCGTCTCCTTCCGGGCATGGCGAAGAGGCCAATTCAGAGGGGGACTTGGCCTATTCGAGCCTGTCACCACCAGCCGGTGGTGCTACGGCGCGAAACTTAGCGACGGAAATGTCGGCACGTCAATGGGAAGTACGACCTGATTTGGGCTAGGAGCCCCATGTTTACTATTCCGAAACCGAATACAGAAGCAATTGAGAGGCAATCGCACAAATCCGGGCGGGGATGGCTGCAGTCAATAAAAGGGACCCGATGCTGCAACCGCAGACAATAATACGTACCCGACGCTTACACACTGCGGGCCTACGAGGAGAGGACGGAGACCATACCGTCTGCTGGCTGACGGGGTGTTCGACGCGGAGGCCCTGAGGGCCAACGGCCCGCTGGCCGAGACAGCGAGCGGGCGACGGGAATCGAACCCGCACAATCAGTTTGGAAGACTGAGACTCTACCATTGAGCTACGCCCGCGAAGCTGGCAGATCGTCGGAGAACAACCCGTCCGGCTTGCAGCCTGCCGGGACAGCCTAGCGTGTGCTCGGCCCCGCACCCGTTCGGCCGCCGCACCCGTTCGGCCGCCGCACCCGTACACTTGCCGGTCGGTAGGTGTTCTGCTGCGCGGTTCGGGTGGCAGGGCGCGTATCGGGGTGTAGCGCAGCTTGGTAGCGCATCCGCTTTGGGAGCGGAGGGTCGCAGGTTCAAATCCTGTCACCCCGACGAGCCTGACCCAACGGCCGCGGTGCGAGCCCGCCGCGCGCGGCCGCATTCAAGACATCTGACCTGTGAAGTTGAGGAGTAAGAGCGCATCGTGAAGAGCAGCGTCGAAAGCCTGAGCCCGACCCGCGTCAAGCTAGCGGTCGAAGTGCCCTTCGAAGAGCTGAAGTCCAGCCTGGACGAGGCGTACCGGACGATCGGGTCGCAGGTCCGGGTGCCCGGCTTCCGCCCGGGCAAGGTGCCGGCTCGGATCATCGATCAGCGGATCGGTCGCGCGGCAGTGCTCGAAGAGGCCGTGAACAAGGCGTTGCCCAAGGCCTACACCGATGCGGTGCGCGAGACCGGCGTCAAGGCCCTGGGACAGCCCGACATCGAGGTGACCCAGTTAGAGGACAACGACCACCTGGCTTTCACGGCCGAGGTCGATGTCCGGCCCGAGATCACCGTCCCGGCCTATGACGGGCTGGCGGTCACCGTCGAGGACGCCCAGGTCAGTGACGACGAGGTGGGCGAGCAGTTCGAGGCGCTGCGGGCCCGGTTCGGCACGCTCAAGGGCGTCGAGCGGGCGGTCCAGACCGGCGACTTCGTCTCGATCGACCTGACCGCCACCGTCGACGGGGTCGAGGTGGAGGGCGGCTCGGCCCAGGGGATGTCCTACGAGGTCGGCTCCGGTGAGCTGATCGAGGGCCTGGACGACGCCATCGCCGGCAAGTCGGCCGGCGACAGCGCCGAGTTCGGCTCCACCCTGGCCTTCGGTGACCACTCCGGCGCGCAGGCCCAGATCACCGTGCTGGTCAACTCGGTCAAGGAGCGCGAGCTGCCGGCAGCCGACGACGAGTTCGCCCAGCTGGCCTCGGAGTTCGACACCATCGAGGAGTTGCGGGCCGATCTGCGGACCCGGCTGGATCGGGTGAAGGTGCTCGGCCAGGGTGCCGAGGCTCGGGACAAGGTGCTGGAACTGCTGGTCGCCCAGACCGAGGTGCCGCTGCCGGAATCCTCGGTGGCCGCCGAGATCGAGTGGCGCGAGCACGACGTGGTGCATCAGCTCGGCCACGACGACGACGCCTTCACCAAATATCTGGAGACCGAGGGCAAGAGCAAGGACGAGTTCACCGCCGAGCTGCGCGAGATCGCCGAGAAGTCGGTCAAGACCCAGTTCATCCTGGACTCGATCGCCGACGCCGAGGCGGTGTCGGTGTCCGACGCCGAGCTGACCGAGTACATCGTCCGGCAGGCCCAGCGCTACGGCATGGCGCCGCAGGAGTTCGCTGACCAGATCGTGCAGGCCGGCAACATCGCCGCGCTGGTGGCCGACGTGCGGCGCAACAAGGCACTTGCCACGGTGCTCGAATCGGCAACCGTCACCGACGCCTCGGGCAACCGGGTGGACCTGTCGGCGCTGTCCACTCCGGAGGGCCAGGCCGAACTCGAGGACCTCGAGGATGCGGCCGGCGAACTCGACGAGGACCCGGCCGACGAACCCGCCGAGAACCGGGACGAGAACTAGCGCTGCGGCTTTCATGCCCTGAGCGAACGCGGGCGGTTCCGGGAGTCCCGGGCCCGCCCGTGCCGTTAGGGTCGATAGGAGCCGAGCCCACCGCACCAGCAGGCAGGCACATCTTAGGAAGGAACGGCCAGTGAGCTCTTTTGACGCCCAGCGGGCACCCGAGGTCGGGTTCAACCCTGCCACGGCCAGCCGTCCGGAGCCGATCCGGATTATCGAATCGCGCAGCCCCAGCGCCGGCATGAACCTCAGTGACTCGATCTATGACCGGCTGCTGCGGGATCGGATCATCGTCCTGGGCCAGGTCGTCGACGACGACATCGCCAACCGGCTG
>JBPCPA010000298.1:0-5489 GCA_050999655.1 Jatrophihabitans sp.
CACCAGCGCGGCCCGTGCGCCCATCCCTACCAGTGCCTGCGCCAGCACCGCCCGGTCCTCGGTGTCGCGTCCGGTCAGCGCCTGCGCCTCCATCAGGTTCGGAGTGATCACGGTGGCCAGCGGGAACAGCAACTCGACCAGTGCCTGTACCGCGTCCGCGCGCAGTAGCCGGGCACCGGACGAGGCGATCATCACCGGATCGAGCACCAGGGCCACGTCGCGGTCGGCCAGGTCCGCCGCGACCGCCTCGATGATGGGAGCGGACAGCAGCATGCCGGTCTTGACCGCCCCCGGCGGCAGGTCGGCGAACACCGCGGCCAGCTGGGCGGTTACGAAGTCCGGCGGGCACTCGTGGATGGCGCTCACCCCGAGGGTGTTCTGCGCGGTGAGCGCGACGACTGCCGACAGCCCGTGCACCCCGCACCGCGCGAAGGCCTTGAGGTCGGCCTGGATGCCGGCGCCGCCGCCGGAGTCCGAAGAGGCGATGGTCAGCGCGACAGGAGTGGTACCGGGATCGGTGGGCACGCACTAACCTTAGGGAGTCCCCGCGGGAGCCCGGATTGTCGGGCTGAGAGGGTGGCGGCGCAGCGACTGCTGCAATGGCCACCGACCGCTTGAACCTGATCCGGTTAGTACCGGCGAAGGGAGAGGCAGTTATGGCTGTCGATGTTCGTTCCTCAACCGGAGTTCGACCACCCGACGCCGGGTCGGCGGAGGCCCCGGTCACGCTCAACGACGCGGCACCGCGCACCCTGAGCGTGTTCGACCAGTTCGGCTTCTGGGGAAATCTCGGGGTGAGCCTGCTCGGTTTCAGCGGTGCAATCGCGATCCTCGCGCCCTACGGCGTGCCGCAGCTGAGCTTCGTGGCGGCCGTCACCGCCGCGGTCGTGGGCTCGGTGCTGGGCGGGCTGATCCTGGGGGCCTCGCTGGTCCTCGGCGCGCGAACCGGAGCACCGGCCATGGTGCTGTTGCGCGGGCTGCTCGGTGCCCGTGCCTCGTTCCTGCCGACGGCGCTCAACATCGCCCAGTGCCTGGGCTGGGCGGTCTTCGAACTGGTCACCATTGCCGCCGGTCTGGCGGCCCTGACCCACGGTGACCTGCCGCGCTGGCTGTGCATCCTGGCTGCCGGCGCGGTCACCACGGCGTTGACGATCCGCCCGCTCGGCTGGATCCGGGCGCTGCGCAAGTACGTCTCGGTGCTGGTGGTGCTGGCGCTGGTGGTCTTGGCCGTCGGGCTGCTACGCGAGCCGTGGTCGCACCCGAGCGGCTCCTGGACCGGCTTCTGGCTGGCGGTGGATTCGGCGATGGCGCTGACCATCTCGTGGGTTCCGCTGGGCGCTGACTACGCCCGGCACTCGCGCTCGGGGCGGGCCGCCTTCGCCGGCGGCTTTCTCGGCTATGGCCTCACCCAGGTTGCCTGTCTGGTGATCGGCCTGATCGCGCTGGCGCGGGTGAGCCAGGACGGCAACCGCCTCTTCGACCTGTTCATCGGGCTGCCGCTGGGCACCATCGCCTTTGCCGTGCTGGTGATCCGCGAGACCGACCAGAGCTTTGCCAACGTCTACTCCACCGCGATCTCGTTGCAGAACCTGCGCCCGTCCTGGGACCGGCGAGTGCTGACGCTGCTCATCGGGACGCTGACCACGGTGCTGGCGTTGAGCATCAACATCTACGATTACGCCAACTTTCTCTACCTGATCGGCGCGGTGTTCATCCCGATGTCGGGAGCGCTGATCGCCGCCTGGCTGCGCACCAGGGGCCGGCACTGGGACGTCTCGGCCGACGCGCCGCTGCGGCCGGGCATGCTGGCAGCCTGGCTGGTCGGCTTCGTGGTCTACCAGCTGATCAACCCGGGTTCGCTGGAGCACTGGTCGGCCTTCTGGACCCGGGCCGGCACCGATCTGCACACCCTGAACCACCCGTGGCTGTCGGCCTCGATCGCCTCGTTCGTGGTGGCGGTGCTGATCGCGCTGCCGTTCGCCGCGCCGGTCCGACGAGCCCGGGTCGAGTCCCGGATCGCCTTGTGAACCAGGACGATGACCTGCTCATCGCGGGTGAGAGGTTCAGCTCGCGGCTGATCGTGGGCACCGGTGGCGCGGCAAGCCTGGACGGCCTGGCCGACCTGCTGGCCGAGTCGGGAACCGAACTCACCACGGTGGCGATGCGCCGGGTGGACCCGGCCTCGTCCGGTTCGGTGCTCGACGTGTTGCGGGCCGGTGGGGTACGGGTGCTGCCCAACACCGCCGGTTGCCGGACCGCCGCCGAGGCGGTGCTGACCGCCAAGCTGGCCCGGGAGGCGCTGGAGACCGACTGGGTGAAGGTCGAGGTGGTGGCCGACGAGCGGACCCTACTGCCGGACGGGGTGGAGTTGCTGGCGGCCTGCGAGCAGCTGGTGGATGCCGGCTTCGTGGTGCTGCCCTACACCAACGACGATCCGGTGCTGGCTGGTCGGCTGGAGCAGCTGGGCTGTGCGGCGGTGATGCCCGGCGGGGCACCGATCGGCTCGGGCCTGGGCATTCGCAACCGGCACAACATCGCCCTGATCGTCGAGCAGGCCGGCGTGCCGGTGGTGCTGGACGCCGGCATCGGCAGCGCCGCGGACGCGGCGCAGGCGATGGAGCTCGGTTGCGACGCGGTGCTGGTGGCTTCGGCGGTGACCCGGGCGGCCGACCCGGTGCGGATGGCGCGGGCCATCCGGCTGGCAGTGCAGGCCGGCCGCGACAGCTGGCTGGCGGGCCGGATTCCCCGGCGCTGGTGGGCCACCGCGTCCTCGCCGGCGGACGGCTTGCTCGACGGCTGAACCGCTCACCGCCCTGCACCGCTAACCGCCCTGCACGCTAACCGCCCTGCACCGCGGTGACCACGTCCACCCGATCGCCATCGTTGAGCACGGTCACCGGCCAACTGCCGCGCGGCACCACCTCGCCGTTCACCGCCACCGCGATGCCCGAGGTCCGGTCGCTGAGCTGATCCACCAGCTCGGTCAGCGAGATCGCCTCGGCGGCCTGCTGGGCGCGTCCGTTCATGGTGATGAGCACTGCTGGCCTCTCAGCTGATGAACCTGCGAGCATCGAACGGCTCCCATTCTGGTGCAACCGGATCGCCGGCGACCAGTGCGGTGACCGCAGTGGCGGTGATCGCCGACAGCAGCACGCCGTTGCGGTAGTGCCCGGTGGCCAGCAGCAGCCCCGGTTCGAGCCGGCCGAGCAGCGGGCCGTTGTCGGCGGTACCCGGCCGGCTGCCGGCGATCGCCTCCACGAAGCTGAACTCGGAGCTGACCGGCAGCAGCTCGTAGGCGGTGCGCAACAACTCATACACCCCGCCGGCGGTCACCGTGGTGTCGTGACCCTGCTGCTCCGAGGTCGCGCCCACCACCACCTCACCGCCGGCCCGGGGCACCAGGTAGACCTCACTGCCCCGGACCAGGCCGCGCACCGTGTGACCCAGCACCCCGTTGCCCGCTCCGGCGCGGAGCCGTTCGGGCACTGCCAGCCGCAGGATCTGGCCCTTGACCGGCTGCACCCCGGCCCGTACCAGTCGCTCGGTCGCGGCGCCCGAGCACAGCAGCACCTCCGCCGCCGCATGTTCCATGCCGCTGCTCAGCCGGACGCCGGTCACCCGGCCGGCCCGGCGGGTCAGCTCGCTCACCTGCCCGCCGTCGAACCGGACGCCCGCCGCGATGCCCGCCTGGCGCGCCGCGGCCAGGTAGCGCCGGTTGTCCACCGACAGGTCAGCAGGGGCGAGCACGCCGGCCCGCACGCCGGCGGCCAGGTAGGGCTCGAGCGCCCGGACGGCGCTGCCACTCAATCGCTCGGTGTCCAGGTTCAGGCTTTCTCGATAAGTAGAAAGACGATCCAGGGCAGCCTTGTCATCGGCGTTGAAGGCCACCACCAGGGTGCCCTCGCTGCGCAGTCCTATCGAGATGGCGGTACCTGCCTCAAGCTCTGCGGCCAGCGATCGGAAGGCGGGCACTGCGGCCAGGTTCAGCCTCGTCAACGCGGCCTCGCCGAAGCTGGCTTCGCTCACCGGTGCCAGCATGCCGGCCGCCGCCCAGCTCGCGCCCCGGCCGCCGCTGTGGTCGACCAGCCGCACCTGATGGCCTGCGCGGGCCAGCCGGTAGGCCGCCGTCGCGCCGATCACACCGCCACCCACGACGAGCACGTCGCAGCGTGGAACGGGCATGACCGCAGGCTAACCGAGTTCGGCAGGCTCGCCGGCAGACAGCCGGGAGGACTGCATCGTGGTGCCCAGGCTGGCCGCGACCACCAGCAGCAGCGCGGTCATGGTGCGCAGCCGAGGCCGTTCGGCGAGCACCACCATGCCGGCCAGCGCGGCGAACGCCGGCTCCAGGCTCATCAGCAGCCCGAAGGTGGCGGCCCTGATCCGGCGCAGCGCGGTGAGTTCGAGCGAGTACGGGATCAGCGACGAAAGCAGCGCCACCGCCAGCCCACCCAGCAGTACCCGCGGTCGCAGCAGCGCCCCGCCACCTTCGATCACCCCGGCCGGCACCAGCAGCACGGTACCGATTGCGAGCGCGATCGCCAGCCCCTGCAGTCCCTCGAAACTCGAACCGACCCGTTGTGACAGCAGGATGTAGCCACCCCAGCACGTCCCGGCCAGCACCGCGAGCAGCAGACCGCGCGGGTTGAGCGAGTGCGCCGAACCGTCCAGCGCGAGCAGGCCGACGCCGGCCGCGGCCAGCACCGCCCACAGCAGGTCCAGCAGCCGGCGGGAGCCCAGGATCGCCACCGTCAGCGGACCGACGAACTCCACGGTGACCGCCGGGCCCAGCGGGAGCAGTTTGAGCGCCTCGTAGAAGCTCCAGTTCATCGAAGCCAGCACCAGCCCGAAGCCGGCCACCGTGGCCAGTTCGCGCCAGGATCGACCGGCCAGCCGGGGACGGATCAGTGCCAGGAGCACCGCGGCGGAGAAGGCCAGCCGCATCAGCACCACGCCGGCCGGGCCGGCCTGGTCGAACAGCTTGTCGGCGAAGGCCGAGCCGAACTGCACCGAGGCGATGCCGACCAGGATCAACCCCTGTGGCGGCACCGCCTCGATCCGTCCGCGCAACGCCACCAGTTCATCCTCTCAGCCGGGCCCGGGCAGGCTATGCACCCCGTCACCGCTACCGGCCGCAGGCGGGGCGGCAATGGTTGGATGGAGCGGTGAGCAAGCCATCGCTGGCCGACGCCCGGCTTTACCTGTGCACCGATTCCCGAGCTGAACGCGGTGACCTGCCGCAGTTCCTGGACGCGGTGCTGGCCAGCGGCGTCGACATCGTCCAGCTGCGTCAGAAGGGACTGGAGGCGGCCGAGGAGCTCGAGCTGCTGGCAGTCTTCGCAGCTGCCTGCCGCCGGCATGGCGCCCTGCTGGCGGTCAACGATCGCGCCGATATCGCGCTGGCCAGCGGTGCCGACGTCCTGCACGTCGGTCAGCGCGACCTGCCCCCGGCCACCGCGCGACAGATCCTCGGCCCGGACGTGCTGATC
>JBPCPA010000313.1:0-7595 GCA_050999655.1 Jatrophihabitans sp.
GTGCCGGCCTGCTGGTCGCGGCCGGCTGGCTCGGCGCGCACCTCAGCTACGCCCGCGGCGTCGGGGTAGACACCACGGCGTTCCAGGTCGCTCCTGCCGAGTGGGCCGACGTGCTGCCCGACGAGCAGTTGCCGCCCGACACCCCGACCCTGGTGCACGCCGACGGGGTGCCGGTGCTGCTGCTGCGTCGCGGGACGACCGTGCACGCGCTGGCCGACCGGTGCACCCACCGCGGCGCACCGCTGCACGAGGGCGCCCTGGCTGGTGACTGCATCGTGTGCCCGTGGCACGACAGCAGCTTTCGGATCACCGACGGTCAGGTGGTGGACGGCCCGGCCACCCGGTCCCAACCGGTGTACGAGGTGCGGCTGCGTTACGGCTCGATCCAGGTCCGCCGGCGCGAGGAGCCCGGCTCGCTGCGCACCAACCCGGTCTCCTGACCCGGGGCCGTCGGCCGAGCAGTCGCGTGCGTGGCTGCGATGACGGCCGGCGTGCACCGATATGTACCGGATCGGGATAGCCTGTGCGTCGTACGGCCCGTCCGGCGTCCTGCGTCGAGCATCGCGGGCCGGACGCGGCCACGAGGAGGTCATGGGTGCGTACCGTCTTGCTGATCGGGATCGGCGCGGGCGATCCGGAGCAGGTCACCATGCAGGCCATCCGCGCGCTCAACCGGGTCGACGTGGTGCTGGTGCTGAACAAGGGCCAGGACAGCCGGCAGCTGGTCGAACTGCGCCAGGAAGTGTGCCGGCGCTACCTGACCGAACGCCCGTACCGGATGGTCGAGGTGCCCGACCCGCGCCGGCCGCGCACCTCCGACGGTCTGAACCGGGCCGAGTACGAGGCGGCGGTGGACCAGTGGCACGTCAAGCGTGCCGAGGCGCTGGAAACGACGCTGCTCACCGAGGTGGCCGAGGACGGCTGCGCGGCGTTTCTGGTCTGGGGCGACCCGTCGCTGTATGACAGCACCATCCGGGTGGTCCGCCACATTCTCGATCGCGGCCAGGTCGACTTCGAGTGGCAGGTGATCGCCGGCGTGACCAGCGTGCAGGCGCTCACCGCCCAGCATCGGATCCCGTTGAACCTGGTCGGCGAGCCGGTCGTGGTCACCACCGGTCGGCGGCTGGCGGGCGACCCGACCGTGCCGGCGGTCACCATGGCGGTGATGCTGGACGAGGGACTGGCCTGCCAGGTGATCGAGGACCCGGACCTCAACATCTACTGGGGCGCGAACATCGGCACCCCGCAGGAGGTGCTGCGATCGGGCCGGCTGGTCGACGTGATCGACGAGATCGTGGCGGTCCGCGCCGAGCTACGCGAACGCACCGGCTGGGTGATGGACACCTACCTGCTTCGCCGCGACTGATGCTCGACCTCCAACACCACGGCGACAGCGAGGTCGGGCCCGGCCTGATCGACCTGGCGGTCAACGTCCGGCAGGGCGGCACGCCCGAGCGAATCCGCCGCGCGGTCGAGAAGTCCCTGGAGCAACTGGGCGATTACCCGAACCAGGACGAGGCCCGGCAGGCGGTGGCGGCCAGGCACCGGCGCACCGCCGAGGAGGTGCTGCTCACCGCCGGCGCGGCGGAGGCGTTCGTGCTGCTGGCCCGGGCGCTGCGCCCCCGGCACCCGGTGGTGATCCACCCGCAGTTCACCGAGCCGGAGCGGGCGCTGCGGGCGGCCGGTCATCGGGTGGACCGGCTGGTGCTGGCACCGCCGTTCCGGCTCGATCCGGCCGAGCTGCCCGAGACCGCGGACCTGGTGGTGCTCGGCAACCCGACCAACCCCACCTCGGTGCTGCATCCGGCGGCGAGCATCCGGGCACTGTTGCGGCCCGGCCGGCTGGTCGTGGTGGACGAGGCGTTCGCCGACTGCGTCAGCGGCGAGCCCGAGTCGGTGGCCGCCGACCGGCAGGACGGGCTGGTGGTGATCCGCAGCCTGACCAAGGCCTGGGCGCTGGCCGGCCTGCGATGTGGCTACCTGCTCGGCCCGCCAGAGCTGGTGGCGACGTTGGCCGCGGCGCAGCCGTTGTGGCCGGTCTCCACCCCGGCGCTGGCCGCCTGCCTGGCCTGCTCCTCCGATGAGGCGGTCGCTGAGATCGATGCCTGGGCGGCCGGCCTGGCCGGTGACCGCGCGGCGCTGGTCAGCGCCCTGGTCACGGTGCCCGGGGTGCAGGTGATGCCCGATCCGGCAGCGTCCTACGTGCTGTTGCGCCATCGCGGCGACGACCAGGTGCGGCTGCGGCTGCGCGAGGCCGGCTTCGCCGCTCGTCGCGGTGACACCTTCGCCGGCCTGGGGCCGGACTGGCTGCGGGTAGCGGTGCGCGACCGGCAGACCTCGGCCGACTTCGCTGTCGCGCTGGCCGCGGCGCTGCGCGGCTGAGCCGGGGCTGTGTCGCGCCGAGTGCGACCTCGACGGTCAGGTCTGGCCGGGCAGCCGCGCCAGTCTGGCGCGCTGGGCGCCGCTTACCAGGTCGAGCAGTTCGGCCACCGGTTGGGCCGGCAGCGCCTCGAACCGGAACCAGCAGGTCAGCGGTCGGGCCGTGCCGCCGCGGGCGAGCTGATCCAGCCGCGGGCCCATCCCGTAGTCGACCAGCTGGCGACCCTCGGCGGCCGCGATCCGGACCGGCTCGTAGTACAGCACCCGAAAGTGCGCGAACGACCGCCGGGCCAGCTCGCTGTGGTCCTGCCCGGTGATGGCCGAGTACAGGCCGTCGCCGTACCGGTAGAACAGGTGAAAGGCCAGGATGTCGGTGTCGGAGCGGGCCAGCACCGCCGCGGTCAGGTCGGGGCACCGGGCCAGCAGGAACTCCAGGGTGTCGCGGGAGGCGGCCTCGTCATAACCGTTGCCGTACTTGTCCTGCACCTTCGCGCCCAGCGCGGCCAGCTGGCCCAGCAACGGTTCGAGCTGATCGCCGGGCACCACCTCGGTGCGCACCCCGCAGCCGTCATAGGCGGCCAACTCCTTGCGCAGCACCTTGCGTTTGAGCGACGGGAACGAGGCCAGGTAGCCGGCCAGATCCGGCCAGCGCACCGGCAGCACCGCCCGCGCGCCCACAGTCGCCGGCCGGTAGCCGGCCGCCGCGAGCGCCCCGTCCAGCGGGCCACTGCCCTCGACGTACAGCATTGCCCGGCTGCGTACCTGCCACTGCTCGGCCACCTCGTCGGCGGCCGCCACCAGCGCCCCGGCCAGCTCCGGATCGCTCACCCCGGCCGTCCCCGCCGTCAGGCCCACCGGCGCCACGCAGACCGCCACCGGGTAGCAGCCGGCCAGCTCCGGGCGCAACTGGTCGAGCAGCGCGCTCAACCGGCCGTCCTGCTCGCCCGACAGTTCGGCCCGGTCGGCGTCGCGCAATTCGGCGTCGAACAGCAGCCCGACCGGTTCCTGCAGCACGAAGCCGGGCCGCTCGGCGCGGAGCAGCACCGCCACCGACACCGGCCGACCGGCCCGCTCCACCAGCAGGTAGGCCGCCCGGCGGGCCGAGCGCCGGTCATGCATCGAGGACAGCCACCGGTGGCTGAGGTACAGGCCCGGGCCGGCGGCGGCGTCCCAGCGCGCCGCCGACACCTCGTCCGGTGCGTCGAAGCGGTACACCCGCAGGCTTTCGGTCAACTGCCCTCCTGCTGCACGATTTAGACATTCGTGACACCGCTCGCGGTAGTTTACTGACACGACGGCAGCCGCCGAGGCTCACCGAGACGGTGACAGCCGGCCGAGGGTAGGGGAAGGGAGGGACGTGGAGCTGCCGCGCTGGTGGGATTGCCCCGGTGACCGTCCGGCCTTCGTCGGCGCCGACCTGCGGCCCGAGACCCTGACCGCAGCCTTTCGGGCCGGCTTCTTTCCCTGGCCGCCGGCCACCGAGCACTGGCGGGAGTGGCACGCCCGGACCTGGGGCGCGGACCTGAGCACCGGACGGATCCGCACGGTCGGCACCGCCCTGGATTTCACGCTGCCCTGGTGGGCGCCGGACCCGCGCGGCGTGCTGGTGCCACAGCGGGCCTGGTTGCGCAAGCGGTTGGCCCGCTATGCCCGCCAGTCGGGTTGGACGAGCACCGTGGACGAGGCGACCTCGGCGGTGATCGAGCGATGCGGCCCGCAGCGTGGCGTGGAGAGCTGGCTGTCCGACGAGCTGGCCGAGGCCTACCGGCAGCTGTCCGGCATCGGCCTGACCCATTCGGTGGAGATCTGGGACGGCGAGCAGCTGATCGGGGGAGTGTTCGGCGTGCTGGTCGGTGGCATCTTCAGCGCCGAGTCGACCTTCGCCGCCCGGTCCAACGCCGGACACTTCGCAATGCTCGAACTGGCGATGCGGCTGGCCGCGGCCGGCGGCGAGCTGATCGACCTGCACATGGTGAGCCCGCACTTCGCGGCGCTCGGCGCCCAGGACCTGCCGCGCGAGCAGTTCCACCGGCTACTGGACGCGAGTGCGGACCAGCCGGTCATCCTGCCGGCCGGCCGGCTCGAGGTCGCCCGGCTGGCCGAGCTGCTACCCGCCCACCCGCCCGGATTGCTACCCGCCCACCCGCCCGAATTGCTACCCGCCCACCCGCCCGGATCGGAGCCGGCATGACCGAGACCCCGCCCGCCGAAGAGACCCAGCCTGCCAACGAGACCCAGCCTGCCAACAAGACCCCGCCTGCCAACAAGACCCGGCCGGAAGGCCTGGCCGGCTCCGAACATCCACCGCATCGGCCATCGGACCGGCCGCCGGTCCAGTCCCGGCTCCGTCCGCTTGCCGAGTCGGACCTGCCGCAGCTCGCCCAGCTGTTCGCCGACCCGGAGCTGGCCGGCGAGTACGCCTGGTACGGCTTCGGCAGCGTGGTGGGGCTGAGCCGCCGGCTGGCCGAGGACGGTGGCCTGAGCCCGACCAGCGGCTTTCTCGGCATCGAGGTGCCCGAGGGCCTGGCCGGCTACCTGAGCTGGTATCAGCACTACTACGGCGGGGCGGCCGGCTCGTGGTCCTGGCGCTTCGGGATGGGGCTGCTGCCCTTCGGCCGGGGACGTGGCGTGGGCACCGCCTCGGTGCTGCAGTTCAGCAGCTACCTGTTCGACAACACCCCGGCCCACCGGATCGAGAGCTGCGTCGATGCCGATCACACGATATCGGCCCGGATATTGGATCGGGCCGGTTACCGCTGCGAGGGCCGGTTGCGCCAGGCCGAGTTCCGGGCCGGCCGGTGGCGTGACCTGCTGATGTACGCCCAGCTGCGCAGCGACCGATGAGCCGGGTCTTCGTCACCGGCGCGGCCCGCTCGGGCAAGTCCCACTGGGCCGAGCAGCGAGCCGCCGCCGCCGGGTTGCCCGTCACCTACGTGGCCACGGGTCCGGCCCCCTCGGCCGAGGATCCGGAATGGGCCGGGCGGGTCGCCGCGCACCGGCGGCGCCGGCCGGCCGACTGGCACACCGAGGAGACCACCGAGCTGGCCCCGCTGCTCACCCGCACCGGCACCGTCCTGCTGATCGACTGCCTGACCCTGTGGCTGTCGGAGGTGATGACCCGGTGCGAGGTCTGGGATGCGCCGCTGGGCAGCGCCGCCTGGCAGCAGCTGGCCGCACGCACCGACGAGCTGGTCGAGGCCTGGGTCGGTGCGCCCGGTCCCGCGATTGCGGTAACCAACGAGGTCGGCTGGGGGGTCGTCCCGGCCCACCAGATGGGTCGGCTGTTCCGCGATGAACTCGGCACCCTGAACCGCAGGATTGCCGCCGCCTCGGACGAGGCCTGGCTGCTCACCGCCGGGATCCCGCTCCGACTAGCCTGACGAGAAGGAAGAGATGACCAGCGCGTACATCAAGAACGGCGCGGAGATCACGCGCAAGTCCTTCGAGATCATCCGGTCCGAAGCCGACCTGGGCCGGTTGCCGAGCGACCTGGCCGGGGTGGCGACCCGGATGGTGCATGCCTGCGGAATGGTCGACCTGGTCGAGGACCTGGTCTACAGCCCGGACCTGGTCGGCGCCGCCCGGGCGGCGTTGCAGGCCGGCGCGCCGATCTTCTGCGACAGCCGGATGGTTGCCACCGGCATCTCGCGGCCCCGGCTGCCGGCCGGTAACGACGTCATCTGCACGCTCACCGCCGACGGGGTGGTGGAGCTGGCCGAGCGACTGGCGATGACCCGGACGGCCGCGGCCATGGAGCTGTGGCGCGACCGGCTGGACGGGGCGGTGGTCGCCATCGGCAACGCGCCGACCGCGCTGTTCCGGCTGCTGGAGTTGCTCGAAGAGGGTGCCCGGCCGGCCGCGGTGCTCGGCCTGCCGGTCGGTTTCGTCGGCGCTGCCGAGTCCAAGGCCGAGCTGGCGGCCGACCCGCGCGGGGTGCCGTTCCTGACGGTGCGCGGCCGGCGCGGCGGCAGCGCCATCACCGCCGCCGCGGTGAACGCCTTGGCCAGCGAGAAAGAGTGAGCCAGCGAGAAGGAATGAGCTGAGCCGTCGGGTCAGCGAGAAGGAATGAGCCGAGCCGGCGCGCTGAGCTGAGCACGGCGCTGGGTCGGCGGGTCAGCCGGTGATCGCGCGGACCGCGCTGGCGGCGGCCTCGACGTCGCTGACCTCGACGCTGTCCGGGTTGACCGGCCGGCTGATCATCACCACCGGCAATCGGAGTTCGCGGGCGGCCAGCAGCTTGGCCGAGGTGAGCGGGCCACCGGAGTTCTTGGTGACCAGCGCATCGATGCGGTGCTCGCGCAGCAACTCGCGCTCGCCGGCCAGCGTGAACGGCCCGCGGCTCAGCAGCAGCTGGCAGCGCTCGGGCAGCGGCCCGTGCGGCGGCTCGATGCTGCGCAGCAGGAACCACAACGGCAACGGGGCGAACTCGGCCAGCTGGTAGGAGCCGGTGCTGAGAAAGATCCGCGTGCCCAGGCCTGGCAGTAGCCGCGCCGCCGCCGCGCCGGACTCGACCGGGTGCCAGTCATCCCCCGGTGCGGGCTGCCAGCCGGGACGGGCCAGCCGGATCAGCGCGACCCCGGCGTCCCGGCAGCCGGCGACGGCGTTGGCGCTGATCACCGCGGCGAACGGAT
This sequence comes from Jatrophihabitans sp., assembly GCA_050999655.1. Classification (GTDB taxonomy): domain Bacteria; phylum Actinomycetota; class Actinomycetes; order Mycobacteriales; family Jatrophihabitantaceae; genus Jatrophihabitans_A. The sequence continues at coordinate 7,011 of JBPCPA010000313.1, forward strand.
GGGTCGCGTCCACCACCGCGGTGATCGAGTGCTCGGCCAGCCAGCCGGCCAGGCCGACCGGGCCGTCGAAGCCGCCGATCCGCACCTCGCCGGCCGGCCGGAGCGGCTGGCGGACCCGGCCGGCCAGCGAGCTGATCACCCGGACCGCTGGGTCGGCGTCCAGCACCGCCGCCAGCTCGCGGGCCTCCGCGGTGCCACCCAGGATCAGGACGTTCGCAGGTGGCTCCACTGGGTCACCACCATCGACCGGCGCCAGGCGGTGAAACGTCCGAGCGGCTCGGCATGATCCACCGCCAGCCGGGTCAGCTCGCCTCCGTGCTGCTGGCACAACTCGATCAGCAACGCCTCGGCCTGCACGGTGACCGCATGCGCCACCAGCCGGCCACCGGGTGCCAGGGCGTCGCGGCAGGCGGCCAGGATCTCGGGATCGGCCACCCCGCCGCCGACGAACACCGCGGCCGGCTGCGCCAGCCCGGCCGGCGTCTACGGCGCACCGCCCAGCACCACCCGCAGCTCGGGCACGCCAAGCGCTCCGGCACTGCGCCGGATCCGCTCGGCCCGTTCCGGCTGCTGCTCGATCGCGAT